>JBNKZT010000148.1:0-14029 GCA_050301775.1 Promineifilaceae bacterium (SeqCode)
CATCGGCCGTGTCCAGCACTTTTTGAATCGTTTCAGGAAGTGTCATGTTTTGCCTCTAGCCGTGGCCTGGCAGGCCGCTCTAAAACAATAGGCCAGGATGGCCGCCTTACAAAATTGAATTCGTAGAGGGGCCACCCCTGGCCCCGGATTATTAGACGATAATTTGCCCCGACAACCCATCTGGTCGAGCTTCAACAAGCTGGGTCGGTGTGACCCGATTGAACAAATCAGCCGGGCCGTGGGCCAGGACGCGGATGTAATTGTCGGTATAGCCGGCCCAGCGCAGGCCGTTGTTGTCGGCGCCAATGGCGTTTTCCCAGAGGACGGGCCGGGTTTGGGCTTCATAACGGCGGTGGAAAGCCAGGCTGAGTTCGTGTCCGAGCGCAATCATGCGGTGGACGCGTTCTTTTTTGATGGTTTTGGGGAGATGGCCGGTCATTTTGGCAGCGGCCGTTCCCGGTCGTGAACTATAGCTGAAGGCGTGCAGCCGGGTGAAGCCAATCTCGCGGACAAAGTCCAGGCTTTGCTGAAAATCGGCTTCCGTTTCGCCGGGGAAGCCGACGATGATGTCGGTTGTCAGGTTGAGATCGGGGATGTGGGCGTGGGCGTCGGCGGCCAATGCGCGGAAGTTGGCCTGACTGGTGCGGCGGGCCATGCGGCGCAAAATTTGGTCGCTGCCCGATTGCAGCGGCATATGTAAATGGGGCAGCAGGCGCGGATTTTGCCACAAGGTGAAGAAGCCATCGGGGATTTCCCACGGTTCCAGCGAGGAGAGTCGCAGGCGGGGGATGTCGGTGTATTCCAGGATGGCGGAGACGAGATCGCGTAAATCGGTGTTGTTGTGCAGGTCACGGCCGTAACTGCCCAAATGCACCCCCGTCAACACTGCCTCCTGATACCCGGCGGCGGCCAACGCCTGAATTTCAGCCACCACATCACCTAAATGACGGCTTTGGCCCGCGCCGCGAGCGATGGTCGTCACGCAAAAGGTGCATTTATTGTCGCAGCCATCCTGTACCTTGATGAAAGCCCGCGTGTTGCCGACCTGGCTGCTGCCGGCCAGAAATTCACGCAAAATCGGTTCCTGTTCGTAAACCGGCAAGTCAATTCGTGCCTGCGGATCGATGGTTTGTACCAGTTTATCTTTGTCTTGATTAAGGACGATCCGGCCGGCGCCTTCGATCTGGCTGGCTTTTTGCGGGGCAATGGTGGCGTAGCAGCCGGTGAGGATGATTTCGGCCTCGTCGTTGGCGCGGTGGATGCGCCGGGTCATGTTGCGGGCATCGCGGGCGGCTTCGGCGGTGACGGCACAGGTGTTGATGACGACTTTGTCGGCTTGAGCGGCGTCTTCGACCAGTTCGTGACCGGCAGCCAGAAGCTGCCGTCCCATCGTTTCGATTTCGCTCTGGTTTAGGCGGCAGCCGATGGTGTGCAGGAAAACTTTCATCTGTCCATTGTAGCGTGCAAGGGGGCAAAGTGGCAAAGTAGAGAGTAACGCTGTGACTTTGCGAACAAATTGCAGGGACTCTGCACAACTTTTGCAGATTTGATTCCTAGAATTAAGCCTGTACTTGAAAAGAAATTAATCCACAGATTACGTAGATTTCACAGATTTTGTCGCTTGGGTTAATCCGCGTAATCTGTGGATAGGAGTTGAACGATGCGGCAAAAGAAAAATCGAAAATGGATGGTTTGGGGCGGTGGCGGCCTGGTTGTGTTGGTAATTGTGGTGATGTTGGTGGTGAACGGCCGTGCCAATCAGGCCGCAGCCGCCAGCAGTGAAGGCGAGATCGTTACCGCCTTTACCGGTAATCTGGAAGCCAGCGCCACCGCCAGCGGTCAGGTCACTGCCCGCCGCGAAGCCAGTCTGTCGGCCGAAATGTCCAGCGTGGTAACAGAAGTTAAGGTTCGTGTTGGCGATGAAGTGGCCGCCGGTGATGTTTTGGTGCAGATGGCGACAACTGATTTAGCATTGAATGTTACCAATGCGGAACTCAACTTGCGTTTGCGGGAAGCCAGTCTGGCCGATTTGCTGGCCGATCCCTACGCTGCTGACATTGCTTCGGCTGAAGCGGCCGTTAAAAGCGCCCAGGCGGATCTCGATAATTTGTTGGATGGCCCCAGCGAGGAAGATATTGCTTTGGCCGGGATAAGCGTGCGTTCTTCGCAGGCCTCGGTGGCTTCGGCGGCGGCTGGTTTAGGCGGCGCCCAGGCAACCGTAACGGAAGCGCAAATCTTGTCGGCACAGGTCACTTTGTTGTCGGCGCAACTGCAACTGGAAAATGCCCAAGAAGATAACGACGAACTGGCTGATGAGAATACGCACGCCGCACTCATGGCCGCGAAACAGGCGGTGGCTGAAGCACAGGCCAACCTGGATTCACTGCTGGAAGGCCCGGACACGACCTCGGCACAGGGTGGCTTGAATTCGGCGGCGGCTAAGTTGGAAGGGAGCCAGGCTAATTATAATATTTCGCTGAGCGGGGCGACAGATGCCCAAATCGCTTCGGCACAGGCAAAGCTAGCCCAGGCCCAATCATCTCTGGCTGATCTGGTTGACGGGCCAACAGCGGAAGAACTGGCTATCGCGGAAGCTGAGGTGGAACAGGCCCGGCTTTCTTTGCAGGATGCCCAGGATGCGCTGGCTGCGGCGACGATTACCGCGCCTTTTGCTGGAGTGGTAACGGCCGTGAATGTCAATGTGGGCGAGTATGCCAGCGGCGTTGTGGTGGAACTGGTGAACAGCAGCAGCCTGCAAGTTGTTTTGCAAGTGGATGAAATAGATGTGGGCGAATTATCCGTTGGCCAACCAGCCGTTGTGACTCTGGCCACATGGCCGGACACCAAAATCACCAGCGAGATCGTTACCATTGCCCCCAGCGCGCAAACTTCGGCCGGTAGTGCCCTGATTACCTATGACGTTTACCTCAGTTTGGGCGAGACTGATTTGCCGGTGCGTGTGGGGATGACGGCCGATGCCAATTTGATAACGGCTCAATACAGCGACACCCTGCTGGTTCCCAATCGGGCTATTAACGCCGACCGGGAAAAAGGAACCTACAGCGTTCAACTGGTTGTCGGTGAAGAGATTCAGGACGTGGCTGTGACCATCGGCGCACGTGATGATCAAAACACGCAAATTACCAGTGGTCTCAGCGCCGGAGATGAAATTTTGGTGGGCGACTTTACGCCGCTGCAATCCTTCGGCCCTGGTCAAGATAACAGTGGTAATCGTGGCGGCCCCTTTGGTGGGTAAATGGGAGACTACAAGACTACGAGATTAGAGACTACAAGACTAGAGACTACGAGACGAATACAATGAACGAGAAAAAACGAAGCAAAAAATGGGTTTGGATTGGTGGCGCAGCGGTACTCTTGGTCATCTTGGCCATTGCCCTGCTGGCTTTACTGGGAAACGGTTCGGCGGCAGATGAAACGGGCACGGGTGAAGTTGTTACCGCTTTCATCGGTAATTTGTCGGCCAGCGCAACGGCCAGCGGCCAGATTGAAGCCCAGCGCAAAGCATTGCTGGCCTTAGCCAGCACGGGCGAGGTGGCCGAGGTTGCCGTGGCTATTGGTGACGTCGTGCAGGCGGGCGACACGCTTTTGAAGCTGAACACGACCGAATTGGAACGCGCTGTCGCGTCTGCCCAACAATCTTTAACGATTCAAGAAGCCAATCTGGCCACCTTGCTGGCCCCGGCTTCCACAGCGGATATTGCGGCAGCGGAAGCGTTGGCTGCCAGCGCCCAGGCCAGTTTGCAAGATTTGTTGGATGGCCCCAGTGAAGATGAAATCACGGCTGCTGAAGCTGATGTGCGGGCGGCCAATGCTGACGTTTATTCAGCATCTTCCCAATTAGCCGATTTGCATGCCAGCGCCAGCGAAGAGGAACTTCTGGCGGCTCAAATCGAGCTGGATTTGGCCCAAACGGATGCCACGCATGCGGCAGAATGGCACAGCACAACATTGGTCATGGAGCCAAATAAGTATATTGGCGAAAGCCGGATTGAAGATATGGAAATTTCGGCGCGTATGTCCGCTTTGCAAGCGAATGCGGCTTTAGCGGCGGCGCAAGATGCGTATGACACGGCCGTAAACGGCGATCCTAATTCCATTGCCGCAGTTCAAGCCAGCCTGGCATTGGCGGTGGCTGCGCGGGATTCAGCGCAGATTCAACTGGATTTGCTGCTGATGGATCCGACGGAAGCGAAAATCGCCGCAGCGGAAACATCGGTGGCCAGCGCCCAGGCCAGTCTGGACCAATTACGGCGCGGCCCGTCTGATTATCAAATTGCCCAGGCGGAAGTGGCGGTGGAACAGGCCCGGATCAGTTTGCAACAGGCGGAGAAAAATCTGGCGGAGGCAACGTTGACTGCGCCTTTTAGTGGGCTGGTTACGGCTGTTCACGTCAGCGCCGGTGAAAATGCCAGCGGTGTTTTGGTCGAAATGGTTGATTCCAGCAGCCTGGAAGTGGTTTTGGCAGTCGATGAAGTTGATATGAGTGACCTTTATGTGGGCCAACCGGCTGTCATCACGCTGGAAACCTGGCCGAATGAAAAGATTGCC
Source organism: Promineifilaceae bacterium (SeqCode) (assembly GCA_050301775.1). Taxonomy (GTDB): domain Bacteria; phylum Chloroflexota; class Anaerolineae; order Promineifilales; family Promineifilaceae; genus JACKCC01. Next base: position 4,570 of record JBNKZT010000148.1, read on the forward strand.
GGTGAGGTCATGGCTATTGCGCCCAAAGCGAATAATGGGGCCAGCGCACTGGTTACGTATGACGTGTTTTTGGGATTGGGCGAGACGGACTTGCCGGTTTTGGTAGGGATGACGGCCGATGCCAGCCTGGAAACGGCTAATTTCCAAGATGTGCTGCTGGTTCCTAATGCAGTGGTTCATGTGGATCGCAATAATGGCGAGTACAGTGTGATTGTGGTAACGACGGACAGCAATGGGAATAATAGTTACGATGAAGTTCCGGTTTCCATCGGACTGCATGACAGCCAGTACACCCAAATTGTTGCAGGCATAACCGAAGGCGACCAACTGCTGATTGGCGATATGTCGCCGGTGCAGCAGTTTGGCCCCGGGCAGGGTGGCCCTCCGCCAGGAATGAGGAATTAGGCATGATCACGATGCAAAATATTACGAAATCATACGAAATGGGAACCCAGGTTGTTCATGCTTTACGCGGCCTGGACATGCAAATTAATGAAGGTGAGTTTGTGGCTATCATGGGGCCTTCCGGTTCCGGGAAAAGCACGTTGATGAATATCATCGGCTGCCTGGACATTCCTAACAGCGGCACGTACACAATTGACGGGATTGATGTCAGTGCGATGACGGATGATGAGCAGGCTAAAATCCGCAATCAACGGATTGGGTTTGTGTTTCAACAGTTTAATTTGCTGCCGCGGACAACGGCCGTTAAGCAAGTTGCCTTACCCTTGATGTATGCCGGGTACGGCCGTGCCGAACGCACCGCCCGCGCCCAGGAAGCATTACAAGCTGTTGGGCTGGGCGACCGGATGCACCATCGTCCTGATGAACTATCGGGTGGGCAGCAGCAGCGCGTAGCCATTGCCCGCGCCCTGGCCACTGACCCCAACATCATCCTGGCCGATGAGCCAACCGGCAACCTGGACACCCAATCCGGTGAAGAAATTATGCAAATCTTCAAGAATTGGCATGAAGACAAAGGGATCACCCTGATTATGATCACCCATGACCCGGAGATTGGCGAACAGGCCGAACGGGTCATCTGGATTCGGGACGGATTGATTCAGGAGAACGGCTAAAAGGTAACGATATGAACTTAACAGAAAGTTTTCTCACAGCATTAGATAGTTTAATGGCCAACAAAATGCGGGCTGTGTTGACGATGTTGGGTGTGATCATCGGCGTGGCGGCTGTGATTGCGTTAATGTCGATCGGCAATGGATTGAGCGCTTCTATCACGAGCGAAATCCAATCCATCGGGACGAATCTTTTGACTATTTCCACCGACAGCAACAACAGCGATGGCTACCCGGCCTTAAGTATGTCAGATGTGGCGGCATTGTCGGATTCGTTGAATGCGCCGGCTCTGAGCGCTGTGGCGGCAGCCGTGCAGGGCAGCCAGGAAGTTGTCAATGGCAGCAACTCTAAACAAACGACAGTAAGCGGTATTACCGCCAACTATTTATTCGTCAATAATCTGGATGAGTTTGAAAGCGGCGGCGGTATGACGCAAGACGACGAGAATACCAATGCCCGGGTGGCCGTTTTAGGTTACGAGGCCGCGACTGATTTGTTTGAAAATGAATATCCCATTGGCCAATCAGTTAAAATCAATGGGGTTAGTTATGAAGTGATTGGGGTATTGGCTGAATCCGGCGGCGGATTTGGCAATGCGGATGGCAATATTTATGTTCCCATCACAACGGCGCAAAGCCGATTGTATGCGGATCGCACCCGTGAAGGGGAGAAGGCGGTATCGACTATTTCGGCAACTGCCGTTAGCGAAGAGATGACCGACGCCGCGATTGAGCAAATCACGGAAACGCTGCGCCGGCAGCATGACATTGTTTACGCGGCCGATGATGATTTTTCCATTTTCAGCCAGGCCGACTTGCTGAGTACGTTTGATACGATTACGGCCGCCTTGACGGCGTTCCTGGGCGCGATTGCCGGGATTTCGCTGGTTGTGGGCGGGATTGGCATCATGAATATCATGCTGGTGAGTGTGACCGAGCGGACACGGGAGATTGGTATCCGCAAAGCGGTGGGAGCAATGAAACGGGATATTCTGGCTCAGTTTTTGCTGGAATCGGTTTTGTTGAGCGTCCTGGGCGGTTTCCTGGGAATTGTGTTGGGCTGGCTGGTTTCCCGCGTAGCCAGTAATTTGATGGATTTCGAGACGGTTGTGGACAGCGGCACGGTGCTGATGGCGACTGGTTTTGCAACGGCCGTTGGCCTTATCTTTGGCATCTATCCCGCCTGGCGGGCGGCGGACTTGCGCCCGATTGAAGCGCTGCGGTATGAGTAAAAAACGCGAGAAATCGGATTTTTTGGAAAAATCCGATTTCTTTTACGTAATCAACTCATCCGGCAAAAAGTCAACCCGGTTCAAGTAGCCGATACGAAAATGGTCGGCTTCAAAATCGAAGCGGGAAACGGCGACGTTGTTGGTGACGAACCAGACATTGGCCGGTAAGCCGAGGGTGATGTCTGGTTTATCACGATTGAGCAGGGTTTCCAGCAGGGTTTGCATGAAGCCGCCGTGGCAAACGATGGCGACTCTGTCCTCGGTCTGGCCGTGTTGTTTGAGCAGGAATTTCCAGAAGCGGCGGGCGCGTAACGGCCGTTCCTCCATCAACTCCGGCTCCCGATTCCACCACCCCTCATGATTCAACGATTCCGGCAAAACCAGATGGGGGTAGTGCTGGGCAAAGTAATCCCGGTTAGGGCCGGGTAAACCAATGCGCTCACCACTGGTTTCATCTTTTTCGTAAATGCCGCCCCATTCGTGGATGTCCATCAATCCGACCAACGGTAAGCCGGTGGCCTGGGCGATGTAGGTCCCGGTTAGGACGGCCCGTTCCATGAGGCTGCAATACAAATGAGTCAGACTAAAGCCGTCCCGGTTGTCTCTTTCAGGGGCAGGGGCCTCATTGAGGGGTTGGGCCAGGAAGTTGGCGACGAGTTGGGCCTGTTGGTGGCCTAGCTCGGTGAGAACAGGGTCGGGGATACGGCCGTTGCTGGCGCCAGTACGCTGCCACAACAAATTATTTTCCGATTGAGCATGGCGGATAATGTATAACTGCATAAAACTACTCCAAATGTTTTTTCCAACCTTACTATTTTTTGGCAGATTTGCAATGCTTAAAGGATGCAAGTGAACGATAAAAAACTGAACGAGAATGGGGAACGGCCGTTAACCAACAGCCGCAAAATCCGCCAGGAAAACGACCGCCAGTTCCTGAAAATGGTCGTTTTTACACTGGTGGTCGTGGGCGGCTTCATCATTGCTCTGATTTATGGCCCGGCTTCCCTGCTGACATCACTGCCCATTTTGTTAGGCGGTGCGGCGCTTATTGCGGTACCATATCTGGTACTAAAAGGGATCGAATGGCTGCTAAAGCGGTATAATGGGGAAGATTGAGCAGTTCAGATGAAACGATCTCTCATGTTATTGCGTAATTAAAGTGACGTATTTAATGATAATCGGGAGATTGCAAGACTCCCATGGAGGTTAATGTGAAACTAATTGTTAGACTTATCATCAATGCCATCGCATTGTGGGCAGCCGCCCAATTAGTAAGTGGTGTTCAATTAACAGGCGAGATTGGCGGTATTCTCATCGTAGCCCTGATTTTTGGCGTCATCAATGCATTTCTGGGTCCAATTTTGAAAATATTGAGCTTCCCCTTCATCCTGGTGACATTGGGCCTGTTTACACTGGTCATCAATGGCCTGCTGCTTTGGTTGACAGCGTCATTGTCCTCGAATCTTTCTGTTGAAGGTTTTTGGGCAGCATTTTGGGGGGCGCTGGTCATCAGTATTGTGAGTTGGTTGTTGAGTGCGTTTTTGAAGGATGATGACAAGCGGAAGCGCCGAGATTAAAGGCAGCAGTTTGTAAGTGAGATGTCGTTAAGACCTCGTTGGTAAAAAACAACGAGGTCTTTTTTGTTGAAGTCGCTTTACAAAATCGCCAAACTCGACTGGAAATGCGCCTGCTCTGCACAACTTTTGCAGATTTACCCGCTAAAATCATAGGATAGTTTCTGATCCTATGGTATATACGTAATATGTTGAAACAACGCATTTTAGTCGTGGATGATGATAAAGAAGTCGTGCGCTTGATGCGGGCTTATCTGGAGCAGGCGGGGTTTGAGGTGCTGGTGGCTTATGATGGGAACACGGCCGTACACACTCTCCGCCGTGAAAAACCAGACCTGGCCTTGCTGGACCTGATGATGCCCGGCAAGGATGGCTGGGAAGTCACCCGTTTGGTGCGCAGTGATGCCAATCTGGCCCATATTCCCATCATCATGCTCACTGCCCGCGTGGAAGATACGGACAAAATCGTCGGGCTGGAAATGGGCGCCGATGATTACGTGACCAAGCCGTATAACCCGCGCGAGGTAGTGGCCCGTGTACGTGCCCGCCTACGCAGCCATGACCTGGTTCAATCTTCCGTGCTGCAAACGGGTGAGTTGATGATGGATTGGGGACGGCGTGAGGTGGTGGTGAACGGCCGTGCTATCGACCTCACCCCCACCGAATTCGATCTGCTGCATGTCCTCATGGAACAAGCCGGTTACGTCTTCACCCGCAGCGAACTCATCCGCAAAGGGCTGGGCGCCGATTACGAAGGCATTGACCGCACCCTGGACAGCCACATCCGCAATTTACGCCGTAAAATCGAGCCTGATCCCAAAAACCCGGCTTACATCCAGACCGTTTATGGTGTTGGTTATCGCCTGGTTGGAGGTAACTAATGAATCGTTTATGGGTTCGTTCCAGCTTAATCGTTACCGGTGTTATCTTGATGATGATTTCGCTGCCGCTGCTCTTCCAGTTGGGCGTACGGATTGGTTTAATCCCGATGCCAGAGCCGGAAATGCCGGCCGAAGTACACCGGCTTTTGGAAACCTTGCCGCCAGAGGTAATTGACGATTTTCGCGTTTTTGCCCAACAAGAAGTGAAAACCCTTTTTACGCGCGGTATTGTCTTGGCCGCCATTATTGGCGTTGTCGCCGGAGTTTGGCTGAGCCACACGCTGGCCGCCCCGCTGCAGCGGTTGGAGGAAGGCGCACAGGCCATCACTGCACGCGATTTGAGCCACCGGGTTCCGGTGCAGGGCAGTCGGGAAATCCGGGCCGTGGCCGTTTCTTTTAATCAAATGGCACAGCGTTTGGAAACGGCCGAGACTCTGCGGCAAAATTTGTTGGCTGACGTGGCCCATGAACTGCGCCATCCGGTACACATCCTCAAAGGCAATTTGCACGCCATCCTGGACGATATTTACCCGCTTAGCAAGGAAGAAATTGCCCGTCTGGTCGATCAGACCCATCATTTGACGACGCTGATCAATGATTTACATGAATTGGCTCAGGCCGAAGCGCAGCAGCTGCCCCTGCACAAACAGCCGGCAGACATCGCCCAACTGGTTAAGGATATCACGGCCGTTTTCAAACCGGCGGCCGCGGCTAAACAAATTGAGCTGCGAGTGGCGCTGTTGGGGGCAATGCCCACCATCGAGGTCGATACCGCCCGGATGCGCCAGGTGCTGCACAATTTGCTGGACAATGCGCTGCGACATACGCCGGGAAACGGCCGTGTCCACATTACCGTCGAGCAAACAGAAGCCGGATTGCAAATTAAAATAGCCGATTCCGGTGCGGGTATCGAGCCGGAAGCACTGCCTCACGTCTTCGACCGCTTTTATCGTGCCGACAGCGCCCGCAGCCGGGAACAAGGCAGTGCCGGTTTAGGATTAGCCATCGTCCGGGCCATCGTTGAGGCTCACGGCGGCAGCGTCACAGTCACCAGTCCCGGCCTGAATCAAGGCAGTACGTTTATTCTGACTCTTCCCCAAACAAAAAGAGCGTAATCCGTTCAGGATACGCTCTTTTGTGATCAGCCAGTTTGGGTGTGGTAGCCGACGCCCTTTGGCTGTTCGGGTGGTTACCGTCGTAGACGGCCGTTAGAAGCTCCACCTCGTCCAGAGGATGCCAGTCGCCCGGAATTTTGCATGAACATGGTGGGTGGCAGTTTGAAACCATGACTGAGGAGTCGTTGTTCGCAGTACGGCCGTACCCCACCCGGTACAAAGTCGCCCACCACTTTACCTTCTTCCCCGCTCTGCTCGTCGAACTTAAAAATATCCTGCATTACCACCATTTCCCCTTCCATGCCGGTGATTTCGGTGATATTGATGATTTTGCGGCTGCCATCGCGCATACGGGCCTGCTGCACGATTATATTAACGGCCGATACAATTTGCTGCCGCACTACAGAAAGCGGTAAATCCATGCCCGCCATCAGGACCAATGTTTCCAAACGGGAGATGGTGTCACGGGGGTTATTGGCGTGAATCGTCGTCAGGCTGCCGTCATGCCCGGTGTTCATCGCTTGCAGCATGTCCAGCGCCTCGCCACCACGGCATTCCCCGACCACGATGCGCTCGGGCCGCATCCGCAGCGCATTAATGACCAAATCGCGAATGGTCACTTCGCTGTCGCCGGATTTGGTTGGTTTCTTTGTTTCCAGTCGGACGACATGCCGCTGTTTCATACTTAATTCGGCCGCATCTTCAATAGTGATGATGCGATCACCTTCTGGAATAAAATCGGATAGCACGTTGAGCAGCGTTGTTTTGCCTGATCCGGTGCCGCCGGAAACGATGATATTGAGTTTAGAGACGACACACGCTTCCAGAAACTCAGCCATTTCCTGGTTCATACTGCCAAAATTAATCAAATCATGGTAAGTAAAAGGGGTTTTGGAGAATTTACGGATGGTGATATTGGGGCCGTCGATAGCGCAGGGTGAAATGACAGCGTTAACACGGGAGCCATCGGGCAAACGGGCATCGACCATGGGGGAATCCCGGTCGATTACTCTACCCAGCGGCTGGATAATCTTACGAATAACGCGTTCCACATGGGCATTATCATTAAAGTGGACAGTTGATTCGGTCAGTTTGCCTTTTTTTTCGATGTAAATTAAATCAGCCCGATTGACCATAACCTCAGTTACCGCATCGTCGCTGAGGATTTTTTCCAACGGGCCAAAGCCCAGGATTTCGTCCAGGAGGTCTTCAAAGAATTGTTTTTCCTGCTCTGGTGGAATTTGCACGCGGGCACGTTGTTTGGCCAGATCATAACGGTCTTGAATGAGCTTGATACTTTGTGGATTGTCTCGTTCCAGGACAACTTTGTCAGGGAGGGAGGCTTCGATTTTTTCGGCCAGCCATAATCGAAAGCGCGCTAACTCTTCGGGTGTGGTTGAGGGTATGGATTTTGTTGCTACTTCCATTTACTTTATCCTTATTTGACGGGGGCAATGATTTGGTCCTTTTTATTGCCCCCGTATTATACGGATGTATCGCCCGGTTTCTCCATAGCGCCTTGTGACTATGACAATCATCCTATGGTGATAAATGGCGATTTGCGGGGAGATGAGAAAAACAAAAAAATTTATTACGATATTGTTTTACAGTCAGGTTTTAATTGTACCTTCGGCAGGAACAACGGCCGTTGTTTCAAACTGTGTATAGCCCATCTTTGTCACATTAATGATCCTTGCGAGTGCGGGAAACGGCCGTGCTCACCAACCAGATCAACAATCCCACAATTAGCCCGGTTGCGGCGCCAACCAGGACACCGCTTATCAGGGCTTCTTGGGGGTCAACGAAGACAACTAGAGCAGACACGACTCTAGCGTAAAATATTCCCGGCGGAACGCCACCGATCATGGCGGCTAGTACCAGCCAAAGCCACTTTTTCACACCGAGCAGTCGGGCGAATCCCATCAATAATGCAGCGGGTATAGTTAAAAACAAGAAAACAAGCAATCCAGTCATTTGTTACCTCGTGCCCACACTTGCCCTTAATACAATCGGGGTGTCATGGAAAAACCAATTTATTCTTAGATGCTTTTTGGGGACAAGACGACCCACATCCCCAGGCTGATGTAGACAAAACCTACCTGATAACGGCCGTTTACCCTTGCACCGCTCCATACAAATACCAATAATCGCCTCTGGGGTAAGCTGGCTGCCAGGCTTCCGGCCAAAGGAATGGGCCGGAACGCCAGCGGGAGCGCAGGTTGCCGTCGAGCAAGGCCAGTTGTTCGGTAAGGCGTGTATCAAGTTGATAGGGGGGCATTTGGAGTTTGTCGGTAACGGCCGTTATCATTACCCGGTTTTCCACCGCCGACGTATAACCGGCAACCGCTGCGCCGCGTTCCCAACGAAAATCCTTCAAATATTCAGCCCATTGGCGAATGCGGGCTTCCAGTTCCTGGTGCGCTTTCTGTTCCAGCCGAACGATCTTCTCAACCAGAGCATGATTGAATTGGGTAACGGCCGTGTCCACCACCGCCTGATCTTCATCCGACAACAATTTCGGCAGCGCCAGCAGCCGATGCTGCCGCATCAGGTAGCCGCCCAGCGTCAATTTGGGCAGCCCCCCCTTCATCATCTGCCAATAAAGCACGTCACTGCGCAGATAATCAGCCATTTCCCCGGCCATTTCGGCTAAAATCGTTACATCTTGGGCCAGCTTACCGACTTCATCTAACATAGCATACCTCCATATGCACAACTAAGCGATGCGGTATAATAGGAGACAGCTCGATAATGAGCAAGCACCTGCCGTATGCAGGAAAGGACTGGCAAATGTCGGCTATCAGACGAGCGGCTGTTCTCAAATTGGCCTCAGCCGCTTATGAAATGAAACTGGACGTGATGAATGGCGTCGTGAGCCGGAATGCCGACGGTCAATGGCAAATTGGCGGGCATGATTTGGCGGCCTGGCTGAACGCCCACGAAGGCCAGGAAATGGTGCTGATCCTGGGTTCCCTGGATGATGATCGGCCGGTGGAAACACGCACTTGCCGTACCTGTGGTCGAGATTATACGGATGTAGAATGCCCTCATTGTCGGGCCAATCGCATTCGGCTGCGCGGCCATGCCTGAGATGGCCATATCTGATATGGCCATATCTGATATGGTTGTCAGACACATTATGATAAGGATGAATTAGGTCTTATGAAACGGATAGTTTATTTATTATTGATTTTTGTTCTTTTGTTTGTTCCCGTTTATTCCAGCCAGGCACAGAGTGAAGCAACGGCCGTCGACTCCCTGGTTATCGATTTTTGGCCTGACTACGACCAAACGGCCGTTCTGGTATTACTAACTGGGACACTGCCGGCCGGTACAGCGACTCCGGCAACCGTAACCCTGCCCCTGCCCGAAAATGCCCAGGTAAATGCCGTTGCCTACATGGATGCCGCTAATGGATTGATGAATGCCGATTACCAGGAAATCAACAATCAACTCGTTTTAACCACGCCCAATCTCGATTTTCGTGTGGAATATTACCTCCCCTATGAAGTGAGTGGCAGCCAGCGTTCTTTCACCTTTAATTGGACATCTGAGATGAGCGTTAACCAGTTAGAGGCCAAG
>JBNKZT010000149.1:0-13892 GCA_050301775.1 Promineifilaceae bacterium (SeqCode)
TAAAAGTGGAGCAGTCCGGCGGCAGCAATCATTCCGGCGGCGGCTGAAATCATCCAGGGTAAGGCGGGGATGTTGAGGGCGGCGGCCAGATCAACGGCCGTTCCCCCCGTAATCTGACCAATACCGCCGCCAATCGCCAGGGCCAACGAATTGACGCCAAAATACGCGCCCCGCGCCGCCGGATTGGCCATCGTCGCCGCCACCGTCTGGGCATTGGGCATGACCAGAACCGTGCCCAGAGCAAAAAAGAAGATCGACTGGTACAACTGCCAGCTTGTAGACGCCCAGGCGACGCTGCCCAGGCCAACCGCCATCAACAAAATGCCGACGATAAGCATGGGCAGGGGCAGCAGGAAACGTTGGGCCAGCCGCAGCGCCGGCACCTGCAGGACGATGGCGATAACAGCGTTGACGCTGAACAAAATGGCGACGCTGCTGTTGCTGCCGCTCAACGCTTTGGCCTCCAACGGCAGGGCGATGGATAGCTGCACCCACATGAACCAATAGCCCATCATCAAGGTGGTGTAAAGGACGAAGGCGCGGTCCTGCAAGGCGAGGCGTAACCCGGTGGTTACATTTTGTGTTTGGGTGGAAACGGCAATGTCAGGTAGTCCGGCCCAGGCGATAAAAAAGGAAACGAGGAAAAAACCGGCGGCGGCCAGGCCCACGATTTGAAAATCAAACTGGATGAGCAGGCCGCCGAGCAGCGGACCAACGGTGCGGGCCGCGTTTTGCAGGATGCCTACTTTGGCGTACAAGTCGTTCAACTTATCTTCAGGTGATAAAGCGGCGACGACGGCTTTGGACGGGGCGTCGAAAAGGGCGCCGCCTAAGGCTGCCATGAGTCCGGCCAGGAGTACGGCCGTATGCGTTACCGCAAAACCCATAATCACAAAACTGACCGTGCGCACCAGAATCCCGGCCATGATCAACCGCTTGGGGCCGATCCGGTCGGCCAGCGCGCCGCCAAAGACCGTCAGACCTTGCTGCAAAAACTGGCGCAGGGCCAAAACCAGGCCGATAAAGGCCGCCGCCCAACCTAATTCATCCACGAAATGAACGGAAAGCAGCGGAATGAGGAGAAAGAAGCCCGCGTTCATCAAAAACCAGAGGATGAGCGTGGTGGTTAAGCCGCGGCGGACGATTTCTGGCGAGGGCATCTCAAGCTGAGCATTCATAGCGTTTGCCTCATATCTAATTGGAGACTGGAGATTGGTTAGTTTCCAGTCTTTAGCCCCCAGTCTCTTTCAGTAAAACGGGCGATCATACTCCTTTTCTTGTTTTTGCCAATTTCCATTAAAATAGCGTTCATGATTGCTCCCCGTTGGCGCAAAGTACTGCGTGACCTCTGGTTGAATCGGACGCGCACGTTTTTGGTCGTCTTGTCTATCGCTGTAGGCGTGGCCGCCATTGGCATGGTGGCCGGCTCCCAGGTGGCCCTGACCACTGACTTGCAAACGACGTATGCTCAAGTCAACCCGGCCAGCGCCAATATCTTCCTGCTGACCACGTTTGACGAGGATCTGGTGGAGACGATTCGCAGCCTGGATGAAGTGGAAGAAGCAGAAGGGCGGCGCTATGTGTTTGTCCGTTTCCGGGGTGAGGGGGATGAGTGGTTTAATTTGCAGTTAACGGCCGTGCCCGACTTCAACGACATGCGCCTCAACAAAATATGGCCGCAGGAAGGGGCCTGGCCGCCGCCGGAAGGCACAGTCCTTATCGAACGCGCCTCTTTCCAGCCGCAGTTGGGGCTGGGCGACGTGGGTATTGGCGACACACTGCTGGTGGAACCACCGGACGGCCGTGTCCGCCAACTCACCATCAGCGGCACCGCTCACGATTTGAACCAGTTCCCGGCGGCATTGGCCGGCAGCGGCTACGGCTACATCACCTTTGATACTCTGGAAGGGTTGGGCGAGCCGCGCAACTTTAACCAATTGTTCTTCATCGTCGCCGACCACAAGGACGACATCGACCACATCCAGGTCGTGGGCAACGCTGTCACGGACCGGTTGGAAAAAGCCGGGCAGGTGACACTGTTCACCTTTATCTTCCCGCCGGGCGAACATCCCATGCAGCTGATCATCGATCCCATGTCGCTGCTGCTGGGCGTGATGGGGTTTCTGGCCCTGTTTTTGAGCGCTTTTCTCATCATCAACACGCTGTCGGCTATCCTGGCCCAGGAAGTCAAACAAATTGGCATTATGAAAGCGATTGGAGCACAGGTTCCGCAGATTATGCAGTTGTACTTTGGCACGGTCATCATCTTGGGCCTGCTGGCCATCGTTGTGGCCGTGCCCCTGGGGGCGATTGGGGCGCGATTGTTCTCCAGTTTCATGGCCTCGTTCATCAATTTTGATTTGAAAGCCTTTTCCATTCCCCTGCGGGTAATTGGCTTGCAGGTGGCCGTGGGCCTGACGATCCCCTTGCTGGCGGCGCTGTACCCCATTATCAGCGGCAGCCGCATTTCGGTGCGCGAGGCGGTGAGCGAACAGCGGTTGGGTAAAGGCCAATTCGGTTCCAGTTGGATTGACCGGTTGATTATGCGCTTGCGGCGTCTATCACGGCCGGTTTTGCTTTCGCTGCGCAACACCTTCCGCCGCCGGGGAAGGTTGGCCTTAACGTTGATCACGCTTTCCCTGAGCAGCGCCATCTTTATCGCCGTCTTTAGCGTGCGCGCTTCGCTGCTGCTGACGCTGGAAGATGCGCTCGAATATTTCGATTATGACGTGGGTGCGAATTTTAGTGTGCCTTATCGCGTTGAGGAAATCCGCCGCGAGGCGCTGCAAGTGCCGGGCGTGGTCGAGGTGGAGAGTTGGGGCTTTTCCAATGCCCGGCTGGTGCGCGATGACGGCACGGAGAGCGGCAGTATCATCGTTTATGCGCCGCAGGCTGATACGCAGTTTTTGAAGCCGGTGTTTATTGACGGCCGTTGGCTGCGCCCCGATGATGAAACGGCCGTCGTCATCAACAGCGACCTGCTGCGCGACGATCCCGATTTGGCGGTGGGGGACGTGATCACGATGAAACTGGAGGGGAAAGAGGTCGATCTGGCGATTGTGGGTATTGTGCGTAGTTCGCTGATTGGTGCGGCCGTTTACCTCAATTATCCTTACTTCGCCCGCCATCTGGCCCAAGAGGTGGGCAAAGCGCGGGTGGCCCAGGTACTGACGACCAACCACGAGCCGGAATTCCAGTCGAAGGTGGCGCTGGCGTTGGAGCAGCAGTTTCGGGGTGCCGGGCTGCGGGTGGAAGCGATTCAGACCATCCAGGCGATACGCCAGCCGATTACGCTGGCTTTCAACATCATCGTTGTCTTTTTGCTGTTCATGGCCATGCTGCTGGCGGTGGTCGGCGGCCTGGGGCTGATGGGCACGATGAGCATCAACGTCATCGAACGGCAGCGGGAAATCGGCGTCATGCGGGCCATTGGCGCGTCGGACAGTGCCGTGCTGCAAGTGGTGTTGATTGAAGGGCTGGTCATCGGCTGGATGAGCTGGCTGATCGGAGCGGTGGCGGCGCTGCCCATCAGCAAAATCTTGGCCGATGCGGTTGGCTATGCTTTTTTCCGGGCGTCGCCCAGCTACCGCTTTTCCCTGCCGGGGACGCTGCTGTGGCTGGTGGTTGTCCTGGTCCTTGCGTTGGTGGCCAGTTACCTGCCGGCCCGCCGCGCCTCGCAGTTGACGGTGCGGGAAGTGATTGCGTATGAATGAATTATGGCAACGACGGGTAAATGTAAGTGGTGGATGGTGGAAAGGAAACGGCCGTATCCCAACTTTTCAAATTTGTTCTTTTTTACTATTGCCTGAGTTTATCAAGTTTCGTCAAATGTATTGACAGAAGTGCCTAAAACGCCCAAAATTCATGAAATCAGTACGCCGGGATCTCTGCTAAGCTCGCCTCGCCTGAATAATCTCAGTCGTGGCGCAGCGGGGATTGTCGTGCAGGTAAAAATTTTATTACAAATTCAATTGATAGTTGGGGGTGCTATATGTCATTTTCTCTTATACGGCGCATTTTAATCGCTTTTATTATTGCTGCGGCATCATTGTCGTTTCTTATGATGATGAGTTGGTCTGCAATTTCCCAATCGCAGCCACATATCCCCAAACCATATTTAGTTGCTGACATCAACACAGCGCCAAATTCATCTTCTCCTGTTCACTTGACGCCTGTGAATGGTATCTTGTATTTTGCCGCAACGGATAACAATCGGGATACAGAACTATGGCGTAGTAATGGTACAGTTTCCGGTACATTCCGTGTAAAAGATCTTCTTCCATCCTATTCGTCTAAGCCTTCCCAATTGACCAGTACCGATAATGGTTTGCTTTTCTTCCTCTCTCTCGCTACTGGTTATTACCCTTATTCCAATCGGCTTTGTACAAGTGATGGCAGCGAGGAGGGTACAACTTGTTTGAATGATCCGTCTTCTGTCTCGCAATTGACGGCCGTTTCCAATCTGGTCTACTTTTCAGCTAACGACGGGGTGAATGGTGTTGAGCTGTGGCGCAGCGACGGCACAATAAGTGGGACCTCTATAATCAAAAATATTCATCCAACTGCATCCTCCAACCCCACTAATTTGACCAACGTCAATGGAGTTCTGTACTTTTCGGCGATGGATGAGAGCCACGCCACAGAGCTATGGCGAAGTGATGGAACCTCAGACGGCACAGTCATGGTTAAAGATATTCACCCAGATGCCGGGTCAGCCCCAGCAAACTTTGCCCACATGGATGGCATCGTTTACTTTTCGGCAGAAGACAGCAGCCATGGGCGTGAGTTATGGCGCTCGGATGGTACAGACAGCGGCACGTTCATGGTGAAGGACCTTGTCAGTGGCATTGGTTCCGGATCGCCAACTGGGTTAACGGCCGTTAACCATCAACTGTTCTTTGTGGCGGAGGACGCACTGTGGCGTACCGATGGAACAGAGGCAGGTACACAAAAGTTGGAAAGTGCAGCCATGGTTCCCACTTCACCAACCCAATTGACAGTCTTTAATAATCTTCTCTATTTTCAAGCAGACGACGGCACGCACGGGAGGGAATTGTGGCGCAGCGATGGGACCACTACCGGGACGGTGATGGTCAAAGATATTCATCCGGTCGGTTCATCGAATCCTGGGTATTTAACGGCCGTTAACGATAAGCTGTTTTTCCAGGCCGATGGGGGGGATGGCAGCGGTGTGGAATTATGGATGAGTGATGGCAGCGCCGCTGGAACATTTCAAGTAAGCGACATTTATGCAGGCGCACCCAGTGCCAATCCCAGCCAGTTAGTAAATATGGATGGGAGGCTCTATTTTGCAGCGGCGAATGAAATGGGAATTGAGCTTTGGGGCAGCAGTGGCAGCGTGGCCAGCACCACACTAATTCGTGACATTGCTGATGGCACAGATCATGCTCGTCTTACTGATTTAACAGCAGGGACCAGTACTATGTATGCGTTTGCTTATGATTCCGAAAAGTATGGCCTTTGGACAACAGATGGACAGGAGCAAAATACGCGATTTGTCGCCGAAATCTACCCCAATGGAGGCGGCCCGCACCCATACGCTACGCCTGTTTCGGAATACGGTAGACCAGCTACTGTGGAAGATAGGCTTTATTACATAAACGATGATGGTATTACGGGCGAAGAGCTTTGGGTGAGTGATGGCTCACCAACTGGGACAATGATGGTTAAGGAAATCATACCTGACGATGTTTCATCTTATTTTCTTGGTAGTTTTACACCATACAACGGCCAGCTGGTTTTTCGGGTTGATGATGGAGTCCATGGTGCTGAACCCTGGATTAGTGACGGCACAATAACCAACACTCACATGATTACTGACATTGCCCCCGGTTCTGCTTATTCTTATCCACACCATTTTATTCAAATGGGCGAGTATATTTATTTTCGGGCCAATGATGCAACTTTGGGGGATTCAATTTGGCGAAGCGATGGCACGAGTACTGGAACGTATCGCGTTGTAGATATCGTGCCAGGTGATGATGGTCGAGCTTTTCCTGAGAGTAGTATGATTTCTGTAGATGGTTTATTGTTTTTTATTGCTGACCATCCGGATTATGGTCGCGAGTTCTGGCGTAGTAATGGCACACAAGATGGCACCTGGATGCTAAAAGATATTTATCCAGGAAAAATCGGTTCTTCATGGTTTGTTGAGAGTGTTACTGGTTTTGAGGGCAACTTTTACTTTTATGCGTATGATGGCGGCAAATTTGGTGGGGAGCTTTGGCGTTCAGATGGCAGCCAGGAGAATACCGTTTTGGTTAAGGATATCAATCCGGGTACGGGCAGCTCCGAAGTGCGAGGTTTTGCTGAAGCAAACGGCCGGTTATTCTTTGCTGCCAACGATGGCACACATGGCCGAGAATTGTGGGTGAGTGACGGTACTGAAAATGGGACTAATATGGTGGCCGATATTAATCCGAATGGCAATTCAATAGGCTATTATGGTATGACGGACTCAGTCGGTGATTTTTCTACCCTAAATGATCTCTTTTTCTTTTCGGCTAACGATGGCGTTCATGGTTTTGAGTTGTGGCAAAGCGATGGCACGGTCACTGGAACAGTTATGGTGATGGATATAAATCCTGGCCTACCAAATTCGTCCCCCAGTCGCCCAATCGTCTTGGAGGATACACTTTACTTTAGCGCGGATGACGGTTTCCACGGACGAGAAATATGGGCTTTAAGCCATGCCACCCTGGCCCGAGACGATTTTGTCGTGACCCGGATGGGGCAGCCGGTGATTATCATTTTCCTGGACAATGATAACTATCTCGATCCGGATGCGTTAACCATAACCATTGCTTCTCAGCCAAAGCACGGCCAAGTTGTTCAAAACGACTTGGCTTTTAACTACACTCCAAATATAGGCTACATTGGAACTGACAGTTTCACATACACTTTGGCTGATGGGACAACCACACCCAAGATGGCAGCTATCTACATTAGCGTTGAAGGTCAGAATTTGTTTATTCCGCTCGTAATGAAAAAAAGTGAGTGATAATGTTGGATTTTCACGCTTTTTGTCTTTGCTGTTGATTGAGTGTGACCAGCAGCACTCCGGCAATAATCACCACTCCGCCGATGAAGCCTTGCAGCGACGGCCGTTCCCCAAACAAAGCCAGTGACCACAAAATCGTCAGCGCCGGGCTGAGGGTGAGCAGGATGGTATGAATGCTCATTTTCAGCCGGCGCAGTACCAGATAGTACAAAATACGGCCGATGGTGATGTTGAACGTGCCCACCAGCAGCAGCAAGAGCCATACGTTTGCGTCCGGCCAGCTCATTTCGCCCCGGCCCAATGAAAACAACAATAAAAATAGCGCTGTGCTGGCCACGCGGAACAGGAAAAAGTTACCGAACTCGATGCCATCGCCATACCGTTTGACAACGGCCGTATGCAGCGCATAAAAAAGATTGGAGACGAGCACCAGGAACGCACCCAGCCGCAGTAAATCGGCCGTTTCCCCCGGTTGGAAGCTGATGACGAACACACCGACAATGGCTAACGCTGCCCCGGCCAACTGTAACGGCCGTAACCGCTCCCGCAGCCAAAAAAGCCCCAGCCCCAGCGTGAAAATCGTGTACGTTTGGGCAACAAGTGAAGCCGAACCGGGGTCTATGTAGGCCACAGCACCAAAACTTATCGCCGTGGCCGCCGCCACCAGGAAGCCGACCACCAGGAAAAACCAGAGATTGTCCCGCATCACTGACCATTTGATTTGACGACGCCAGGCCAGGAAAACGGCCGTTTCCACTGTCCCCACCACCAGCGTATAAAATGATGAAGTCGTTGCCGGCAAGTGGGGCAGCAGCAGGCGGGCAAAAATGTAATGCAGACTGTCCACCAGCAGCAGCAGGGCCACAACCAGCGGCCCATTTTGCAGCAGATTGGTTGGTTTGGTTGGGCTAATTGGCGGACTGGCCATCAGGCGGTTCCAGAGTGACCGGGTCGCCAATCTGGCATGTCCCTGTTTGTAAAACGCGCGTGTAGGCTCGTGCCCAGCCGGGATGTTTTTTGTGGGAGATGCGGCTGGAATCCTGATCGGCAAACGACTCTTCGATCAGGTTGCAGGGCAGGGCGTAGCTGGTGATTTCCACAATGACATCACCTAATCGCAGCCGTGCCCCAGGCAAGACCGCATCCCAACCCAGCCCGCTGATGGTGATGTTTTCGCCGACGGAACCGGGGTAAATGGGGTGGCCTTCGGCTTGCAGGGCCAAAATCCGTTCCAGCGAGTAGAGGCAAACGGCCCGTTCCGGCCCGCCGTGGACTTTGGTGTGAATTTGTTTATCGACGGTAAGTCCCAATTCATTGATTTCGGCCTGGCGCAACGGCCGTTTCGGTACGCCGCCGTCGGAAGCATTAATTTGAAAGATTCGTCCTTGAGCCATGATCCATCCTTTTTTAGAAGATGGGAAAGTCTAACGGTGGTGGGAACGGCCGTCAACTATTGTTTCCCATCTCAACTGGCAAATAGTTGCACGAAATTGAATCTTTTTCCATACTCTTTCGTTATCTTAGGTGAAGAGGCGCTTCACATGACAAAGGATATGCTTTGTGGAATTAGATGATTTAGCTTTAGTTGAACAGGCGCAAGGAGGCGACGTGGATGCTGTTGGTGCTTTGTACGACGCACATCATCAGGCTATCTTCCGCTACGTCTGGTCTCGTGTGAGTGACCAGCAGCTAGCCGAAGATTTGACCGGTGAGATTTTCACGCGTATGGTGACCAGTTTGTCCGGTTATCAGCCAACGGCCGTTCCCTTTCGTGCCTGGTTGTATCGGATTGCTCGCAATTTAGTTGTCGATCATCATCGCTCGCAGAACGGCCGTGTCCTCACTTCTTTGGATGTCGTCGAAAATCTCAGCGGCGAGAGTGGTCAGCCTGACCCGATTGTGGAACAGCATTTGACTCAGGAGCGAATCCGGGCGGCGCTGGCTTACATCGATCCGGCCCAGAAGGAAGTCGTCATTCTGCGTTTTTTGGCTGGCCTCTCGTTGGTTGAGGTGGCTCAGGCATTGGACAAAACGGTCCCGGCCGTCAAATCATTGCAGCATCGTGGATTGACAGCCCTCCGTGCTTTTTTGGAAAAGGTGTAATGGTATGAACGAATTGGAAGAACGCTTACAGGAACGATTAGAACGATTGGAGGCGGGCGAACCGTTAGCCGACTGCCTGGCTGATTTGCCGGAAAACGAAGCAGTGCTGCTGACGTTGGCGGTCGCGTTACCGGAAAACACGCCAGCTTTGAGCGAAGAAACGGCCGTTTCCCAACGGGCCGCCCTGCAACGATTAGCCCAACAAAACAAACCGCGCCTGGCTGATCGGCAGCCAGGAATCATCACCCGTGTGCTGGCCTGGTGGCAGGCGCAAGCAATGCCCCAACAGCGGGCGATGGTAACGGCCGTCATCTCCGTTTTGCTGGTCATCGTGGTTGTCGGTTTGGGTCGCTCGTTTGTGCCCGACGCCACTGTTACCTCTCCTCAGATAGCTGGTACCGAGGAAGAAAGCGAACAAGTTATCGCTGCGGTGGATGAGCCTGATACTGGCTCAGAATCAGCGGCTGCGCCCGATGCGGTTCCCGCTGCCGAAGAGTCTGGCGAGTCGGTTTACATTCCGCTGGTCTCTTTCCCGCTGGACATTAATCCGGCAACGGCCGTACTTGATGACATTCAGGGTTTCGTGGAAGTGCAGGACGAAGGCGGGGAGTGGACGGCCGTATCCCAGGCTGCAACCCTCACTGCCGGACAGCGTCTGCGCACCGGCACATTCTCCCGCGTCAGTCTCGCTTTTTACGATGGCAGCCAGGCTCAAATCGGCCCTGATAGTGAACTATCGCTGGATACAGTCGATGCCCAACGGCCCGCCGACGGCTTTCGCACGGTTGTTATGACCCAATGGCTGGGCCAGAGCGAACACCACGTTCAATTCCGCCATGATGGCGGCTCCCGTTACGAAGTCAAGTCGCCATACGGCAGCGGCATCGCCCGCGGTACCGTCTTCCGAGTGCAGGTTGCCGACGATGCTCGCGCCAGCTACAGCGTCACTGAAGGCCGCGTGGATGTGACCGGCGCTGACAGCACCGTCTCTGTCACGCCGGGCAAAATCAGCACCATCGCTGCCGAAGAACCGCCCACTGACCCCGCTTTCCTGGTCATCGGCGAAGGCGAAGTCAGCCAGATTGGAGCCGAATGGATTGTCGGCGGCCAAACTTTCCAGACGGATGATCGAACGATTGTCGTTGGCGAGCCACAAATCGGCGACTGGGTGCGTGTCGAAGGTCATTTGCTGCCCGATGGGACGCGTTTGGCTGACCGTATCACATTGCTCAGTCAATCGCTGGCCAATCAATTCACCATCACCGGCCAGGTGGGCGCCATCGACGCAGCCGCCTGGACGGTTGCCGGGCAGACCATCGACGTTGATGCCGACACCGACATCGAAGCTGGTATCGCCGTCGGTGACGTGGTGCAGGTTGATGGCCTGATTCAAGAGGATGGCAGCCTATTGGCCGAACGCATCCGCCTGGTCGAAGTCAGCGCCGGTTTGCCCTTCGAGTTTACGGGCGTCGTGCAAGCCATCGCCGCCGACGCCTGGACGATCTCAGGTGTCTCTGTCGCTGTAGATGCTGACACCGAAATCAAAGGTGAGATAGCTGTTGGTGATGTGGTTAAGGTGGAAGGTTGGATTGACGAAGACGGCATCTGGCTGGCTCATGAAATCAAGCTGGTCGGAGCTGAAGAAAGCACTTTTGAGATTTCTGGCAATGTGGACAGCATTGATCCCTGGAGCGTGGCCGGAATCTCTTTCGAAATAGACGATTGGACGGAGATTGAAGAAGGTATTGCCGTGGGCGATCTGGTCAAGGTAGAAGGTCGCATCCTGCCCGATGGCACCTGGGTGGCTGACGAAATAAAGCTGCTGGATGAGGATGATCAGCTAACGTTTGAGTTTTACGGTACAGTCGGCAGCACCGATCCCTGGGTAGTGAGTGGAATTGATCTGCCGGTGACTGGTGAAACGGCCGTTGATCCCGGCATCATGGTAGGCGATCTGGTCAAAGTGACGGTGACCATTCTGCCCGATGGCAGTTGGCAGGTGGTGTCAATTGTGCTGGTGAACAGTGCGGGCGATGATGCGGGCTGCTTTAGCGTAACGGCCGTTGTCCGCAGCTTCAGCGATGGCCAACTCACCGTTGACGACTGGCCTGTCTTCCAATTGGGCGACGACGTTGAACTGGATGGACAAATTGAACCGGGCAGCATCATCACCATTTACGCCTGCGTTGATGAAACCGGGAAACTGGTCATATTGGACATCATCATCCTGTTCACACCTTCAGAGGATACGCCTGCACCGCCACCATTACCTGGCGAAACTGGGGCCAAAGTGACCCTCTGCCACAAACCGGATTCCAAGAATCCGCACACGATTACAGTTGACCAATCGGCCGTGCAGGCCCACCTGAATCACGGCGACACACTGGGAGCTTGCCCGTAATGTATTGGCAGCAAATTGTAGCGGTAGACGGGTGAGTATGGCATCCGGGCCGTCCGTGGGGCGGCCCGGATGTTGCTTTTAGATGATTTCGTCGTCGGTCCCGGCCAGTTGGCGTAAGATTTCTAGCTGGCCGACGTGGTACGTTTCGTGCCAATGCTGGAACTCAATCCAATCCCCCACCGTTGTCTGCCGTTTCTCGTTGTAGATGACGGCCAAATCGGCCTCGCTGACTTCATTGAGCGCGGCGACGATACGTTCTTGCGAATCGGCGATGGCAGCCAGCAGCGTTTCCAGCGGTACGGCTTCTGCCTCGCTGGTCATTGGCTCTGATTCCCGTTGGTAGCGGCTAATGATGGTCTCGTCCAGGGCGGGTGGTTGATTGAGTTGTTTCAGGATGGCATTACGGCCGTGTAACACATGCCCCAGCACCCAATTCATCGTATTGGCCCGGAACGGCAGTTGCAGCAGCGAATCGTCATGAGAAAGCCCTTTGGTTTGCTGCTCAATGATCCAATGAGTACGTTCAAATGAAGGAATTAACTTTTTAGGGTTGGTCATGATAAATCCTTAACGTCCGCGTCAGCCGCAAGCCGACGGCAGTGGCGCGGCTGGTGCATGTGTAGTGAGGTTTGTGGGCTGTATACTTTTTTTCAGAGGGGCGGGTCAGTGGGATTGGTGAACGCGCTAAATCCGCACATGATGGCGTCCCTGATAATAGCGTTCTCGCAATTCCTGTACAGCCGGGTCTTCAATGTATTGGGCTAAAGTCATGGCGCGGTCAATAACGCCGCTGGCCGTAATTTCCACGATGCGGTTGGCAATGGTATCGACAAGCTGGAAATCGTGGGAAGTGAAGAGCAGGACCCCATCGAAATTGATCAGGCCGTCGTTAACGGCCGTTATCCCCTCCAGGTCCAAATGATTCGTCGGCTCATCCAGCAGCAGCACATTCGCGCCGCTGAGCATCATCCGCGACAACATACAGCGCACCTTCTCGCCCCCGGATAACACGCGGGCCGACTTCAACGCCTCCTCACCAGAGAACAGCATCCGCCCTAAATAACCGCGCACAAATGATTCGCTGTCATCGACAAGAGAGTACTGGCGCAGCCAATCGACCAAGTTCAAATCCACGTCAAAGTAGGCCGAATTTTCCTTGGGAAAGTAGGCCGTTGTGATCGTCGTGCCCCAGGTGAACATGCCCGCATCCGGTTCCAATTCACCGGCCAGAATCTGAAACAGCGTTGTTTTGACCAGATCGTTGGGGCCGATAAAGGCGATTTTGTCGCCTGGATTGACGTTCAGGCTGAAATTTTGCAGGAGGGGATTCCCATCCACTGTCATGTTTAGCCCCTCCACGTTTAAGATGACTTTGCCACACTGCCGTTCCGGTTTGAAATCCACATACGGGAAACGACGCGACGAGACCGGTAAATCGTCAATCGTCAGCTTTTCAATCAGCTTCTTACGCGATGTGGCCTGCCGCGACTTGGATGCATTGGCGCTAAACCGCCGGACAAACTGCTCCAACTCCTTCACCTTATCAGTCCGTTTCTTATCTTCATTTTGCCGCTGGGTCTGTGCCAACTGGCTGACTTGATGCCAAAAATCGTAATTGCCCACATAAAGTTGAATTTTGCCGAAATCAATATCAGCGATGTGAGTGCAAACATTGTTCAAAAAATGGCGATCATGCGACACAACGATGACGGTGTTAGGAAAACGGAACAGGAAATCTTCTAACCAGGCAACCGAGACTAAATCAAGCTGGTTCGTTGGTTCATCAAGCAGCAAAATATCAGGGCTGCCAAACAGCGCCTGCGCCAATAACACCCGCACTTTTTGGCTGGCTTCCAGTTCGCGCATTTTTAGCTGATGCAGTGACTCGTCCAGCCCCAAATTGTTGAGCAAAACGGCCGCTTCCGATTCAGCCTCGTAGCCATCCATTTCGGCCAGTTCGATTTCCAACTCAGCCGCCCGCAGGCCGTCTTCTTCAGAGAAATCTGGCTTGTTATAAATGGCCTCGCGCTTTTGCAAAACATCATGGAGGCGCGCATGCCCCATAATCACTGTTTCCAAAACGGGATATGAATCGAAGGCGAATTGGTCCTGCTGCAGCAGGGCGATGCGCTCATGCGGCCCAACTGAAATAGTGCCTTTGTTTGATTCGATTTGGCCGGCCAACACCTTGAGCAGGGTTGATTTGCCGGCTCCGTTGGCGCCAATCAGGCCGTAGCAGTTGCCGGGTAAAAATTTTAAGTTGACGTCTTTGAATAATGTCCGCTGCCCATAGGTCACGGTAATATCTTGAATTGCTAACACTGTTCTGTCTCCAAAGGGAAAATACAAGCGTAGGAGGATAACACA
>JBNKZT010000150.1:0-13866 GCA_050301775.1 Promineifilaceae bacterium (SeqCode)
CCTCGCGATCCATTAGATTTGTGATTGGAAAGTCCATGCTTCATATTTTACCCGATCACTTGTACTGAACATGAGCCGAAAACTTAGGTGTTCAGGTGACATTTGCCTGTGAGGGAGAGGACAAAGTAATTTATGTGCGTTGTGAATTTGGATTGGATACTATGGCGATTGTGTCTAGTAATACCAAATTTGACGATCTGGCTGTAACGGGTCTTGTGGTATACGCATGATGAGTGTGCTGCGCCACGATTCTTCACGGGTTATATAGCCATCATAAGCGGCGTAAACGGGTGTTACCCCCGGCTCGGTGTCGCTAAAAATATCAATCCCTTGATGGGGGTTGCGCGCGGAATAAGGACCGCGTGGATCTTCATACAGCAGTCCAATAAACCCATCGGCGGGCAGGATGAAGGGCGCACCAGGACAAGTGTCACGTTGTACAGTGATGAGTGCCTTGCGGGCAGTTGAGTCACCGGTAGCCCATTGAATAAAGGGTTGGCTTTGTGGGTCATTGAGGTAGCGTAGATAGGTGATAGCCTGGTAAGCCAAGTAGAAAGCAGTCAGGACGATCAGTCCGATGACGCTGAATTTTAAGGGACGATAGGACGGCTGGCGCAGCCAAATAAACAGAGTCGCTAATTTTTTCACAGTTGGCGATTATATGCGTTGTGCCTATCCGCGACGAGATACTTTCCCTTACGGTTAAACCCGTTATATCAACATGACTCAGAAGGTGACAGAAGGGGGAGCGGCAAGATGGTTTAACTGAGTGGATCGGTACTTTCGCGTACGATTAATTCTGGCTGCAGTATGATGGATTGCGAAGATGTGATGTCTGTATCGTCTTTAATTGCCAGTAGTTGTTCGATACCCTTTCTTCCCATTTGAGCCATATCTTGTTTGATGGTAGTCAGGGCAGGCGAAAAATAGGGAGATTCCGGGATATCATCATATCCGATGACGGCGAGGTCTTGGGGTATTCTTCGGCCCATTTGCCGGGTTACTTTCATAGCGCCCAGGGCCATTTGGTCATTACAGACGAAGACGGCGTCCATATTGGGATGCCATTCGAGCAGCATACGGATGCAGTGTTCGCCGCTGCTGGGGGTCCAATCACCGTTGGCAATGTAGCTTTCGTCAACGATACGGCCGTTATCTGCTAACGCTTCTCGCCAACCTAATTCTCGCTGCCGGGCTTCCCACCAGTTCATTGGCCCGGTAATAATGCCAATTTTTTGTCGCCCTTGATTAATCAAATGCTCAGTTGCTAGGCGCCCGCCTTGTTTGTTATCAATGTGGGCAGTAACCAGATTAGGGCGTGGCTGTACGTTCAAAAAGACAATTGGAACGGTAAAGTTAGACAAAATTTGTTGAATCCACTCTTGATTCTGCCCGATTTCCGGTACGGCCCACATAATACCATCTACATGGTAAGATAACATATCGCGCAAAATTTTTTCGGCCGCGTAGACTTCGACATTCGGCAGAATGTTCAGCATCAGAGAATAACCAGCCTGTTCAGCTCCTGCTTGAATACCCTGTAACAGCATAGCCGGCCCATACAATCCGATGCCGAAACTGACCGCAGCGATGGTATTACTTTGTCCGCGAATCAAGCTGCGGGCGATTTTACTGGGTTGGTAGCCCAACTTCTCGATTACTTGTTGTACGTATTCTCGTGTTTCTGGGGCAACATCGGGACGGCCGTTTACCACGCGTGAAACAGTTTGGGTAGAAACCCCTGCGGCGGCGGCCACTTCTTTAATGGTAGTTCGCTTGTGACTAAACATTTCTCTCCCACTTTGTTAGCGTTAACACTATCGAGTGTAGCATAACCAATTAAAAGCGCCAATTAGCCCACTTTGTGGAACTTGTCTCCGTGTGTTTGTGAATAAGCGTTCCTTAAAAAAACAGAATGACCAAAGAAAATTTCTAATTCTGTGCATTATGCCTAACAAAAGACCGATTTGCTCTTGACGGTGCGGAAATATATGATACGATGTTATCGTTCCCGTTAACGATAACAATACGGGCAATTATCTTTAATAAAGGTGAGCGCTGTTTAGTATGGTCATGAAAGGGAACGGCCGTAGCAGCCATAAACACACCCTGATAAAAGATTGGCCCAATAATAAAAGGAAGAGAAACATGAAAAACGTAAAGACACTTATTATCATAATGGCTCTGTTGTTTTCATTGGTGCTAAGCGCCTGTGGATCTTCAGACAATGCACCAGCTGCCAGCGAAGAGAGCGGCAGCGCTCCTGCTGAGGCTCAAGTTGAAGAAGCCGCCCCTGCCGAAGTTGCAGAACCTGCCTTAGTTGGTATCTCTATGCCGACCAAATCGTCCTCTCGTTGGATTTCCGACGGCGAAAGCATGGTGAAGGTCTTCACTGAAATGGGTTACAAAACCGATCTGCAATTTGCCGAAGATGACATCCCCAACCAGTTGGCCCAGATTGAAAACATGGTCACCCAGGGTGCCGACGTGTTGATCATCGCCGCCATTGACGGTTCCACGCTGTCCGACATCCTTCAAAAAGCCCATGAACAGGGTGTACTCGTTGTTGCTTATGACCGCCTGATCACCAAAACCGAAAACGTTGACTACTATGTCACCTTCGATAATTTCCAGGTTGGCGTCCTTCAGGCCAGTCAAATCGAAACCGCTCTCGGTTTGAAAGACGGCAGCGGCCCCTTCAACGTCGAATTGTTCGGTGGCTCCCCCGACGACACCAACGCATTTTACTTCTATGATGGTGGCATGTCCGTACTCCAACCCTACATCGACAACGGCCAACTCGTGGTTCAATCCGGCCAAATGGGCATGGACAAAGTCTCCACCCTCCGCTGGGATGGCGCAGTCGCCCAGGCTCGCATGGACAACCTTCTCAGCGCATACTACACCGACAAACGTGTTGATGCCGTCCTCGCCCCCTACGATGGCTTGAGCCGTGGTATTATCTCCTCCCTCAAGGGCGTAGGTTATGGTACCGCCGACCAACCCTGGCCGGTTGTGACCGGGCAAGACGCGGAAGTCGCCTCCATCAAACAAATGATTGCCGGCGAGCAAATGTTCACCGTCTTCAAAGACACACGTGAACTGGCAAAACAGGCTGCGGCAATGGTTGATGCTGCGCTCAAAGGTGAAGAAGTACCGATCAACGATACCACGACCTATGACAATGAAGTGAAAATTGTTCCTTCCTATCTGTTGATTCCCTACAGCGTAGACATCAGCAACTATAAAGAAATCCTGGTAGACAGCGGTTACTACACCGAGGATCAACTCCAGTAAATTCTGCTTCTTAAGCGGGTGAGGACTTTAGAAATAAAGTTTTCACCCGCATCTTAACACGGTAAAATGCGGGGATGAAAAGCCACTCCCCAAAACTTTATGGTTCTGTCGGGATTAACAGGACGGGAACCCAAATTTTGAAGGTGGTAGGGACGCACATCTTTGGGAATTACCTTCAATCTCTCAATCTCCTCAAACGAAAGTTGTCTTTAAGGGAGCGTCCGTAAACAAGTTTAGATTTTGTATATTGGTATATTAGTGGAGTTTAATACACCAATACACCAATAACTTAATAACGAATGAACACTAAGTAGTTACGAGCCAACTAAATTTATCCCTCGAAACAAGGATAGAAAAATGACAGATATTATTCTGGAAATGCGAAACATCACCAAGACCTTCCCTGGCGTAAAGGCGCTGGACGATGTGAACTTTCGCGTCAAACAAGGTGAAATTCATGCCCTTGTCGGGGAGAACGGGGCAGGGAAATCTACCTTGATGAAAGTCTTGAGTGGCGTTCATCCCCACGGAACGTACACTGGCGAGATTAATTTCCAGGGAAAAGAATGCCGTTTCAAAGATATCACCCAAAGTGAAAAGGTTGGTATCGTGATTATTCATCAAGAACTAGCCCTGATTCCGTACTTGTCCATCGCCGAAAATCTTTTTCTCGGCAACGAACGCCAAAAGAAAGGTGTGATTAGTTGGGTCGAAACCTTTTCTAAAACCAAGGAACTGCTGCAAAAAGTGGGTCTGCACGAATCACCTAAAACATTGATTACCGATATTGGCGTGGGCAAACAACAACTCGTTGAAATTGCCAAAGCCCTGGCGAAAGAAGTGCAGCTGCTGATTTTGGATGAACCTACGGCCAGCCTGAATGAAAACGACAGCGAAGCCTTGCTCGAACTCCTCCTGCAATTCAAACAGCAGGGCATGACCTCCATCCTTATCTCCCATAAACTGAACGAAGTCAACAAAGTAGCCGATTCAATTACCATTTTGCGTGACGGGGCAACAATCGAAACCCTTGATTGCCAGACGGACATCATCACCGAAGACCGGATCATTCGCGGCATGGTTGGACGTGATTTAACCCACCGTTTCCCCCCACGCGAATCGAAGATTGGCGAAACGATTTTTGAAGTCCGCGATTGGAATGTTTACCACCCCCAGCATGAGGACCGCAAAGTCAGTAGCAATATCAACCTTCATGTGAAGCGGGGTGAAGTGGTTGGCCTGGCGGGCCTCATGGGGTCGGGGCGCACCGAACTGGCGATGAGTATTTTCGGTCATGCATACGGCCGTCAAATTTCCGGCAAACTCATCAAAAATGGTAAAGAGCTTAACCTGAATACGATTGACAAGGCCATTGCCAACGGCATTGCCTATGCCACCGAAGACCGCAAAACCTACGGCCTCATTCTCATTGAAGATGTCAAGGGGAACATCACCCTCGCCAATTTAGACGCCATCACCGATGGCTTTGTGATTAACCAGCCGAAAGAGCTAACCGTCACCCGCGAATACCGGGACAAACTGAACATTAAATGCTCCAGCATTTTACAAAAAACCGTCAACCTCTCGGGGGGCAACCAACAAAAAGTTGTTTTGAGCAAATGGCTGTTTGCCAAACCGGACATTCTCATTTTAGACGAACCCACTCGCGGAATTGACGTGGGCGCTAAATACGAAATTTACACCATCATCAACCAACTGGCAGATGAAGGGAAAGGCATCATTTTGATTTCCTCCGAATTACCGGAAATTCTGGGTGTGTGTGACCGAATCTATGTGATGAGCGACGGGAAAATCGTTGGCGAAATGCCTGCCAAAGAAGCCTCGCAAGAAAAAATTATGAAAGCCATTATGCGGCAGGAAGAGGTACCTACTTCATGAAAACATTAATGACCCTTGTTCGAAACAACATCCGCGAATACGGCATGTTGATCGCCTTAATTGTGATCATGCTGTTTTTCCAAATCCAAACCGATGGGACGCTGATGCGCCCGGTCAACCTCACCAACCTGATTTTGCAAAACAGCTACATTGTGATCATGGCCCTGGGGATGCTGCTCATCATTGTTGCCGGGCATATTGACCTTTCTGTGGGTTCGATAGCTGGATTTATCGGGGCAGTGGCCGCTGTATTATTGGTTCGCTATGATGTCAACGTCTGGGTGGCCATGTTGCTCAGCCTGATTGTGGGCGGGCTGATTGGGGCCTGGCAAGGGTACTGGATCGCCTATGTCAAAATTCCGGCCTTTATCGTCACGCTCGGCAGCATGTTAACCTTCCGCGGCCTCACGCTGGCCTTATTGGGCGGTGAATCCGTTGGTCCGTTCGAGGAAACCTTTCAAAAATTGAGTTCCGGGTTTATTCCTGACTTTTTCAATAACGAAGGTTTTCACATCACCACCATGATCATTGGCGTACTCCTGGTCGCGCTCTTGATTTATATGGACATCCGCTCGCGCAAGAACCAGCAAAAATATAACTTTGATGTCACGCCCCTCCCCTTCTTCATTCTCAAAAACGCTCTCATTTCCGGCGCCATTCTCGGCTTATGCTACCTGATGGCTTCGTACAAAGGTTTACCCAACGTTCTCATTGTGTTGATGGTATTGATCGTCCTTTACACCTTCCTCACCACGCAAACCGTCATGGGACGCCGCATTTACGCCCTTGGTGGGAACGAAAAAGCCGCCAAGCTCTCCGGCGTTAACACCACCCGCCTGCTCTTTACCACTTTTGTTAACATGGGGCTGCTTAGCGCCCTGGCGGGGATGGTTTTTGCTGCCCGGTTGAACTCCGCCACCCCGAAAGCGGGCAACGGCTTCGAGTTGGATGTGATCGCCGCCGTCTTTATTGGTGGCGCGTCTGCCAGTGGTGGGATCGGCACTGTTATTGGGGCCATCATTGGGGCGTTTGTTATGGGGGTGATGAATAACGGTATGTCGATCCTGGGCGTTAACATTGACTGGCAGCAGGTGATTAAAGGGTTGGTCTTGGTTGCGGCCGTTTTCTTTGACGTCTATAACAAAAACAAAAGTCAATAACAAGGCTGCTATATCCGCGCCCCGGGATCATGGAAAAAGATGGCTTTTAATATCAGTTTTCCCTTGGGGATGAGAATCGTCTCTACCCTAAAAAACAAGCGTGAAGTGACGACTTCAAATTAATAAAGGAGTGGACATGAATCGAAACGATATTCCAAAAGCAATTGAGAGTGGAACGGCCGTTCTCGGCATTGAGTTCGGCTCGACGCGCATCAAGGCGGCGCTGATCGGCGCAGATCATACAACAATCGCATCGGGAAGCTATGATTGGGAAAACCAATACGAAAACGGCATCTGGACATATAGTCTTGAAGAAGTTTGGACAGGATTGCAAGAAAGCTATCGAAATCTGAGCAGCGAGGTCTTTGAAAATTACAACATCCCGCTCCAGACCATTGGCGCCATCGGCTTCAGCGGCATGATGCACGGCTATATGGCATTTGATCAGGACGGGAATCTACTCGCTCCGTTTCGTACCTGGCGCAACACCATCACCGGGCAGGCAGCAGCAGAACTGACGGACCTGTTCCAATTTAATATTCCGCAACGTTGGAGCATTGCCCACCTCCATCAGGTAATCTTGAACAAGGAGCCCCACGTCAAAGATATTAGCTACCTGACCACGCTGGCCGGCTATGTCCATTGGAAACTGACGGGCCAAAAAGTGATGGGCATTGGCGAAGCATCGGGCATGTTCCCCATCGACAGCACAACCTACGACTACGATACAGATTTGATTGCGCTGTTCAACAAACAGATCGAAGCGGAGAACTTCCCGTGGAAACTGCAAGACATCTTACCCAAAGTGCTTGTCGCCGGGGAGTCTGCAGGTGTTCTTACTGAAGAAGGCGCGAAATTACTCGATCCGACGGGACAGCTACAAGCGGGCATCCCACTCTGTCCACCGGAAGGCGATGCAGGCACAGGCATGGTTGCCACCAACAGCGTGGCCCAGCGAACGGGCAATGTTTCCGCAGGTACTTCGGTTTTTGCCATGATCGTTTTGGAAAAGGCATTGTCGAAACTGTATCCTGAAATTGATATGGTGACGACGCCCAGCGGCAAACCTGTGGCTATGGTCCACAGCAACAATTGCACGTCCGATCTCAACGCCTGGGTTGGCTTATTCCGCGAATTTACCGATTTACTTGGGGTAGAAATCGAACAAACCAAGCTGTTTGAAATGCTGTATCAAGCTGCACTCACAGGCGACGCGGATGGCGGCGGGCTGCTGGCCTTCAATTATTTGTCGGGCGAGCATATTACACATCTTGAGGAAGGTCGTCCGTTGTTTGTCCGGTCACCTGAAAGCAACTTCACCCTTTCCAACTTCATGCGGACGCATCTATTCTCAGCGCTTGGGGCCTTGAAGATTGGCCTGGACATCCTTTTTGAGCAGGAGCAAGTGCAGATTGACCAGATTCTGGGTCATGGCGGTTTTTTCAAAACAAAGGCAGTGGGTCAAAAGATGATGGCGGCGGCGATGAATGTGCCCGTTTCGGTGATGGAGACCGCAGGCGAGGGCGGCGCTTGGGGGATTGCCTTGCTGGCCGCCTACATGGCTCATAAGATGGGGAATAAGGCAGAGAATGAACCTTTGGAAGCCTATCTTTCCAACAAGGTTTTTGCCGTGGAAGCCGGCACGACGATAGCACCTGATCAAGCAGATGTTGATGGCTTTGCAGCTTTTATGGAACGGTATGAGAAGGGCCTTGTGATTGAGAGAACGGCCGTTTCCGCTCTGAAATAACATCTGACATTTCCCCGGAAACTTTGAGTTTCTGGGGAAATTCAAAAGGAAAAAACATGTTGGAAGAACTACGCCAGATAGTCTGTGAACTGCACGCAGAACTGCCCAAAAACAATCTCGTTGCCTGGACCAGCGGCAACGTCAGCGCCCGCGATCCAAAAACCAATCTGGTGGTGATCAAACCAAGCGGGATTAAATTCCCTGACCTGACACCAGAAAACATGGTGATTGTTGATATGAATGGCAATCTGGTGGAAGGGGATTACAAGCCCTCGTCAGACACAGCATCACATTGCTACATGTATCGCCATATGCCCCAGGTGAACGGTATCGTTCATACCCATTCACGCTATGCGACGGCGTTTGCCACACACGGCCGTTCCATTCCCTGTATCACCACCGCGATGGGAGACGAGTTTGGCGGCGATATTCCCTGCGGTGGCTTTGCGCTGATTGGTGGCGAGGAAATTGGGCAAGTGGTGGTGGCAACACTGAGAGACAGCCGCAGTCCGGCCTGCTTGCTGCAAAGTCATGGTGTCTTTACGATTGGTTCGACTGCTGAAAAAGCAGTTAAAGCGGCCATCATGACCGAGGACAATGCCGGCATTGCCTGGGTATCGTTAACGATGGGGACGCCATTAACGATTGCGTCTGATGATATTGATAAGTTGTATGACCGGTACCAAAACGTGTACGGCCAGTAATTGCATATTTAATTAGCCTCTGAGAGGTTCTAAACTTCCCAGAGGTTGTTCTCAAAAGGATAGAAACATGAATACGGATATTTTTGCCCCACTTGAGGCCTGGTTTGTCGTGGGAAGCCAACATTTATATGGGCCAGAAGCATTGGCACAGGTTGCCCAAAATGCCCAGGTTGTTGCCGGTTCGCTAAATGAATCAAACAAACTGCCGGTTAAGGTAGTTTTTAAACCGATTGTGACGACACCGGATGAGGTAACGGCCGTTTGCCAATCCGCAAATAACGCGCCGCACTGTATTGGTCTCATCTTCTGGATGCACACTTTCTCCCCAGCAAAAATGTGGATTGCCGGGCTGCAAGCGCTGCAAAAACCCTTTGTCCAACTCCACACCCAGTTCAACGCCGAAATCCCCTGGTCAACGATTGACATGGATTTCATGAACCTGAACCAAACGGCACATGGCGGGCGTGAGTTTGGCTTTATTGGTTCGCGGCTGCGGTTGGCTCGCAAGGTAGTCGTGGGGCATTGGCAAGATGATGAGGTGCTGGCGCGGATTGATGTATGGATGCGCGCCGCTGCCGCCTGGCATGATGCCCAGGGCGCGAAGTTTGCCCGTTTTGGCGACAACATGCGTGAAGTGGCGGTGACGGAAGGCAACAAGGTCTCGGCACAAATGCAGTTTGGCTATTCGGTCAACGGCTATGGATTGGGTGATTTGGTGGCGTATGTGGATGGGGTGGGGGAAACGGCCGTTTCCGACCTCATCACCATCTACGAAGACAGCTACAACGTTGTCCCCGAACTGCAAGCCAACGGCGCGCGCCGTCAATCCCTGCGCGATGCCGCCCGCATCGAGTTAGGGATGCGCGCCTTTTTGGAGGCTGGGGGCTTCAAAGGTTACACCGACACCTTTGAAAATTTGCACGGCCTGAAGCAGCTTCCCGGCATTCCATCGCAGCGGCTCATGGCTGACGGCTACGGCTTTGGCGCTGAAGGGGATTGGAAAACGGCCGCTCTGCTGCGGGCCATGAAAGTAATGAGCGCCGGGTTGTCAGGCGGCACTTCCTTCATGGAAGATTACACCTACCACTTCAGCCCCAATGGTGACAAAGTGCTGGGCGCCCACATGCTGGAAATTTGCCCTTCAATTGCCGCTGCCAAACCGTCGCTGGAAATTCACCCACTGGGCATCGGCGGCAAAGAAGACCCGGTGCGCCTGGTCTTTGATTCGCAAACCGGCCCGGCCATCAATGCCACAATGATCGACTTGGGCAGCCGGTATCGTTTAATCGTCAATACGGTTGAAACCGTGCCCACAGACGAACCGCTGCCAAACTTGCCAGTGGCGCGGGCGTTGTGGATTCCGCAGCCAAACCTGAAAGTGGCCGCTGCAGCCTGGATTCTGGCAGGTGGCGCCCACCACACTGGCTTTAGCCTGTCGTTAACACCGGAACATATGGAAGATTTTGCCGAAATGGCCGGTGTGGAATACCTGTTAATTGATGAAAATAGCCAGATCAGTGACATCAAAAAAGAGCTGAAATGGAATGATGTTTATCATCACCTGGCAAATGGCTTTTAGCAGATGGCATGGCCAGCCATATTAGCCGAATGCGGCTATGATCATATGAATCTGGACGTGATAACCGAGAGTTGATAATTATCGGAGTTGCTGCATACGCCTCATCATTTGATATACAGCCATCGGTATTAGAAACGTAAGTTCGTATATACTTTTGGCTGAAAATTTGCCATACTATAGTTATGAGATAAGAGGGACATATACAGGAGCGATTAAAGTAAGTTACAACTGGCCAATGCTCGTATATATCCGCAGTAAATGAACCCAATTCGGGTTCAAAGGAGGTGGGCTATGACGGTTATCACGATTTCCAGAGAGTGGGGTAGTGAGGGTACAGCAGTTGCTCAGCACGTCGCTGAAGAGATGGGGTATCGTTTTGTCGCCAAAAATACCTTTGAAAAAATCCTCCAACAGTATGGTTTGGTCCAACTTAACAACTTGTACGAATCGGTTCCAGGTTTATGGGCGCGCCTGGATAACGCTAACCTACAGCTAGTTTCCATGTTAAACAAAATCATCTTGGGTATTGCGCATCTTGATGATGTTGTCATGGTGGGCCGAGGTGGGTATGTTGCATTAAACGATTATGCCGATGTTCTACATGTTCGTATTCAAGCCCCATTTTCCCTGCGTGTAAAACGCCTAATGGAAAGGGGAAAATGGACTGACGTTGCCGAAGCGAATAAATTGGTCGCGATAAACGACAAATCCCGCGCTCAATTTGTCCGAGGATTTTATGATGCTGATTATTACACCGCACGGCAATTTCATATGGTTTTGGATACGGGCGTGATACCGGTTGATACGGCGGTTGGATGGATTTCTGAAGCAGCGAGGCTATTAGCAAATCGTTCGTTTGTGGGTTCGTTGGTGACACAAGAAATTGAAGTGGATCCGATTTTGGTGGATGCCATAGCCCAAGTGATAATGCCTAGTTGGGACTGACATTCATTAAAACCCAATAAAATATCAAAAAGACCTGGGTGATGTTTATAAAACTTCATCCAGGTCTTTTTGATCCATCAGTAATGGTGATTATTCATCCAGCGTTAGCTGCACCACTTCCCTTTCAATAATCTCCACCATTTCAAAAGTTACAGCGGGCACGGTGCGAACTTCTACTTCATAGGTGCCTACCGGCAGCGTTTGGGCGCGGCCGCCGACGCGGCCGAGAGCCACGATATCGCCTGCTTCATTGCGAACAAAATAGGGGACCAATATCGCTTCGCCCAACACCTCGGCCAGCCGACCGGGGTCGGCAGCGTCAAAATATTGGCCGCCGCCAATCTCGGCCCAGCGCTCGAATTCTGCTTTCAGGGCGTCATCGGTGATGGCCAGGCCGACAATGTTAACCTGGACAGCGATGCCGGAATCGCGCAGCTTCTGGATTTGGGCAGCCGGATCACCGCCGCAGGTTTCTTTACCGTCGGTTAGCAAAACGACAATGCGTTCCAAGTCGCCAGCATCGGCCAGATCGAATTGGACACGGGCCAGCGAGTCGGCGATGGGGGTGTTGGCGTTGAACTGCGGTTCCACGTCAGCCAGGAAGCTGGCCATTGCCGCCCGATCCAGCGGTTGATAAGGAATCATCAAGTCGGTGCGGCAAGAATAGTTTCCTTCGATGTTGCCGAAGACGCGCACGGCAATGGGCGTGCCATCGGGCAAGACGTTTTCGGTGATGTTTTGCAAGGATGTCCGGGCTGCTTCAAAGCGGGTGGTGTCGCCGAGCCATTCCGTCATGCTCCCGGACGCATCGAGGATGATTTCCACCGCCGGAGAGCCGGCGGGCGCTGTGCCGGGTTGGTCTTCGCTGCTGGCTCCGGCAAACAAAAGCTGCAAGCCGCCCGTCGGTTGGCCAATGATGAATGTTTGGCTGGCGGCCAGTTGGTCGACCTGTGATTCGGAAAGGTCGAGGTAACGGCCGTTCACCACATAACTTCCATTGGTCAAACGTGTCGAGTAAGTCCAGTTGCCAGCGGCATCGGCCGTAACGGTGTCCACGACCTCACCATTGATGATGAGTTGGATCTGGCTGTTGGCAACGGCCGTGCCGCGCAAAGTCAGTTCCGCCGTGCCATCACCTTCATCCACTATCTCAGCCGGGCCGATAGTTACCGGCAGACCCACACGTACCATCTGGCTGTCGCTGGTCAGGTCGGGATTGTCGGCCGCACGGACAGCGATTTCATACGCACCCAGTTCCCAATCGGGTATCCAGGACCAGTTACCGTCGGCATCGGCTGCGGCCGTGTTCACAACCACGCCATCAACCAGAATCTCGACTGTTGAATTGGGCGAAGCTGTCCCGTGCAGGCTCAAATCATCATCCATGCCATCGGCGACCAGTGTCGGAGCGCTGACCAAAGCGGGCGCTTCATCCAAAACAGGGACAACAAGACCGGCAAATTCAGCCGCGCCAAAATCGGCTCCATCGGGGCCGATCATCCTGGCTTGCAGATCATACGTCCCTGGTTCCAGGGTCAGATTGCCAGCAAACGACCAACTGCCATCGGCAGCGACAGTCACCATGCCTAAATCGAGGCTGCCAACGGAAAGTTGTACCTGGGAACCAGGTTCGCCAGTTCCAGTCAGGCTGAGGGCGGCTTGCGGCTGCCCGGCATCGCTTAGACTGAATTCGCCCAAATTGGGCGCGTCCAATGTTAAATCCGCCGCCATGAGGGCGATTGGTTCGGCGACTGTGAGGGTCAATCCACTGGAACGGCCGCGTTCTACGCCATCAGGGTCCAGGGCCAGAGCGATGAAATCGTACTTACCGGCGGCCAGGTTGGTGTTTAGTGACCAGTTGCCAGAGGCATCTACCGTTGTGACGCCGATGGATTGGCCATCCATTTGGACGTTGATATCGCTGTTAGGTGTGCCACGGCCGTTCAGCATCACGCTGCCGGGGCTAACGACACCATCCGGGCCGGTCAAAGTAGGGGCCTGAATGCTGGTGAACTGGCGGGTAAAGCCCCATAAGCTCAACAAAAGCGCTGCCAGCAAAACCAGAATCAACCCCTTGAAGAAATTGTAACGATGCAGCGCGGCCGCATCGACAAAGTTTTTACTTAAAGCTGGGTCTTCCATCTTTATAATCCTTATTCGCCTTGAACCTTTGACCAGTCGAGCGTGTCTTGCAGGGCCTGGAACGCATCCCAGTCGCCTTTATCAGCCAGACGGGCCAGTTCGGGCCAGGTGTCGTGCAGCTTGCCGGTGGACATGCTGAAGCGTGAACCAGCGCGGCGCAGAATCTCAGTGATGCGATCTGGCGGCACAGAAGCCATCTGGGAGAACAGGTAGATGCCGTTGTCGTTCATAACTTGTTCGACTTTAGGCCCAATGCCCCAGATTTTCTTCAAATCATCGCGCAGGCTGACCAGATCGAAGCGCTGCTGCTGGTAGGCAAACAAGTCATCCCAATCGCCGGAGCCGGCCAGACGGGATTGTTCGACCCAGGAGCTGTGAATGGCGGCGTTG
>JBNKZT010000151.1:0-13850 GCA_050301775.1 Promineifilaceae bacterium (SeqCode)
CAAATTGAACTCTCCCGCATTGGCACTGGCGGCGATGCGGCCGAGGCGCGGCAGCTTTTTGCCCAGTTGGATGGCGAAGTAGATGCGTTGAGCGTGGGCGGCGTGGATTTGTATCTACGGTTTGATGATCGCGAGTATCCACTGCGGGCAGCATTGAAATTGGTGCAAGATGTTCACCGGACTCCGGTGGTGGATGGACGCGGCTTGAAGCATACGTTGGAACGACGTGTGTTTGAATTGGCTGCGCCGGCTTTGGGGGAACTACCCCATTTTCAGGCGGCATTTGTCCCAATGGCTGTGGATCGATTAGGGCTGGCGCAGGCGGTAACGGCCGTGACCGATACCGTTATTTTTGGTGATTTGATGATGGGGCTGGGCCTGCCAATTCCTGTTTGTGGTATCAATCGTTACCGCAAGGTAGCACGGGCCTTGCTGCCCATCGTCAGTTACTTTCCCCTTTCGATGATTTTCCCGCCAGGGAGCAAGGATGAGCCAATTAAACCAAAATATGAACACATTTGGAAGCAAGTTGATTTAGTCGCCGGTGATTTTTTGTACATGTATAAACATCTGCCTGACGATTTGCAAGAGAAAACAATTGTTACCAACACGACAACGGATACCAATGTTGACTTGCTGCGGCAGCGAGGGGCGCGTTGGTTAATTACTACCACGCCGCGTTATGACGGCCGTTCCTTTGGCACGAATATGATGGAGGCCGCTCTAACCGCTTATGACGGATACGGCCGTGTCCTCACCGATGACGAGTTAAACAACTTGATCGATGAGCTTGATTTAAGGCCAACAGTCGAGCGCTTGAATGCCTGATTTTGGTGATTTGCCTTTATTCAAGCAAGTTGTCCGGTAAAGATAGACCCATTGTTTGAGCTACCCCCTGAAAATTTAGCTGCTTAAAGAAAGCGTGCATTTCCTCTGCGGAGAAGGGTTGGTCATTCTCCAGCCACCAGGTAATCAGGCCCATCATGGAACTAGCGATATAGTTGCCTAGTACCTCAATGGGCACGGGGGCCTGGGTGATGTGATCGGCGTAGTGCGTTTTGATGATGCGGATGGCCGTTTGGGCGATGTATTCGCGGATGCGCTGGGCGATGCTCGTGCCGCCCTGGCCGCTGAGGATGATTTTGTACAGATGCGCGTTTTCGGCGGCGTGATAGAAGGCTAACCCCGACAGCCGCTCGCCGGTCATTGACCATTCTTCGACCGGGTAGGGTTCAATTTGGGCGACCAAGTCATCGAAGACGGCTTCCAGGCTTTTGTAAAGCAGTTCGTCTTTGTCTTTGTAATGCAGGTAAAAGGTCGTCCGGCCGAGATTGGCGCGCTCGGTGATTTCTTCGATGGTGACGGCATCGTAGCCTTTTTCCAGGATGAGAGTGAGAAGGGCGTCGCTGAGTTGTTTTCGGGTGCGTAGAACACGGCGGTCAGGTTTTCGATTGCTCATTGGATTTTTGGGACGCAGATTAACGCGGATGACGCGGATAAAAAATCTGCGTTTATCTTGAAATGTGCATTTAGTTATAAAAGTTGTGAACGGCCGTACATTTCTGCACAAGCCTAAAAATTGAACGTTGACAAAGGATGGCGTCAACATACAATTATGAACGTAGTGTTCATAATATAACATCGAATTCATTGTTTGTCATTGGAAATTGGTAATGGTACGTAAAAATTGGTGGAAGCCAACCCCACAAAAAAGCACACAAACAGAGAATGGTTACGGCCGTACACAATTCCCTGCATCCCATCTCATTAACATGCGGCAGGTCGTCAAAACCTACCATAGTTCGGCCGGCGATTTTACCGCGCTCAAAGGGATCGATTTGGTGGCCAAGGCCGGTGAGTTCCTGGCTATCATCGGCAAGTCGGGCAGCGGTAAATCGACGTTGATTAACATGATTACTGGCATTGACCGGCCGACGTCGGGGGAAGTGTGGGTGGGGGGCACGGCCGTACACACGCTAACCGAAGGTCAAATGGCCGAATGGCGCGGCCGCAATCTGGGCGTCATCTTCCAGTTCTTCCAACTGCTGCCCACGCTGACCCTGATGCAAAACGTGATGCTGCCCATGGACTTTTGCCTGACCTATCCTATCCCCGAGCGGCGTGAGCGGGCCATGCATCTGCTGGAACAGGTTGGGCTGGCTGATTTTGCCCATATGCTGCCCTCGGCCGTTTCCGGCGGCTTCCAGCAGTTGGCGGCTATCGCCCGTGCCCTGGCCAATGACCCGCCCATTCTGGTCGCCGATGAACCGACGGGCAACCTCGATTCACGCACGGCCGAAACCATTTTTCGATTATTCGGCCAACTAATCGATGACGGCAAAACCATCATCATGGTCACCCACGACCAGGACAAAGCCCGCCGGGTCACACGGGCGATTACGGTCGTGGATGGGGAGTTGGTGGAGACTGGAGACCGGAGACTGGAGATTACCGATCAGTCTCCAGTATCCAATCTCCAGTATCCGGTTGTACAATGATCATCAAACCCCGCTGGAAGAAAATATTGGCCGATTTGTGGGGCAACAAGACGCGCACCATTCTGGTAGTGCTGTCGATTGCTATTGGTGTGTTTGCCATTGGCATGGTGGCCCAGTCTTATTTGCTGATGGAGGAGGCGGTGAACGCCGGTTATCAGGTGGTCAATCCGACCAGCGCCTTCATCATGACCTCCGATTTTGACCAGGCGATGGTCGATTCGATACGGGCTATGCCGGAAGTGGCCCAGGCAGAAGGACGGCGAGCGCGCCAGGTGCGGGCTAATTTGCGCGATCATTGGTACACGACGCAGTTGTATGCCTGGGATTATGCCGACAGCCAGATTAATTTGCTGCAATCAATGAGCGGGGCGCCGATCCCGGCCGACCGGCAAGTGTTGATTGATCAAACGGCGCTGGCGCTGACCGATTTTGCGATTGGTGACGTGGTGACGGTGGAGATGAGTAACGGCCGTCGCTATGACATGACCATCGTCGGGTCCGTGCGGGATCAAAACGCGGAGCCGTCGATTAACAGCGGCGGTATCAATTTGTACACCACGCTGGACACCTTTGAATGGCTGGGGGAGACAGCCAAATACAACCGCCTGCTCTATGTCGCCGCCGACAACAAATCTGATCCGGCTCACATCAAGGCGCTGACCGGCGACATCAAGGACAAGATGGAGCGCAGCGGCCTGGTGGTCTACTTCACGTTGGTTTTTGCCGAGCCGGGCGTCAGTCCGGTGAAGTTCATCATCGAAACCATTCGCCTGGTGCTGGGCATTTTGGCCTCGGTGTCGTTGGCTTTGAGCGCGTTCCTGGTGTTCAACACGATGTCGGCGCTGATCATGCGCCAGGTCAAGTTCATCGGCGTCATGAAGGCGGTGGGGGCCAACACACCGGACATGGTGCGGATGTATTTGCTGTTGGTGGTTGCCTTTGGTCTGCTGGCTTTTGTGGTGGCCGCGCCGCCGGCGGCCTTTGCTGCTTACCGTTTTGCCGAATTTGTCGGCAGTCCCCACCTGACCGATTTGAATTTGCCGCCATTCCAGGTAACGCCGCAGGCGGTGCTGCTGGAATTGTTTGTCAGCGTGCTGGTGCCGGTGCTGGCGGCGCTGCCGGCTATCCGGCGGGGGACGCGGGTGACGGTGCACGCGGCGTTGAACACGCAGGGGCTGGCCGAGGAAGATTTGAGCGGGACGCTGCTGGAGCGGGTGATTCAGCGGTTGAAGTTTGTCACCGGGCCGGCGCTGCTCTCGCTGGGCAATATTTTGCGTGACAAGCGGCGGGTGTTGTTGACGCTGGGGACGCTGATTTTGGGCGGGGCAGTGTTTATCGGCGTGATGAGTGTCAGCGCATCGGCTGACCAGACGGTGGCCGAGATGGGACAGGCATACCGATTTGATGTGCAGGTGACTTTGGAACGGCAGTACCGCCTGGCGGCTATCGAACAAGAAGCATTAGCCGTACCTGGCGTGGAACGGATCGAAGGCTGGACATCGGCCAATGGCAGCATCGTTAACGCTGATGGTGAAGAGGGCAACAGCATGACGGTGCTGGGTCTGCCGGTGGATAGTGAGTTGACGCGGCCTAAGATCGTAAACGGCCGTTGGCTGCAACCCGGCGATACCAATGCCCTGGTCATCGACACCAGCCTGCTGCGCGAAGACCCCAGCCTGGCGGTTGGCGACCAGATTACCCTCAAAATTGCCGGTAAGGAAGAGCCGTGGACGATTGTTGGCGTTTATCAAAACATCGGCGTACGCGTCTGGTACGAATCCTATGCTAGCTACGACTATGTGTCCCATTTGATTGGCGACGTGGGTCAGACGCGGCAGGTGCAAATCGTTACCACCCATCATGATCCGGCCTATCAAGCCGAAGTGGCCGGACGCATCGAGGGCCATTTCCGTGACCGGGATATTCGGGTGACCAGCATCGAAACCAGCAGCGACATGCGCAACGTCCAGAAAGAACAGTTTGACATCATCGTCTCGGTTTTGCTGATGATGGCCATGTTGATTACGCTGGTGGGCGGTCTGGGGCTGGCCGGTACGATGAGCATGAGCGTCATTGAACGCACCCGCGAAATTGGCGTGATGCGGGCGGTGGGCGCGTCGGATCGCTCTGTGCTGCGGGTAGTGCTGGCCGAAGGTGTGCTGATGGCGTTGATAAGCTGGCTGGCTTCTGTCGCATTGGCTCTGCCGGTGGGCAAGTTGATGAGCCTGGTCATTGGCGGCGAAATTGCCAATGGGCCGTTGAGTTATGTGTATTCGGTTCCGGGGGCAGTGCTGTGGTTGTTTCTGGTTTTACTTGTTGCGCTTATTGCCAGTTATTTACCTGCCCGCAATGCCTCGCGGCTAACCGTACGAGACGTGCTGGCGTATGAATAGTAGTTGGTCGCCAGTAACTATTTCCCGACTACATTCTTCCGGTGCCGACCAACCCGCAAAGTTTTAAGAGATGTCACTGCATTTACAATAATCAAGCCGACTATCGTGAAGATGTAAAAAAACATGACAAATGTCACTTGAGGTAGTCATTAGTACTTTGGTACCATTAATATGATTCTTTAGTACTAAAGATGTAGTCTCTTTTACGAAACAGATAGCTGATGGACCAGTTAGCGGCAAAGATATAATGCTTGAATAATAACAAAAAGGAGGTTTATGGGAACAAACATTTAAACAGGATGGCCAGTGGGGGATGAGATACCTTATAGAAAATTTTGTATCAATTATCGAGCCATTTAGGGCAGGGAGTAAAAGCTTATGTTCAACAAACGTAAAGTCTATCTATTGTTACTTACCGGCGTGGCAATCCTTCTGGCCGTTTCTTTAGGAACGGCATCTGCCGATCCGGGGCTAAGTCCCGAAGAGGCGTTAGGAAAGGCAATATTTTTCGATGAAGATTTATCGATCAATAACAATCAATCCTGTGCGACATGCCATGCGCCACAAGTTGGGTTTTCGGGACCTGACTCTAATATCAATGCCCACGGCGCGGTTTATGAAGGATCGGTTGCCGGGGAATTTG
Organism: Promineifilaceae bacterium (SeqCode); assembly: GCA_050301775.1. Lineage (GTDB taxonomy): Bacteria > Chloroflexota > Anaerolineae > Promineifilales > Promineifilaceae > JACKCC01. The sequence continues at coordinate 5,535 of JBNKZT010000151.1, forward strand.
GCAACCGCCGTCCACCCACCGCGGCCTATGCCACCCAAAGCCCTATTCTGTTTAATGATAAAGGGACGTGGACCGGTGGTAATTTTTGGGACGGCCGTGCTACTGGTGAAAAACTAGGTAACCCAGCCGCTGATCAAGCGCAGGGACCGTTTACCAACCCGGTAGAGCAAGCCCTTCCAAATTCGGATGAGGTCGTCTACCGCGTATGCACGTCCTCCTATGCTGATATGTTCGAACAAGTTTGGGGCGACGAGATTTGTGATCCTGGAAACGAGGACATGGCCTTTGACAGCATCGCTCTATCCATTGCCGTTTACGAGGCATCATCAGAAGTGAATGCTTTCAGTTCAAAATACGACCTGACCTTCACCGGCAAAGTTAAATTAAGCAAACTTGAACAACGAGGGTATGCGCTTTTCCGCGGCAAGGCCATGTGCCACCGCTGCCACATCAGCAATGGTCAAGAAGCGCTCTTCACCGATTACACATTCGATAACCTGGGTGTGCCCAAGAATCCAGAAAATCCCGTATATGTCAACAATTCGGATTTTGTCGATCTTGGCTTAGGAGGTTTCCTCAATGATTCTGCGGAGGACGGCAAGCAGAAAGTGCCGACTTTGCGCAATGTCGATATGCGGCCTTCTGAAGATTTTGTAAAAGCCTACATGCACAATGGTTATTTCAAAAGCCTCAAAGATGTCGTTCACTTCTACAATACACGCGACGTGAAACCAAGTTGTGAATCGATGGGGATTTTTGAAGCGACTGCCGAAGTGGCAATAATCAATGATTGCTGGCCGGAACCGGAAGTAGCCGTAAATGTTAACGTGGATGAATTGGGCGATTTGGGCCTGACAGTAGAGGAAGAATGGGCCATCGTCGCCTTTATGGAAGCACTTACTGACGGTTACGCAGCTGAAAAGTAATCAGTCTGCAGTAATGGCGATTCATAAATTAGATTGGTGATCTGCCAAGTCGTTGAATCGCTTAATGAACCTGAGGTGCGATTGGGGCGCTTACTGATTTAATTCCCTCAGGTTCATAACTGCAGCGCGAAATAAGTTGACTGCGCACACTGTGTCTGCCCGGCGAATTCTTCATCCCACGGGAATTTCTTAGGATATTGCGAACAGCATGAAGGCATAGTGTGCGCGTAGTAAGGATGTCGTCGATTCCCCAATTGCCGTTGCCCGTAGGACGAGAGTGAGTTACCATAAAGCCATCGTGCAAAGGATGCCGGGGGCTGACGATGAAATAAAATGTGGGATGGTATCGTCAGCTTGAAGCGGCGTCAATTTGAAGAAGGAGAAAAACGAATGGTGTTGGTAAGCTCTTGGGTGTCCCCTGTCTTTTTGACCTTGCTGTGGTTGTCGCAGCACCCGGAACAAAACAACGGCGGTGGTTTGCCGCTGGCGGTTGTGCCGGTGATTATTTTGATCGTTTTGCTGTTGATTTTCTTGTCGTCGTATTTTACGTCTACAGGGATTAAAGGGAAGGCGGCGGTGGCAACGGCCGTGTCTCATGATGATCATGGTCATGGCGACCAGGGTCATGAGGAAGCCGCGTTATCAACTGCTACAGCCGAAACGGCCGTGACGGTAGCCGAGAAAAAGGAAACGGCCGTGACCCGCTCCGAACCCGCCCCATCAGCCATGACTTTGGTAGAGGAAGAACCGGCTCCGGTTATGCCCGACGATCTAAAGATTGTGGAAGGCATCGGCCCGAAGATTGAGGGAATTCTACACAACGCTGGGATTCAAACCTTTGCCCAACTGGCCGCGGCCAGCGTCAGCCAGTTAGAACAAATCGTGCGCGAAGACGCCGGTATTCGCATTGCTTTCCCCGACACCTGGCCGGAACAGGCCCGCCTGGCTGCCGCCGGTAACTGGGATGCGCTAGAAACGCTGCAAGAGGAACTCAAAGGCGGCCGCCGCGAGTAAGTTAGGACGCTGATACTTCGGCAAAGCTCAGCACAAGTTTTCACGGATTCACACAGATATGATCTGAGCGGGACGACCAAATCTGTGTTCCTCCGTGTGAGTCCGTGTTCCAAAATTCTATGTTTATCATTACCGAAAAGTGGAAACAGGCCTATCCGGGCGCGTTTGTCGGTTTGCTGGCGATGAATGGCGTTGTCAATCCGCCGGAACATGCTGAATTGGATGCCCGCAAATCCGCCCTGGAAGCGGCGTTACGAGAAAAATACGCCACATTTGACCGTCCGGCGCTGCGGGCGCTGCCGGTTTTGCAAGTTTATCACACCTACTACAAACGGTTTAAAAAGACGTATCATGTTCAGCTTCAGCTAGAGTCAATCGTACATAAGGGCAAGTCCATCCCGCAGGTGGCGGCGCTGGTGGAAGCGATGTTTATAGCGGAACTGGAAGACCAGATGCTGACCGCCGGGCATGATTTGGACGTGGTGCAGACGCCGATGCGGATTGACGTGGCTGAAGGCAGCGAGGAATATGTGCGGATTAACGGCCAATCGCAGCAGTTAGCCGCCGGGGACATGTTTATCGCCGATGCTGTTGGGGTGCTGTCCAGCGTCATTCACGGCCCTGACCAGCGGACGCAGATTACGGAAGCGACGACGCGGGTTTTGTTTACGGTTTATGCACCGCCGGGGATTGGGGAAACGGCCGTCCATACCCACCTCCAAACCATCCAAACCAACATCAACCTATTTTCGCCGCAGGCTGAAGTTGAGTTAACGGCCGTTTACGGTGCGGGTTTGTAACGTCGCAGCTTTCATTTAGTGGCAGAGTTGACCAAATCATTCGAACTGTGCAACAATTACCAGAACTGAATTAGCCTATGGTTACAGGAGTTCTGTAAGATGCCGCCACAAGTAGACTTATCGCCTGAAAAATTAACTATTTACCGTGCCGCAGCGCATAAACGCCGCCGACAAGATAGAGCCGAATTGAACCGCCGCCGCGAAAAAGCATGGCAAATTGCCCGCCAGGCGGCCCAATTACTTCGGGAGCAATTTAAGGTGTCACGGGTTGTTGCTTTTGGTTCGTTGACACGTGAGAGCGGCTTCACACGCTGGTCTGACGTGGATATTGCCGCCTGGGGTATTGCCCCTGAAGATACATTTCGCGCCATCGGTGCGGTCATGGATTTGGGGGTTGAGATACCGGTGAACCTGGTTGATGTCAATACAGCTCGCCCTTCCTTCCTGACTGTGATTGAACGGGATGGGGTTGAATTGTGATTTCAGAATACCTGGATTTAGTTGCCCGCATTCATCAGGAGTTAGGTGATCTGGAAAGTGTCGTGGCTCGTGCGGAACGGGGGATTCAAGCGGCGCGTCAACGCCCAGAGGATCAGGACCTGTACATTGATTCGGTGGCCTTGAACCTGCACGATTTTTATGCCGGATTGGAGCGTATCTTTCAACAAGTCGGCTCTACCGTAGATGGTAACATACCTACCGGATACAATTGGCATCGGGATTTGCTGCAGCAGATGCATTCTGATTTACCCCAATTGCGGCCACCTGTTTTATCTGAGGAAGCGGTAAAGATGTTGGATGAGTTTCTTCGTTTCCGTCATGTGGTACGCAATATCTACGCTTTTCAGTTCGATCCGGAGCGAATTACACGGCTAGCAGCTTGTCGGAAAAGTCCTGAATAAGGATATTTTGCCACAGATTAACACGAATCAACACGGATTTGGGAACAAAATCATAAAAAATCCGTGCCAATCTGTGCTAATCCGTGGCCTAAATTTCTTTTTCCGACAGCCTGCTAGGTCTCCAATCTCTTGTGAATTATTCAATCTGCTGGCGTGTAAATGTCTTTACACCATATTGCCATAGGATATACGCGACAACCGCGCCATACAGACCAAACAGTATCAAGGCCGCCCGATCTGCGCCTAAGGTGGGGAAAACATAGTTAGACCAGTTAAACATGGCATGCCCCAGCATCGCGGCAAAGATACTGCCGCCCGTATTGGCATAAAACCAAGCCAAGATAATGCCGACCAACACGGTGGTGAGCAAGAGGCCCCACATCGGCCGATTGTAATAAAACTCTTCGCGGGGGATAAAAAACAGGGGCAGATGCCATAAACCCCACATCAAGCCGGCGATGATGGCGGCTGTTAGCGCGTTGTACCGGCCGCGCAAATTCTCAAAGACATAGCCGCGCCAACCAAATTCTTCCTGCAAAGGACCGCCGAGAAAGAAGATATAAACCAGAGCAATCGGCAGTGTGAAGGGCTGTGCCAATGCCGGAAATTCAGGGAAGGGATCGCCGAGCGCAATGCCGAGAAAGAGCGAGCCGCCAATGAGGACAGGAAAGATGAGGAGAACCACCCACCACCATTTTCCCAAACGCGCCATGAACCCGCGTTTGAGCAATGTTTTCACGCCCGCACCGCCTTGATACATAAATGTGACGGCAATGGCGGCAATCAACGGCCCCCAAGGTCCCAAGTTGAACGGTCCATCCAGAAAGTTTTGCAACCCTTCGGGCGCTTGCCAAATATTTTGGGCAATGAGCGCACTGGGAATCCAAAATAGCCAGGAAAACCCGAAAGCGACAATCATAAAAACCCATATATTGCTTTTTTTGGACATTGTAATTACTCCTTTTATAAAACGGGAAAACATAATTGCCCGTCCTGCTTTATTGATGATGTGTATAGGATAGCGCAGGGGAACGGCCGTTACATCGTCCATGTTGGTGGGGAGTATTGTACGAATGGACAGTGTACCCATTCGTATAATACAACGCGCTTTTGAAGGTCGCGGCATTTATTGAGCAGGGCTATTGTGGATGGTCATACTGTTTCCTTATAAACGGCCGTTAAAAGCCAAAATATTTACACACAACATCCTGCTGCTTGCCCATGACATAGCTGTTGTTGATCACAAAATCCAATTCGCCTGACTGCACCTTTGCCCATTCCTCGATGGCTTGGGCGGTAACATATCGTTCTAAACGATACGCATACACATTTTCTGCCTGATGGGCTGCAAAATAGGCGTTCAGCTCCTGAAATATCGTCTGGTAGATGTTGACCCATTGCCGAATGAGGTGCGGCTTGTTTTGGCGGTATGCCTGAACCATCTCCGCCAACTGCGCTTCCAACTCAGCGGCAGCCGCTTCTTGCTCAGCCATCGCCGCATGGGTTTTCTGCGCCTCATCAGGGCTGGGACGACCGCGATCCAAATAATCGCTCATAGAGCCAGTCTGGTGACGAATCGTTTCCAGTCGGCGGCGTAAGGTTTCTAATGCTTCTAAAGACTCGTTCATGGTCAACTTTCCGGTCATTGTACTATCTACTGGTTATGATACACTACTGGTTATGATACAGACGAAACGCTTAATAAACGCCTAGTGAGTATCCAAAAATCACTTCCCTTTTTTAGAGTGGTGGCTTTATCCATATCCTCTATTTTTCCCCAGAAGCCTTGACTATGGTTGGATGGCTGAAGCCTGTGATATACTGCTGCCGTTGTCGGTGAAGATTTATAAATGTGTAGGGGGAAGGCAATATGTCTAAGAAAAGCAAACCATTAACAGAACAATCTGCAAGCCGCTTGAAACGGGCTATTTCATCTGTTGCTGTGGGGTTAATAATTCTATCTACAAACGAGTTTTTCTTTGAAAATGAATTTGTACAAATAGTTGCCATTATTTGCTTCATACTAGCTATGGATCTGGCGTTTATTGACTTATCAAAGAACCAATTCAACTCTATTTTGCATCACCTTATCTTTGGCGTGGCGGCAAGCTTATTGGCGGTGGCTATCCAAATTAATGTTGTTTGGTCTTTTCCCATATTGCAAGGAACCTTTCTATATAATCTGTTTCGATTTGGTATAGGGAGCCAATTGATAGTCGCTTTAATTGCTTCGTTATTTAGCGTCTGGATAAGCGCTAACCTGTCAAAAAGAAAATACCTCGGTAATCTTTGGCTAGCAACCGTCACTATTTTTGTTTCCTTTGCGATCAGTTTTGTAGGATTTTCCCCTTTGCCATAAAAAGGCTCTCCAAGGTTTTATACAGAATTGGAGTAACGGCCGTTAAACCCCACCCCCACCGCATACCTCAACCAGCCATGCGGATGCTCACCCCGCAGCCAAAAATAGCCAAAGCAAATCGTATCCTCGCGGCGGTAAACGGCGTTGATGCGCAGAAATGTACCAAAAATGGGGTGCTCTTGCGTCAATATCGCGCCATCCGGCGTGACGATGGCGTATGCATCGCTGACAACGAGGTAAAAGTGGTCGTGCAGCGCCACAGCGGATGACGCATGACCAGGCAGCGAGAACGCTTGCTTCTCACCACCCTCATTTGGCATCACAAACCCTTCGCTGCGCTCCACCGTCAGCGTCACTGTATCGGAGCGGAGGATGGTTTTGTAGCCGCCGCCATTGCCATAGTTGGTGGCACCATTTTCCGTGTCGGGATGGCGAGGCAAGTCGGCCAGCGTGGGGTCGATGGGGATGCTCTCCAAAAAGGCATGAGCAACGGCCGTTTTGTTGCGTTTGGCAATGAAGGGGGGATAGGTTTGCGCGGCTTGGACGGCAGCGAGTACGGCCGTTAACGTCGCTTCATCAAAATGAGTGCGGATGTGGGCGTGAAAACGGCCGTCTACAAACGCATCATACCCACACGCCGACGCATTGTCAGTATGGCCGCTTCCTGCATGACTGCCCACAACAACTTGTAGATAATTGAGGTGGATGTAGTGGGTGAAACGGCCGTCTTTTCGTTCCCAACTTGTCTGTAAATTCATAACATTCTTACCAACATTCAAACACAGGCGTTATTTGTCCTAAAATCCAAAATGTTTCTGTACCACTCGACCCATTCGTCAATAACGTGCGGCTGATTTTGACGATATGCCTTGACCATCGCTGCTAACGGCCGTTCTCACCGGATTGTGGGGGTTGGCTCTCTTCATCACAGACAGCGGCCCTATCCCTGCCATTTGGGTCTGGTCGGGCGACTTGCTATCCAGCCGCCTGATTGGGGTGATGCTGTTAGCCATCGCCTTAAAGTCAGCCCCCGCAATCAAGCGCGGGAATGTAATTTTCTGGCGGGCGCGGATAAGTTGCCGTGCTGTCCGGCGTTTCATGCGGCAGAATGGGGCGGGCGATTATCCAGTAGAGCGCATCATCCACAAGAACAAAACGTTCGGACAGGCTGTTATCAAACCAGTCGTAAATGAGCGGCACATCGTTCCCAGTGACGGTGAATCTGTTTTCTGTTTGGGCGGCCCACAGTTCAGAGAGCGGTGGGAAATGGGGCGGCCAGGCAACGGCCGTTTGCCCTTCCATCTCCACTTCCAAAATCCAAAACGCCAACGTTTCAGGAATATAAACCGATTCTGGCGCATGATCGGGGCTGAAATCACGCACGATATTTAGTCCAGCCGCCAAATCGTTCGTTAAATAAGGTACGTCTACGGCGTCAAAGTCGTAAAAGACCTCTTCAACTTGCACCACGAGATGTCCATCCCCCTCATAGGGATACCGTTCCGTGTAATACGCCTCTTCGTCATGCGGCTCCATAAAACCAGTGGCTGTAATCTGGTCCCGTAAGGCGCACATGACAACTGCCGTTAGCGTCGTTTCGGCAAAGGTCGTCGTTCCTCGCGCGCCGGACTTGATGAGCGTTTGCCCGTCGGCATAGATGAGCAGTTGCGACGTCCCTCTTCCATAATAAAAGTCGGTCATGTCGCCGCCGTCGCCGCCGTAACGGTTCCATTGGATGAAGATTTGCTTTGTGTTGTAAACGGCCGTTGGCGTTGGCGACGGCGTGGCAGTTGATGTAGCAATTGGTGTGGCTGTCGGCGTTGGCGTGGCAGTTGGCAATGGTGTATTCGTTATTGTAGGAACGGCCGTTGCCGTCGCAACTGCCTCTGCTGTGGTGATAATTTGCGCCGTGTTCGTCGCCATTGGCGTAGGTTGCGCGGTGGGCTCAACAACCTCCGCCGCACAAGCCGCCAAAAAAAACATACAAACAAACAGTAGCATGTTTCTGGCCGTTTTTGCGTTCATAGCGACACCTGAAAAATCGCTTTTCGCTCTTGCGTTTCAACATCCCACCAATGCACTTCCCCACCCAGCAAACTCGCCAAATGGGTTCCGTCGGGATGAAAAAGCAGCCGATGAACAAAGCCAGTTTCTTCCAAAAAGGCATGAGCAACGGCCGTTTTGTTGCGTTTGGCAATGAAGGGGGGATAGGTTTGGGCAGCTTGGACGGCAGCGAGTACGGCCGTTAACACCGCTTCGTCAAAATGGGTAAGGATGTGGGTGTGGATAAGCCTGCCTTGAGCGGAGCCGAAACG
>JBNKZT010000152.1:0-13835 GCA_050301775.1 Promineifilaceae bacterium (SeqCode)
TGGAAGTGAATGACATTGAGCCGCCGGAACTGGAAGCCGATTTCCCCGTATCTGTGGCTATTGTGCTGCCGGATCAGACGGCCGCTTCGCTGGTGGGCGATAATTACATTGTGCAGCAGGTGAAAGGGCGCGATTTTCGCGTTTCGCCGGGCTGTTTTTTCCAGCCTAGCCCGGTCGCAGCGGGGCTGTTGGTCGATGCCGTGTTGGCTTATGCCAATCTGAGCGGCGTTGAGGCGGTGGTGGAATTGTACAGCGGGGTGGGCATGTTGACGGCTTTTTTGGCGGAAACGGGGGCGGCGGTTACGGCCGTTGAACTCAACCCGGATGCAGTGGCGGACACGGCCGTTAACCTGAACGATTTCGACAATGTCACACTGTACGAAGGGCTGGCCGAAGAAATCCTGCCCCTGCTCGCCACCCAACCGGCCTTGCTTGTCATCGATCCGCCCGATGGCGGCCTGCCTCCGGCCGTCATCGAGTCCATCATCCACCTGGCTCCAGCCCGGCTGATTTACGTCAGCGCCGATTTACCGGCACTGGCTCGTGATGGCAAAAAATTGGCCCATGCTGGTTACCAATTAATGAAAGTCCAACCGATTGACATGACGCCCCAATCATTCCAGATTGATACGGTCTCGTTGTGGCAGCGAGGGATGTGATGTTAAAAGTTATTATCGATTTTGATGGTACGCTTACCGTTGAAGAAGAACAAGCCCAGCTTTTGGCTGAGGCTATGCAGACAACCCTGGCTGAAGAAATCATCCACATCCCCCTTGAGCAATTGGCGGCTGATTATCAGGCTACACGTACTCGGATACAACAAAATCCGCAGCAGTATCAATGGGTTGTGAATGGGTTAATCGCTTCTTACTGTGACGAAGGCGCGTTCATTTTGAACACAACGACCATGCAAACGTTGTTGAAAGACAATGAAGCCTATTTTCAAGCCGTGCAGGCCGCTTTTCCCAACCCGGAATATGATCCGGTGGTTGATTGCGTGAATGAATTATTTCATCGACACACGGCTAAACTGCCCACAGCGTTCCGTCCGGCGGCGCAAACCGTGTTGGCGGAACTGGTTGCTCATCCCCAACGCACCCCTATCATTTTGACCAACTCCCTGGGCGATAAAGTAGCCCGGCACCTGGCGGCGCTTGGTTTTCCCGATCAAGTTGAAATTCTGGGCGACACCCGCCAATATGACATGGCTCCTGAGTGGAAAAAAACCTTTGCCCATCCAACATTAGGCAATTTGCAAATCTGGCCGGTGACGGAGAAGTATGCGATTGATTTGCGTCGCCCGGCTTATTATGAGGCATTGAAATTGGCGGCTGCCGATGGGTCGCAGTTGGCTGTGGTAGCTGACACGTTTTCTTTGCCGGGAGCGCTGCCGTTGATCATGGGCATCCCTTTCTTCCTGACGCGAACGAGTTATACGCCTGATTGGTGTTGGCAAGTGGTGGCGGCGCATCCGCTGGGGATTGTCCTGGATGATCTGGCCGATTTACCGGCGGCTTTAGATAAATTACCGGTAGCTCAGGCACGATAAAAATTGGGGCATCGCCCACTTTGTTATATACTTCTTGGTTTAAGTTTGACCAAAATTAAGTACAAATGGTGATATCAGGATGACAAACGAATCCACATCTAGTTCTAACTTTATTCGCTCCTTGATTGATGAAGATTTGCAGACAGGGCGGTTTAACGGCCGTGTCCAAACCCGCTTCCCCCCCGAACCCAACGGTTACCTGCATATCGGTCATGCTAAATCCATTTGCCTCAATTCCGGCCTGGCCGAAGATTATGGCGGCAAATTTAACCTGCGCTTCGATGACACCAATCCCACCAAAGAAGAGCAGGAGTACATCGATGCCATCACCGAAGACGTGCATTGGCTGGGCGCGGATTGGGAAGACCGTCTTTTTTACGCTTCCGATTATTTCGACCAGCTTCATCAGTGGGCTGTCGAACTCATCAAACAGGGCAAAGCCTACGTTGATGATTTAAGCGCCGATGAAATCCGCGAATATCGGGGTACGTTGACCGAACCGGGCAAGAACAGCCCTTACCGTGATCGGTCGATAGAAGAAAACCTGGATCTGTTTGAACGGATGAAACAGGGTGAGTTTCCTGATGGGTCTCGCGTCTTGCGGGCCAAAATCGACATGGCTTCACCTAATATCAACTTCCGCGACCCGGTCATGTACCGCATTTTACACGCTGAACATCCGCGTACCGGCGATAAGTGGAAGATTTACCCGATGTATGATTGGGCGCACGGCCAATCGGACTCCATCGAGGGCATTACCCATTCGATTTGTACGCTGGAATTTGAGAACAATCGACCGCTGTATGATTGGTTCCTGGACCAACTGGGCGTTTATCATCCACAACAGATTGAGTTTGCCCGTCTTAACTTGACTCACACGATTATGAGCAAGCGCAAGCTGCTGCGTCTGGTGAAAGATGGCTACGTTAACGGTTGGGATGATCCCCGGATGCCAACGCTGCGCGGTTTGCGGCGGCGGGGTTACACGATGCAAGCGATCCGCAAGTTTGCCGATATGATTGGTGTGGCGAAGGCAAACAGTGTTGTTGAACTGGCGACATTGGAGTATGCGATTCGAGAAGATTTGAATGCGCGCGCGCCCAGAGCGATGGGGGTGATACGGCCGTTAAAACTCACCATTACCAACTATCCGGAAAACATGGTCGAAGAGTTCGAAGTGCCCACCCATCCCCAGGACAAAGACAACACCGAAACCCGCGTCGTGCCCTTCTCCCGCGAAATCTACATCGAGCAGGAAGATTTTATGGAAGACGCCCCCAGCAAATTCTTCCGTCTGGCGCCGGGGCGCGAAGTGCGGCTGTTGGGTGCTTACTACGTCACCTGCACCGACATGGTCAAGGATGCTTCCGGTACCGTGACCGAACTGCGCTGCCAGTACGATCCCGAATCACGCGGCGGTCAGACGCCGGATAACCGTAAAGTCAAAGGCACGATCCATTGGGTCTCGGCCCGGCATGCTGTGCCCGCCGAACTACGGCTGTACGATGTGTTGTTCACCGATGAAGACCCGGAAGCGGACGGCGATTTCCTGGAAAACCTCAATCCTGATTCGTTGCAAATCGTGGAAAATGCGATGTTGGAACCGGATTTGGCCGAAGCCAAACCAGGCGACCAGTTCCAGTTTATGCGCCAGGGCTACTTTGTCGTCGATCCCGACAGTACGTCGGAAAAGATGGTCTTCAACCGCACTGTGACGCTGCGCGATACATGGCAGAAGGTGCAAAAGAAGTAGTACCTCGCTTCCAAATTGTTGAAAGACGAAATTTTTTGTGAAAAACACCCCGTCATCAAATCGCGGGGTGTTTTTTATTGTATAATCTAGCCTTATACCGTTTGTTTTAGCGACTTGGCGACTGTAGTTCACAGCAACGGGAGGCGCTCATGATTCAACAACCCCATAAACCAGGCGATTTACTAAATGGCCGGTATCAAATCGGCGAAGCAGTAGGGCAGGGTGGGATGTCTACTGTCTACAAAGCAATGGACCTTAACTTACAGCGCGTTGTTGCCGTTAAGGTCATTCATCCCCATCTTTCCAACGATCCTGATTTTGTGCGCCGCTTTGAAATTGAAGCAAAAACAGCCGCCCAATTACGCCACCCCAATATTGTTCAGGTTTATGATTACAACCATGACGGCCCAATTTATTACATCGTCTTGGAATTTGTTGTGGGCGAACCGTTACAAACCCGGCTGCAGCGATTGCATGAAGCCAAACGCACGCTGGAACTGCCGGAAGCGATTAAACTAGCCACCCATATTGGCGATGCCCTGGCTTATGCTCACGACAAAGGCTTGATTCACCGGGATGTCAAACCGGCGAATGTGATGGTTAACGTGCAAGGGGAGGCCATTCTCACCGATTTTGGTATTGTCAAAATCGTCGGCGGCACGCAGCATACCGCGACGGGGGCCGTATTGGGAACGGCGCGTTATATGTCGCCGGAACAAATCAAGGGCAGCCGGGTTGATGATCGGACGGATATTTATTCGTTTGGCGTCATGCTGTATGAGATGGTTGGTGGCCGGCTGCCCTTCCAATCCGAGTCGGTCATGACGATGATGATGATGCACGTCAATGATCCTGTGCCTGACTTGCGCCAAATTCGACCAGACGTACCGTCAGATGTCGTCGCCATCATTAACAAAGCCCTGGCCAAGGAGCCAGGTGATCGTTACCAGACAATGGGCGAGATGGTAACCGCCTTACGCCAGGCAAATTTGAAGGGCGAGCATACCGGCAAAACGACCATTGTGGACGATGCCCCCGTTTCGGTGTTGGAACCATTGTATGAACGTTTGCAAACGGCCGTTGCCACCTCAGATTGGGGTGAAGTGTTGGTTTTGGGTGGACAAATCCAGGCCACCGACGCCAATTATCGCGACGTGCCTCAACTCATGGCCCTGGCCCGGTCCAAACTGCGCGCCCCGCAGTTAAAGCCGCCACAAGCGACCGAAGTTCTGGCCCCATCCTCACCGGACGCGCCCCGCAAACCAATATCCAAAAACGTTTGGCTTGGTATTGGCGCTGTTGTCATTTTGTTAATCATGCTGGGCGTGATCTTCGGTCCGGGCTTGTTTTCGGCTTCTCCCCCAAATGAAGTCAGAAGAGTCGTCACGGCCACGCCTTCATTAACCAGCGAAGTTGTCGCCGCTGTCCCGGCAAATACAAAGGCTCCTACGGCAAATCCAACGAACACATTGTTGCCTTCGCCAACGCGGCGACCAACCGAAACCCCAATACCCCGTCCGACCGCAACCTCCCGCCCGCAGCCGACTGCTACCCCTCTATTACCGGGGCGGCAAACTATTCCGCTGGCGCGGCTGACGCCGGAAATACCCTGGCTGGCCTATGATGCCGCTTCTGCTCCGGCAACTGGATATTTAGGATTCAATGAAACGAAACCACCCTTTGACGATGTGCGTGTGCGGCTAGCTTTTGCCTTGGCCGTCGATAGAGAGGCGGTCGTGTCTTTTAGAGAACAGAATGGAGAGGGAACCTATCAACCGGCCACTGTACTTACCCCACCTGACATCTTGGGCCGCGATTTATACGGAGAAGTTGGCTTGCCTTTTGATCCGGATAGGGCGCAGGTCTTGTTGGCTGAAGCCGGCTATCCCAATGGTAACGGCCTGCCGGCAATAGAATTGGGATTCTTTGGGTCTGATATCACCACGCAAACGATGGAACTCATTACTGCTGCATGGCAGCGGAACCTCAACGTAGAATTTACCTTACGACCTTACGATGATTGGGGCAGTTACATTGATCTTTTGGATAGAGATTCCCCCCAAATCTTCTCTTTAGGATGGGCCGCTGATTTCAACGATCCCAGTAATTTTCTTGTCGAATTTACGGGAGAATCTACGGGCGGGAGCAGAACGACTTTTAATAATCGTGAATTTAATATGCTGGTGGCGCAAGCGGCCGATTTAGCGGGCGATCCGGCGGCGAGGCAAAGATTGTATATTCAGGCTGAGCAAATCTTGGTGGAACAAGAAGCAGTGATTATTCCTCTCTATCATTATCATGTCAGTTTGGAATAATAGCCAAATGAAGTATGCCCGGATTGAACGGGAACGGCGTTTTTTACTGCGCAAACTGCCAGATGGATTAGCTGAACGGCCGTACACCCTCATCACCGACCATTACCTGCCCTATACCCGCCTGCGCCTGCGCTGCATGACTGATGAGACGGGAATTGTCGTTGCTTTGAAGCTGACGCAGAAATTTGGGGAAACGGACTTCGACAGGCTCAGTCCCCAACACACAACCATCACCAACATCTACCTCAATGAAACGGAATATCAACTTCTGACCCAACTGGGCGGCGACCAATTAACCAAACGGCGTTACCGCCTGCCCAGCGGCGAACACACATTTAGCATTGACGTTTTTGATGGTTCACTGAATGGTTTGATTCTGGCTGAAATCGAAGCGCAAACCGACGAACACTTGCAAAGCGTGCCGCTGCCAGCCGGGGCAGTGGCCGAAGTAACCGATGAGGTTTTCTTTACCGGGGGGAATTTAGTGACAATTACGGCCGATCAACTGCGGGCAGGATTGGCAAAATACGGCGTTTAGCTTGTACCAGGAAAGCCGCGGGCCTGCCAGGCGGCGTAAATGAGAATGGAACCGGCCACGGCCGCATTCAACGATTCGACGTGACCGCGCTGGGGCAGTTTAATCAGAAAGTCGCAGCTTTCGCCGACCAGACGGCGCAGACCGCTGCCTTCATGCCCGACGACGATACCTAGCGCCCGATCCAGGTCGACTTTGCCCAGCGGTTGGGCCTCTTCGGTCAAATCCATGCCAGCAATCCACACGTCTTGTTCTTGCAACTGTTTGATGGTTTGAACCAAATTAGTGACCTGGGCGATGAGCAGATGTTCGGCAGCGCCGGCCGAGTACTGCACGACGGCCGGGGTAATGTCGGGGGCGCGGCGGTCTTGCAAAATCACACCATGCACGCCGCAAATTTCAGCGGTACGTAGCAGGCTGCCAATGTTTTGCGGCCCGTGCAGGAGATCGAGGAGGAGGAGAAACGGCCGTTCCCCCCTCACATTCGCCAATTCCAACATCGACTCCACATCACTGTACGGATATTCCCCCACCTCCAGCGCCACACCTTGATGGCTGCTGTCACGGGCGATATGCCCCAGCTTTTGTTTATCGACCGTTTGGATAGGCACACGTTGTGCCCTGGCCGCTGCCAAAATAGGGGCGGCGAATTTCTTGTCCAATCCTTTTTGCAGCCAAAGCCGCTCAATCTCGCGGCGGCTGCCGCGCAATGTTTCCAATACCGTGTTACGACGAATGAGAATTTCTGACATGGGGAGTACGCAAGTTAGCAAGTGGGCAAGTGGGCAAGTAAGAAAAACCTACCTACTTGCAAACTCGCAGACTTGCAGACTATTTATTCAAGCTTCCAAATCGTGCCGTCCGGCCGATCTTCTAGTGTAACGCCCAGCACCTTTAACTGGTCGCGGATCTGGTCGGAGGTAGCCCAATCTTTGTTGGCGCGGGCCTGGGCGCGCAGTTCGATGAGCAGGCGAATCAGCCCGTCTTCCCGTTCGGCGCTGGCACTGCCGTCGGCCTGGTCGGGGATGATGCCCAGCACGTCGCCGCCCAGTTCGCGGTAAAGATTGTCGATGGCCGCCAACGTGCCTTTGCTGTGCGGCCCTTTCTCGTTGATGAGCGTGTTGACCTGCCGCGTCAGCTCTTGCAGGACGGCCAGCGCGGCCGGGGCATTGAAATCATCGTTCATTTTATCGATGAAATCGGTTTTAGCTTTGTCGAGGATGGTTTGTACGGCCGTATCCACATCGCCATCAGCCGCCGTACGCAGTTGCTCCCGCACCAGGCTAACCGCCCCCCAAATCCGCTGCCAACCCTTGTGTGCGGCTTCAATCGCCTCATCAGAAAAATCAATCGGGCTGGCGTAATGGCTGGAAAGGATGAAAGCGCGAATCGCTTCCGGTCGCCAGCGGGCTAGCGCATCGCGAACAGTCAGCGTGTTGCCCAGGCTCTTGCTCATTTTGATGCCGTCCAGCGTCAAAGAGCCGGTGAGCATCCAATATTGGGCAAACGGTTCGCCATTGGCGGCTTCACTTTGGGCGATTTCGCATTCATTGTGCGGGAAAATATTATCGATACCGCCGCCGTGAATATCAAACGTGTGGCCCAGGTATTTACCGGCCATCGCCGAGCATTCAACGTGCCAGCCAGGATAGCCTTCGCCCCATGGACTGGCCCAGTGCAAAATATGTTCCGGATCCGCTTTTTTCCACAAGGCAAAATCGGCCGGATGTTTTTTCTCTTCCCGTACCGAAATGCGCGCGCCTTCTTCCAAATCCTCGATGATACGGCCGCTTAATTTGCCGTATTCGGGGTAAGAGGCGACATCAAAATAAACAGAGCCGTCAACTTCGTAGGCATGGCCTTGTTTGATGAGCGTTTCGATCATCGCTATTTGTTCCGGGATGTGGCCGCTGGCGCGCGGGCTGATGTCGGGCCGCTGCACGCCCAGCGCGTCCATGTCCTCGAAGTAGTGGCGGGCATAGGTTTCGACAACCTGCATCGGGCCGGCCGAAAGTTGACGGGCCTTTTTGAGGATGCGGTCCTCGCCGGTATCCAGCATGTGGCCAACATCGGTGATGTTTTGCACGTAGAGCACATCGTAGCCCAGATAGCGCAGGTAACGGACAACGACATCGAAGCCAATGTAGGTTTTGCCGTGGCCAATGTGTGAATGGTCGTACACGGTCGGGCCGCAGACGTACATATTGACTTTGCCTTTGGTCAAGGGCACAAATTCTTCTTTTTGTCTGGTTAGAACGTTGTAGATTTTAAGTGACATAGGTTTCCTTAAAAAAATAGCGGGGATTGGGGATTAGGGGATAAATCTCAGGAAAATCCCCCAATCCCTTAATCCCCGCCTCTTAATCAGTTATGGTTTGGCAAAAATCATCCGTCCGGCGGCGGTTTGCAGCACTTTGGTGACAATGACGTTTTGCGTGGAATTGATGAGTTTGCGGCCTTCTTCGACCACAACCATTGTGCCATCTTCCAGATAGCCGACGCCCTGGCCTAATTCGCGTCCTTCTTGAATGATTTTGACCATTATCTCTTCACCGGGCAGGAAGATGGCTTTGACGGCGTTGGCCAGATCGTTGATGTTGAGGACGGTGACGCCTTGAATTTCGGCCACGCGGTTGAGGTTGTAATCGTTGGTCATGATAGGGCAGCGCAGGTGGCGGGCTAATGAGACCAGTTTGCTGTCAACATCGCGCACTTCAGACACGTCCATGTCGGTGATGCGGGTGGGGATGGGGGCTTCGTTTTGCAAAATGGAGAGGATTTCCAGACCTCGGCGGCCCCGGTTACGGCGCATGGCCTCGGCGCTGTCGGCGATGTGCTGTAACTCGAATAGGACGAAGTTGGGAATGAGCAGGGTGCCCTGGATGAATCCAGTTTGGCTGATGTCGGCGATACGGCCGTCAATGATCACGCTGGTATCGAGCAAAATGACCGTATCGCTGGTCTTCTCGCCAACACCTTCACTGCCAGGCCGGAAGCTGTTGAAGAGGGATTGTAGATCGTTTTGCCGGGTGGTGAGAATGACGACGCTGAGATAACAAAAGACAACGGCCGTTGCCAGCGGCATAATCTGGCGAAACGGCGCCGGCAGCAGCGAGAGCGGCAGTGAGAGTAAGGCGGCGGCGACCAGGCCCAGAAAAATACCGGCAATAATGGCGGTCAACCGGCCGGCAGACATGTGGGAGAGTTGGCGGCGGATAGAGCGTAACGGCCGTGTCGTCAAATAAGGCGTCAAAATCAAACCGGCCAGAAAGCCAACCAGACCAAAAATAGTTGCATAAATGTCTGGGGAGATGCCCAGCCATTGGGCAAATTGAATCCCGCCTATGACGGCGGCGGTGGCGGCAATAATTGCCCCGATGATGCGAAAAATAAATTCAATACTAAAGCTCATTGCGGCATTTTTCCTATGGCCCAAACAGTGGCCTCATGTAACAAAAAAGTGGATATACATTATTGCATACCCACTTCATATTGATGATATTGAGGCTTTATCGAGAGGTCTGTATTCGATATCTATTATCCACCGCGATAACGTTTTACCCTGTTTGAAAATAAAGGGAGCCTAAACCCGTTATACTCCTTGGGATAATTTATTCTTCGTATTGGAATACATTCCTGAAAAAAGATAAATCCATTGCTGACTAATTGATGTAAGTGATGTAAACGCTTTATTAATTAATATGAATGCATCAATGGGATAATGAGATAGTTACGCAATGATTATATAGAGCCTGATAATGAATATACAATAATGCCAGGATGTTATCACAGGCATATGGAGTTCGCAAGCCAGTTAGCGTGGGTTTTCTCTGGTGGGATGCGGTAATCGGTGGCCTGTAAGCGGTTATCAGATTACGGATTACCGCTTACTGATTACTGCATTTTGCAGTGCCTGTAATTGAACGATACCGGCGGCGGCCAAATCGATCAGATCATCAAGTTGGGTGCGGGCAAAGGGGGATTTTTCGGCCGTGCCTTGCACTTCTACTAACTGATCGTCACCGGCCATGACCACGTTAAAATCGACCTCGGCCCTTACATCTTCGTCGTAAGCCAGGTCAAGCAGAGGCAGGCCATCAACCAGCCCGACGCTGATGGCGGCGATTTGCCGGGCCAAGACTTCGGGTGGCAGTTCGCCGGTTTCGATCAGGGGTTTCAGGGCCAAAGCAACCGCCACCCAACTGCCCGTTACCGCCGCCGTGCGTGTCCCGCCATCGGCCTGTAACACGTCGCAGTCCACCGTCAACGTGCGCTCACCCAGCAGCGATAAATCGAGGGCCATGCGCAAGCTGCGGCCAATGAGCCGGGAGATTTCCTGGGTGCGGCCTTTGGGCCAGCGCTGTTCCCGTTGGCTGCGGCTGTGAGTGCTGCGGGGCAGCATGGCGTATTCGGCGGTGAGCCAGCCATGCGGTTCGGCACGACCGCGCAGCCAGGGCGGCAGGCTGTTCTCGATGGTGACATTGCATAAAACGTGGGTATCGCCGAATTGGGTCAGGACGGAGCCTTCGGCCCAGCGGGTGAATCCGGGTTGGAAGGTGATGGGGCGGAGTTGGGAGGGGGAACGGCCGTCTATTCTATTCATCTCAATTTCCTTATTTTGGAACTTGTCTGGATATTACATCAAATTAGCGAGTAGCGCGACAGCCTCTAGGCAAACCATTGGTCAGGCTTTATAATGAAATCAAACAGCATGTTTTTGACCTGGGAGTAAACGATTCGGGGTGAACATGAGCTACGAAACTTCTGCAGGCCGCCAATTTCTCAACAATTATTTTGACGACGAAGAATTAAATCACCTTTGCTTCGATTACTTTCCTGACGTGTATAACGATTTCACAGTGGGGATGCGCAAAGGGCAGAAAGTACAGATGCTCCTGGAACATTGTCAGAAGCAGGATCGTTGGCCAGCGATGATGGCCGCCCTGGAACGAGAACGCCCGAAAGCTTATGCCGAAAAGTTCTCACCGGCTCTGCAAGTAAAATCAGCACATCAACCCCACGTGCCAATTCAACGTAATCCACGCCAGATATTCATCAGCCACGCCCACCAGGATGCTGAATTTGCCAACCAGTTGGTCACTGATTTGCAATTACGCGGCTGGCAGACCTGGATGGCCCCGGACAGCATCCGACCGGGTGAAAAGTGGCTGGAAGCGATTAACCGGGGGCTGGAAGAGAGTGGGATTTTTCTGCTTCTATTGACGCCCCACGCTGTCAGCTCTCGCTGGGTCCGAGATGAAACCAACGTAGCTATTGAGTTGATGCATGATGGTGAACTCAAGCTAACACCGCTGTTAGTTAAATCGTGTGACATCCCCCCTTTGTGGCGTGTCTACCAGCAGATCCCATTTCAAAATGATTACAAGACTGGTTTGCAGGCTCTGTTAACTGAACTACAGCCAGAAATGATGGCTCAACTGGCCCAACAATATCAGCAGCTACAGACGGCTGTAGCCGCCAAAGACTGGCAAAAGGGACAGACGTTAAGCGAACAAATTGAAGCCTTGTACCCAGATTACCAGGACGTATCTCAACTGAAACTTGATATTGCTAGGGAAATCAAACGACGACAAATCCAAGAAAAGGAACTGGCGTCACTTTACTGGCAGCTTCAGGCAGCCAACGATGCCAGCAATTGGGATGTTGTAAAAACGCTTGGGAAGCAAATCCAGGCCATTGATAAGGATTATCGTGACGTGGCCCGGCTGGTAGATCAGGCCTTTGCAGGAGCGAAGCGGCAGAAAATCGAAATGCAATTGGCGGAGCTTTACAGCCAATTGCAGGAGGCCGTCACCGCGGAAGATTGGAATAATGTGCTTGGTATTGGCAAGCAGATACAGCGCTTAGATCGGGGACACAAGGATGTAACCCAACTTTTAGCCCTGGCGCGAAGGCAATTGCGCCGGCCGCTGCCCTGGAATTCTTTAATGACTTCCATACCTGTTTGGGGGTGGGGTGTGATGGCCATTGCGATTATCGGCTTTTCGATATGGGGAATTGGGCAGCTTGTTGAAGGTGATTCCGGCGGAACGACGCCTGTGGCGGAAGCGACAATAGGCGGTGAGGAAACTGACGAATTGATTCAGACGAGAACGCCACAGCCCGATCCCGTACCGACGAAAACAGAACCACCTTCCCCAGCAGGGCTGATGCCAACCAGTACATCCAGTTTGGTATCTTTGCCCAGCGCTACACCGACAATCACTAACACACCAATACCGAACCCGAATCCCAATCTGCCACCGCAAAATGCAACCTTGCATGATACCTGGACACGCCCCGCTGATGGGATGGTGATGGTATATGTGCCTGGCGGGGCATTCATGATGGGCAGTGACACCGATGATATTAATGCTAGCAGTGATGAGATGCCGCAACATGAAGTGACATTGACCAGTTTCTGGATTGATAGAACGGAAGTGACCAATGCCCAGTATACACAGTGCGTGGCCGATGGGGCATGTGAAGTCTCATTTTTTGCTGGCGAGCCCGCGTACAATGGTGAAGAGTATCCAGTTGTTGGTGTGTCATGGGAAGATGCTAACAACTATTGTCGTTGGGCTGATGCTCAATTGCCAACCGAGGCGCAGTGGGAATTTGCGGCTCGGGGCGAGGGTGGCTGGATTTACCCATGGGGTAATGAATTTGATGGGTCAAAAGCCAATTATTGCGATACTAACTGTACTCTTAGCCATAGGGATACCCAGCAAAATGATGGCTATGAACTGGCAGCGCCAGTGAGCAGCTATCATCCATCTGGTGACAGTTGGGTAGATGCTGCCGATATGGCCGGTAATGTTCAGGAATGGGTGTCTGACTGGTATGGTGATTATTCAAGTTCACCGCAAACTAACCCAGAAGGACCATATATTGGTAGTTTAAAAGTGTTGCGTGGGGGCGGTTGGGGTTCCTTCCAATCGGGTTTAAGGGGGGCTAACCGTCATAATGAACTTCTGACTTGGCGTTGGATTTCTGTAGGGTTCCGTTGCGCTGTTGTTCCAATTAGATAGCTTCTGGGGATCTTTTTTCTGGTTTTAGCTGGGGTATAAGAGCACTAATTTTCGAGCTGTCTGCAATCAGGTTCTAATTGCCTGGATGAAAGCAATATTATTTTGCCAGTTCACAATCTGGTCTTGCAATTGGCGGTGGTGAAGAATAGTGATTTGCTTTAGTTCAGCATCTGTCAGTTTGGTATCCAGCAAACGCTGAGCGCAACTATGTTTTTGACAAGATGAAAGCGGTCCAGATGATTGACCATATCACCAGCTACTTTTGAGCCAACAAAGCCAACAAACCGGATGGTGCTAACACAGGTACTAGTTGGGTCTCGAAATCTTGACCATTCTGTGAAACAACGCAATCAGCCTGCTCGTTTAGTGCCGCTGCCATTTGGACAGCATCCTCAAAATCCCGCCAGCCCCAGGTTAAGGCTTTCCGAACCACAGAGTCATTGACGGTGGCCACTGTGAATGCATCTAGTAAACTGGCGATGGTGGTACTGGCTGCTTCCCGACTTTGCCACCGCGTCATGACATAAAACAAGGTGGAAATGCTGTGGGCCGCTAACAAACCGGTCTTCCGACCTTGCCATATGAGCTACCTATTCTCAAGGTCTATGTCAGACGGTATAATCCCAGTCAGTTGGTCTACTAAAGGTGTGTG
>JBNKZT010000153.1:0-287 GCA_050301775.1 Promineifilaceae bacterium (SeqCode)
GCAGCCAGGCGTCCATGCAGGCCTTTCATGAGGCCATTGACCGCCAGCCTGACGATGCGTTATGTGTCGCTGTTGGCGGCGGACCGATTTATGTGCATCCTAAACTTGTAAATCTGAACATTGGTCATTTCCCCAATGTTCAGGTGGTCGGCGATGCCTACGAACTGCCTTATGCTGATAATTCGGTTGATGCCATTCACTGTGAGGCGGTGTTAGAGCATCTTGAATTCCCCAACGAAGCGGTGGCCGAGATGTTCCGGGTGCTGCGACCGGGTGGGCAGTTGTTT
>JBNKZT010000153.1:297-13827 GCA_050301775.1 Promineifilaceae bacterium (SeqCode)
TGTTTGCGGCCACGCCGTTTATGCAGCATTTCCATGCTTATCCCAATCATTTTCAAAATTTTACATTGATTGGTCACAAGCGTTTGTTTGAACGGGCTGGATTTGAGGTTGTATCAGCCGGGGTTTGCGTAGGCCCGACTTACGCCGTATCCGGGATGGTTTATCGTTATATTCATACCTATTTGACCATTCCCGTGGTTAAGCAGTTGGTGGCGGCTAGTGCGGCTGTGTTGGCCTTGATGTTACGGCCGTTAGACAAACGCCTTAATCAATCTCCTCAAGCCCATTTGTTGGCCTCAACGACTTACGCTCATCTGATTAAAAATTGATGCTGGTTTTAGACGAGATTACCAAGCAGTTTGACGGCCAGCCGGTTTTACGCGGCATTTCACTGGAAATTGACACCGGGGAAGTGGTGGTTTTGCTGGGGCCAAGCGGTTGTGGCAAGACGACATTACTGCGCATCATTGCTGGATTGGAGCAGCCCGATAACGGCCGTATCCGCCTTCACGACTCCGATTTGACTCGAATTCCCGTCCACCAGCGCGGCTTTGGCATGGTCTTCCAGGATTACGCCCTGTTTCCCCACAAGAATGTATTCGATAACGCGGCCTTTGGTTTGAAAATGCTGGGCTGGGAACGGCCGTTAATCGAAGAACGTGTGCAGCAGGTATTGTCACTGGTTGATTTGGCCGGATTTGACCAACGATCCATTCATGAGCTGTCTGGTGGCGAGCAGCAGCGGGTGGCGCTGGCGCGCTCATTGGTGCCCGCGCCGCGCCTGCTGCTGCTGGATGAGCCGTTGGGGGCATTGGACCGTTCCCTGCGTGAACGGCTCATGCTCGATTTGCGCGCGATTTTGAAACAGGCGGGCGGTGTGGTCGGGCGGCCGGAAGGCATTACGGCCGTTTACGTCACTCATGATCAGGCCGAAGCATTTGCCATTGCCGACCGGGTGGTGGTGATGAATAACGGCCGTGTCGAGCAAGATGGGTCGCCAACTGACCTGTACCGGCAGCCGGCCACGCCGTTTGTGGCCCGCTTTCTGGGTATGGATAATCTCATCGACGGCGAAATCATTGCGGTGAATCCTTTTCGCGTCCGTACTGCGATTGGTGAATTTCGCGTAGTGAGCAAAGCGACGGCGGGAAACGAGAAAATCGGTTCAATAGAGAATTCGTGCACACTGCTCATTCGGCCTGAAGCGGCCCGGCTCGCTGCCCCGGAAGAAACTGGTGGGGAGAATGTAGTAGACGGCCGTTTACAGTCAGTTTCCTTTCGTGGGCGCTTTCAGATTGCAACCATTGCCTTTACCGGTACGGATGTGTTGTTTAAGTTTGAGTTGGATACGGCCGTTACATTACCATCTGTTGGCAGTATAATTCGTATAGCCATTAACGCACACCTAATCCAACCGTTAACAAGGGGTTAGATGATTGCGTTGATTGTTGCTATTGGTAGAGTCGCGGACGTATAATGGGGGAGTCGAAAGAGTTGGGTCAAAAAAGACCCGAACAGTTATGATAAGGAAAACATATGTCAGTATTATGGGCAATTGGTGGGTTTTTTATTGTCTTGACACCCATCATTTTAGTGCATGAGTTAGGACACTTTTGGGCTGCGCGCCTTTCCAATATTCGCGTAGAAGAGTTCGGCTTTGGTTTACCACCGCGTGCTCTGAAAATTGCTGAGAAAAACGGGACGATTTACTCCCTCAACTGGATTCCTCTGGGTGGGTTTGTGCGCCCGGCCGGAGAAGATGATCCTACCGTTGAAGGGGGGCTGGCCGGCGCATCAAAGCGAGCACGGTTTTTTGTCCTGAGTGCCGGAGCCGGAGCCAATATGATTATGGCTTTCGTGATCTTCTGGATTGTGGCCATTACCGGTTCGCCGGCTGTTGCGATTGCCGATGTGAACCCGAATTCACCGGCGCAGGAGGCTGGGTTAATAGCCGGCGATGTTGTTCTGGAAGTGGATGGCATCAAGGCTGACAGTTCTCGTGTTATTGCCGATCCGATGTATGCCAAAGGCGGCCAGCCAGTGGAAATGCTCGTTTTGCGCGATGGCCAGGAGATGGTTTTGACCGTCATTCCGCGGGCATCTGGCGAGTATGATCCGGCGTCCGAAGGGCCAATTGGCGTTTCGCTGGCGATGTCCAGCGGCGGTGAACGCATCACGCGTAATCCGCTTGAGGCGGCGGTTAGTGCCGGAACGTTCATCGGTGATTATGTGCGTTTGTTTGTGAATGTGCCGGGGATGCTGATACGAGGGGAAATGAGTCCCAGTGACGCACGGCCGTTAAGTATTGTCGGTATCAGCCAGATTGCCGGGCAATCGGTGGAAGCCACGGCTACAAACCGCGATTTATTCCCACTGCTCAATATGATTGCCTTCATCAACGTCGCTTTGGGCCTGACCAATCTGCTGCCTATTCCGGCACTGGATGGCGGTCGAATTATGTTTGTTTTGATTGAAGCAGTACGCGGCCGCCGTGTTGAACCGGAGCGAGAAGGCATGGTCCATATCGTTGGTCTGCTCGTTTTGCTGGGATTAATGGTCTTCCTGGTGTTTCAAGATATTGTCAATCCAATAATACCTTTTTAGAGATTTTCATGTGACAGTCACTTTAAAAGCGACTGTCACATTCATTACTTTTCATTACTTTTCGCATTACTTTTCAATTGAAAACGATTGACCTGACAGATAATGGCTATTCTGTCAGGTCTTTTTGCTGATTTGAGGAATCATGAAAGAAGAAAAACAACTCCCTTTTTCAACCGTTTTGGAACAATTATTTACAGCAGACCCGCTGCCATTGGAGCTGTTGTATCGGTTGTCGGATATGTCAGATGCTGATGAAGCTAACTTTTGGGGTGGGTGGACGGCCGTTGCTGATGAGCGGCGGCGAGTGATCATGCGCCATCTGGCTGACATCAGTGAGGAAAATTTCGTTGTTGATTTTGTACCCATTTTTGCCAAAGCGATCAACGACTCATTTGCACCGGTGCGCGTCGCCGCGTTGGATGGCCTTTGGGATGCCACCAGCATCAGCCTGGTTCGTCCCATCATTCGCTTGATGCAGACGGATGAAGATGTAGATGCGCGGGCAGCTGCCGCTTCGGCACTGGCCCATTACGTTTTGTTGGCGGAGTGGGGCCAGGTTCCGGCAAGTATCTCGCCGGCCATTGTGGAAGCGCTGCTGGCAGAATATGACAAACCGGACATGGAAATTGCTGTGAAACGGTCGGCGCTGGAGGCATTGGGTGCTGCCAATCATCCCCGTGTCCCGGGCATCATTGAGGACGCGTATGAAAGCGCCCAGTTGGATATACAGATGAGCGCCGTCTTTGCGATGGGCAACAGTGCCGATTCGCGCTGGCTGCCGACTGTGATTGATGAAATGCAAAATCCTTCTGATGAAATGCGGGCAGAAGCAGCCCGCGCGGCAGGTTCGATTGGCGGCAGCGATGCGGTCGAAGCGCTGGCCAATCTGCTGATGGATGAAGATTTAGCCGTATCGCTGGCCGCCGTAGAGGCGCTGGGACAGATTGCCGGCGACCGGCCGACAGAACTGTTGGAAGCCCTGCTGCATGATTCTGACTTTGAGGATTTGCATGAAGCGGTCGAAGAGGCTCTGGAGGAAATGGCCTTACTAGGCGGGGACGTCGATTTTGATTGGCTTGATGTGGATGATGAGGATGTTGACTAGAATTTGGCGCGGTTTGGGACTGCTGGTCATTATTTTTCTGGCGACCAATCAGGCCCAGGCGCAGTCTGACGAGATAGTATGGTCGGCGGCGGTTGAATATGCCTTTGGCCAGTCGATGACGTTTGGGTTAACGGCCGTTTCTCCCACCACTATCGATCAAGCTACTTTGTTTGTCAGTGCCCCGGAACTGTCCAATTCGCTGTCGGTGGTCATTGGGGTTTCCCCATCGCGTGACATTGCGGCCACTTACGAACTGGATTTGACCCAGGTGCAGTTGGCTCCGTTTACAACCGTAACCTATTGGTGGTTATTGCAATCGGGTGGCAGTGAAACCACACTGTCGCAGCAGTCGATCATTTATGAAGACAACCAGTTTGACTGGCGCACAGCCCAGCAGGATGGCGTCGCCGTTAACTGGACGGGCGATGAGGCCGGGCTGGGTCAACTGGGACTGGATATTGTGGCCGAAGCGTGGCCGCGTCTGACACGAATCGTACCGGCTGCTGATGAAGCCGACAATCTCAACATCTACATTTACCCGTCGTCGTCCGATTTACGGGCGGCGCTGCGGCTGACGGGGCGCGATTGGGTTGGCGCCCATGCCCATCCGGAGTTGGGGGTGATTTTGGTAACGGCCGTTAACAGCCGCACCGCTGCCGCCGATTTAAGGCAGAGTATCCCCCACGAGTTAACCCATTTTTTGTTGTACCAGGCGGCCAGATCCAATTACGAGAGCATCCCGGCTTGGTTTAGCGAAGGGTTGGCGACGTTTGTTGAGGGTTCGTCCAATCCTGGTTATGAAACGGTGCTGGCAACGGCCGTAGCCGACCAAACAACCATCCCCTTCGCTGAAATTTGTCAGGCATTCCCCACCGTAGAGCAGCGCACCTTGCTCGCCTACGCCCAAAGTGCCTCGTTCATTCGCTACATTCAAGGGCGTTACGGGTCGCAGGCGTTGGGCGATTTGGCGGCTGCCTACGCTGATGGTATGGACTGTGAATCGGGTGTCAGCCATGTTTTGCAGGAGTCGCTTATTGATTTGAATCAAGATTGGCTTAAGCAGCAGCAGCCGCGCTCGCCATTCGTCCAATTTTGGCTAAATAACGGCTTTTGGCTGCTCTTGCTAACCGGCGGCTTTGGGCTGACCAGCCTGCTCATCATCAAGCCCGGACGAAAAGAAAACACTTAACCGCAAAGGGCGCAAAGGAAACAAAGTATGGCACAGGACTCACAAACACAAAAACGATTTGAAGCGCTTTTTCGCCGGGGGACGGAGATGCTGCACCGGGGCAATACGGAACGGGCGATGCAGCTTCTGGAACGGGCTTACCAGCTTGACAAGATGCATGTGGACACGGCCGTAAACCTCAGCGGCGCTTACATCTTGAATAAAAAATTCAAAAAGGCCGTCGAAGTCCTGGAACCGATCAGCGAACAAGCGCCGGATAACGCCATGCTGTGGACCAATTTAGGCGCTGCTTACCTGGGCAATCCCATTTTGGCTCGTGATAAGGACCAGCTTCGGGCTGTCGCTGCGTTTGAGAAAGCGCTGGCACTCAACCCCATCGCACCGCACGTAGCTTACAATTTGGGTTTGATTTATCGTGATCGGGGTGAATTGGAAACGGCCGTGCACTGGTTCGGCCGGGCCATAAAAGCCAATCCCAACGACCAGGATGCCCGCCGAATTCAGGCCCGATTGCAAGAAACCCTGGCCAGCACTTCTTGAGATCAATCATAAAGGTTAAGACAGCCTGTTAGAATTTGAGGCAACACTATATCTACATCTCAACACACAGGACTTGTAATGATTTCACCTTCCACAACCCACTTTCTTGAATTTGTCCCGTTTGCCGAACGGATGCTGGCTGAAGGACTGCCCCCGATTTTTATTGATACCTTTGCTTATTATTATCAATTACTGCTCAACGGCGAGACGGGTCTTATCGAGGAAGCCGACATTGAGCCGGTCGAGTCTTTGCCTGATGCTGACCAGCTTCCCGATTCGTTGTTGGCTGTGGGTGAGGCGGCGAAAGGGAGAACGGCCGTTATCAAACTCAACGGCGGCCTGGGAACCGGCATGGGATTGGATAAAGCTAAATCCCTGCTGCCCATCAAAGGCGACCTGACCTTCCTCGACGTTATTGCCCGCCAATCCAGCCGGACCGGCGCACCATTGATTCTCATGAACAGTTTCGCCACCGAAGCTGATTCCCTGGCCCTACTGCAAAAATATGATCATCTGGCCCACAACCTGCCGCCCAGCTTCTTGCAGCACAAAGCGCCCAAAGTATTAGAAACTGATTTGTCGCCCGTCCAATGGCCGGCCGACCCGCAGTTGGAATGGTGTCCACCCGGCCACGGCGACATTTACGCCGCTCTCCTCACCAGTGGTACGTTAGCGGCGCTGCTAGACGCCGGGTACGAATACGTCTTTGTCTCTAATGCCGATAATTTGGGGGCAGTGCTGAACGGCCGTATCCTGGGCTACTTTGCTCAAAATAATTTCCCCTTCATGATGGAAGTGGCCGACCGCACCGAAATGGACAAAAAGGGCGGTCATCTGGCCCAGCGGCCTCCCCGCGCGGGCGGGGGCGGCCAGTTAATTCTGCGCGAATCGGCTCAATGCCCTGACGGTGACGCGACCGCTTTCCAGGACATCACCCGGCACAAATTTTTTAACACCAATAATTTGTGGATTAATCTACCTGCTTTGCAGCGGGTATTGGATGAACAGGACAACATGCTGCGCTTGCCGATGATCCGTAACAGCAAGACGGTCGATCCGCGTGACTTAACCTCGCCCAAGGTGTATCAATTGGAAACGGCGATGGGGTCGGCGATTGCTGTGTTTGAAGGCGCAGCGGCATTGCGCGTGCCCCGTACCCGTTTTGCCCCGGTCAAAAAGACCGACGATTTACTGGCTGTTCGCTCCGATGCCTATCTGCTGACCGACGATGATCACGTCATCCCCAATCCGGCCCGCACAGTTGGTTCCCTGACGGTTGAACTGGACGCGGCGCATTACCAGTTTGTCAATGATTTGGATGCTCGCTTCCCTTATGGTCCGCCTTCACTCTTGGACTGTGAAAAGCTCTCCATTCAGGGTGACTTTATCTTTGGCGCGGATGTCGTTTGCCGGGGTGTGGTGGCGTTGGTAAATGAGGGGGGAACGACCGTTTCCATTCCTGATGGCGCGGTGTTGTCGGGGGAGTACCGGCATTGAGTGGCTTGTTTCTGACTACAATCCCAAAATAAACGGCCAGACAAGTAACAGGCCGATGTTAAGCAGCCCATGAGCCAGTGCTGCACCCCATATCGAGCCTGTCCGGCGCACCCACCAGCCAAAGAAAAGGCCAACGGCTCCCATCAAAAGCACATAACCGAGCGATAAAGACCCCACGTACATGATGGCGAACAGGGCGCTGCTGTACAAGATGCTGCCCGACCCGAAAATTTCTTCGACTGCGTTCAGAAGTAAGCCGCGAAAAATCAATTCTTCTGTCAAACCGGTAAGCAGGATTAAGATAATCTCGCCCGCAGCCATCTCAACCGCGTTCAGGTTGATCAGGGGCTGTGGCCGGGCGATCAAAAACGCCGCCAGACTCAATCCGGCTCCGCTCAGAATCACGCCTATTTGTTGCTGCCACGGTGAGGCGTGCACGTTCATCGTGGCCGGGGAAATATCGGGGAAGCGGGTTGTCAGGATGACGGCCGTTAACAAAGGCAGGCCCACCAGCGTATACCAGTACAATCCAGGCAGTTGCTTAACCGGCATGGTCCAGCTCAGGATACGCAGCAGCGGCAGCAGTGCCAATGCCACGAATAGACGCCGGTAAGATTTCTGTTCTGCCAAAACATAGTGGCTCAGCAGCACTGGCAGCAAAACTACGTGCGCGATCATGCCGGGGACGGGCGCGATAAATACGCCAATGGCTTCTGCCCCAGCAATAAGCGCCAGGTAGGTGAGCGCTATAATCTTTGCCTCGTTGTTTTTGAAGAAAATCATTGGCGATTTGTTTACAAAAGATTGACCAGGCGCATGATGATGACCAGTCCGAATACGACCAGAAGGGGGATGATGGCCGTGTCCAGCGTTTTTAGCCACAGGTTGGCTCTTGCTCCGCCCCTGGCGCGCATAATTTCCTTTTGCAGTATAAGTGTTGTCAATAATATGATGGCGATAAGGCCGAAGGTGGTGGAAAGGGCGTCGTAGGATAACGACGTGATGGTCGTGATGGTTGTTTCGGTGACGGTTGAGGTCATGTGGTTTGCTCCTGGTTAGTAACGGCCGTTTCCCCATCCTTATCAACCCGCGTCAACCACTGCCCAATGGCTCCAACTTCGCTAATCCCGATAAGGACGGCTACGCCCCAACGGGGTGACCAGACCCCGGCGTACAACATTACGCCGGAGACGATAGCGGCCAAAGCCAGGCTTAGGGCGATGGCCAGCGACCATTCGACGTAACTTTCCGGCAGGCGCAGCAGGCGCACCCAGGCCATACCGGGGCAGATGAACATGAACCAGCACGTCAGCCAAAAACGCGCCGGGGACCCAATGTCGGCAAAGGTCAGCCAGCCAACCCCCAGCGCCGACAGAGTGATCAGAATGGGCCAGGGTTGACGCCAATTGGTCATGGAGCCGCCTCCTGGCTTGCACCGGTCAGAATGAAGATCATGGCGTCGTTATTGCGATAGATGAGACGAAACTGGTCCGAGGCCAGCAGCGTTTCCTCTAGCTGCTCCCAGCGGCCAGGTTCCCAGCCTAAAAATAGCTCGGCCTGTGTTTGCTGGCTGTGGGTGAGGATCAGGTAAGCCTCGCTGCCGGCGTCCTTGCTGTCAGCCATTAACGATGGCAGATCGCCTATTTCAAACTCGTCGTCAAGCGTTTCGAAGTCAAATTGGTCTACATTTTGCAAACGCCAGGGCAGGTTAAACGTCGCCGATACCAGCAGAGAATCGGGCGGGGCGATGTGGTGGAGATAACGCACGGCGGCCACGTCACTGGCCGTGATGTAATCCATGCGCTCGTTGCCGTAGCGGGTGATGAGGAAACCGGCCAACAAAACCAGGCTGGCCAGACTGATGATCAGGCCTGCCATCCAGGAACGGCCGTGTTTCGGCGTTGGATAAAAAATCCCGGCCAGGAAAAAAATCATCCAGGGCAGGGCGAAAAGGTAGACGCGCATCATCATTTCGCCGCCGTAGCTTTGCAGGGCAAGCAGGGCAAAGGGCACGCCGGCCAGCAGCACGGCCGTTACGTCCCGATGCCCATTCCACAAACGGCGCACACCGCCTAGAAAAGCCAGCCCCCATATGGCCAGGGCCATCACCACTTTTGAGTAAAGCACCAGGGCGTGTTCCGGGCTTCCCTGAAACCGGCTGGACACGTTGGCGCTGACCACGCCGCTGACCTGGCCCATGTCGCCGGTGAGCGTTTCCAGGTGGCCGGAAAGAAAATCCACCGTCATGTAGCTGATCCACGCGCCAATGAGGATGGCCATCAGAATGGGCAGCGTACGGATTGAACAGCGGTCGAAGACAACCAGCGCTGCCACGCTGCCCAGCAAGGCAAAGGGAGTCAGTTGATGGCTGGAGGCAATGACGGCAAACAGGATGGCGATGATGATGACCATCCCGGCGCGCTGGCGGGGTTGGCCGGGCGCGTCCGGCGAATTATCTGGCATGATCCAGTTAACGATCTTGTCGAAATGGCGGATGCGCTGGCCCAGGAGTCGGTTAAGGTGAGTGATGGCCGTTGCCAAAAAGCTCGCAGTCGGCGGCGGCGATTGAAACCACTTGAGCAGCAGACCCAGAATCAGCAGGTGTAAGAAATAATTGAACCCCTGCGGTGAGAAGTAATCCTGGCCAATCCAGTTGCCAATGTAAAAAAGCCAGAGTCCCAACTGCACCAGGCGCTCATCGTCGGTCAAGGAGCGGTAAATCAGGAGCAGCGGACCAAGGTACAGCAGATTGAAATAAACGTGTGCCCAAGACAGAAATGGCAGCCCGTTTTCCAGACCGGCCGCTTCAGTGACGAAACTGGTCAGGCTGAAGAAGATGGGCCAGCTAAAACGGGCGTCCAGCCCGGTGGCTGTCTCCCCGGTGCGGCTGATGTATTCGGCAAAGCCTAAATGGGTCCAGGCGGTGACGAAGCGGGGCATATTTTCGACAACGGCCGTTGTGCCAAACAGGATGAAAACAAGCAGGACAATCGGGGCCAGGTGGAGTTGTTTGAATTTTTGGGGTTGGCGCAGGGACAGGACAAAACCGAGCGTGAGCAGGATGAGCGCGGCAAAAAATGACACAGGCAGTACAGACACCAGGCCCAGGTCATTCATCTCGCGCAGGCGAATGCGGGTCAGCGATGTCAGCCAGAGACCCGCCGCCGATATTGTCAGCAGCAGCGGCGCAACAGTCAGCAGTTGGGCTGCCCAGACAGCATTTTTATGACGAATAACAACTTGATACATCTTTGATCTGACACGAATGACACAAATGGCACGAATAAAAACTCCTCATTCGTGAGATTTGTGCCATTTGTGTCGAACATTTCAATCTACATCGCACAATCCTAGCCTATAGATTCCCAAAATATCGTAATACGTTCACAACATTTTTCGCCAGCCACCACCATTTGGTCTGATAGCGATCGGTCTTATTGGCCAGGTTGGTGGTCACGTGTCGCAGCCAGGTCAAGAGGATGAAGGCGCGATCCCCGGCCACGTCACCAGCCGACCACCAGCTGGAACGGTTGAGAACCATCTCTTCGTCGGCTGTCCAGCCGTCGCCGGCCAGAAAGGCGATGACGATCTCACCCAGTTCGCGGTCCTGCTGCCGGCGGCGGGCAAACAGGAGCAGGTGGATGTAATCGATCAGGGGCAGTTCGTCCGGCGCGGCCCGATCCCAATCCAGGATGCCGGTTATTTTGCCGCTGTCCGGCGCAGCCAGCAAATTGCCGGGATGGAAGTCGCCGTGAATCCAACTGGCGGGCAGGGTACGGCCGTTCAAAGTCTCATGCAGTTCTGTCCAGAGTCGGATCAGCCCGTCATCGAAACGGAGAAACCGGGGCAGGCTCTGGTTCCAGGTCTGGAGATGCTGCCAGGGGGCGGCTACCCAATGGGCCAGAATGATCTTGTCTACCGTGACGGAAACGGCCGTTGCCCGGTGCAGCGGTTGGATGGCGGCAGCGGCAGCTTGTAAAGATGGCTGTTCGACAGCCAGTTCCGTCCCCGGCAGGCAGTTGACGATGGTGTAATAACGGCCGTCCATTTTTCCCATTGCTAGTGACTGGGGCAGCAGTTCGCGCCACGCACCCAGCCGGGAATCTTCTTGAAGGGTGTCTAGGACAACCGTTTGCCAATGGGAACTGGCAGCGGCGTCGATGGTCGGCCAAAGTTTCAGCAGGGCGACAGGCGGCGTTTCTGGTGGCCCCAGTGTGATGACAACGGCCGTTCTCGTTTCCACCAAATGCGCGTCTTGAATGCGCCACTCAGTCGGCGCGGGCAAAGCGGGATAGGTCGGCAAAGTTTCCAGAATGCGAGGAACGAAAGCGCAGGCATCGTCTATTTGCTGCCGGGATTGGCGGCGTCGCGGCCATTGGATCCACCGCAGCCAGGGTCGGACGGCGGTGGGTGGCTCGGTGGGGAATGATTGGGTGAAGGCAAGCATGGAAACTACTTTGGTTTATCGCGATCTGGTTGTAGTAACGGCCGTAACCGCGTCAGCAGCAAAAAAGCGGCCACAACCGTCTGGCTAATGAGCCAGGCCAGGCCGATGCCGCTGATGCCATATCTCCCCAGCAAAACATAGCCCAGCGCTAACACGATCACACACAGCGCCGCCTGCACCAGGACGATGGGCGCAATCCGGCGGCGTGCCCGCTCCAGGCTCAAGTAAATCACGTTGATGCTCTTGGGAATGGCCGCCAGCGTTAACAGGCGAAAGAGTGCTGCCGCTTCGGTGGCATAAGCAGCGCCAAATATTCGTAAAATGAACGGGGCAAAGATCAGCATGGCCAGCACGGTTGGGCTAAGAATCCGGCCGATTTGGGTGAGCGCTTGACGGCCGTACACCGCCAACTTCGTCTCATCGGATGCCGTCTCCACCGTTAACGACGCGCCCATGTTAATGGCCACCAGATTCAACGACTGCACAACCGTCCAGGCCAGGTAAAAGTAAGCGTTGGCGCTTAATCCCACCTGGCGGATGACCAGCAAAGGCAGGGCCATCATCGCCAGCAGATCAAACAGCGAACCCAGGTAATCCCCGGCGGCAAACCGGGCTACTTGCCGCGGCACGATGCCGGTTGTCTGCGGCGCGGTTGCCGCAACGTGCCGGGGGATGAGCCGCTTGAAGATGAGCCAATTGATCAGAACCAGCGCCGCCACCACCGGAATCGTCCACGACACAAAAATGCCGTACTCGGACAAAGAGGTTGCCAACAAAACCAGCAGGATGATCTTGGCCAGGCTGAAAAGGACGTTTTCTAGCGGTACCCACATGGTTTGCCGCAAACCGGTTAGCACCCCATCTTGCAGAGCGAAAATGCCCCACATCATCGTGGCAGCGATGAACCATAATTTCAGGAAAGTATTGGAACCCAGCACGGCCAGATCGGGCGCCCAAAACGTCAGCCCCAAAATGAAGACAGCGCTCACGATCAGGGCTGCCAGTAAATTGCCCAGATAAGCTACGGCCACAAACCGCCCCGTTATCCGGCCTGCGGTAGGAATAAAGCGGCGCAGGCTGCTGGCCAGTTTGAGTTGGGCCAGTTCCGACAGCAGCGTCATCGTTGAGATAAGGGCCGAATTGAGACCTACTTCATGGTCGGTATACAGCCGGGCGGCTAACAACCAATAAATGATGCCCAATCCCGACGTGGCCGCGCTGCTGAAGATCAGGGCGTAGGCGTTGCGAAACAAGGGGTGACGGACGTGGGAGATGGCTTGTGTCAGGGATGTAGGGCGTGTGCCAACAATTGATTTGAGCATAATTTTAGTCTGCGAACCAGGTCCAGGTTGGTGGTGTGGTATAAATCAAGGCGATTGTTTGCCCTGGCGGCAGGCGGAAGCTGCCGTTGGTCAGGCCGGTGGCCGTGCCGCTGACCGCGATTTGGGACACGTTGCCGCCGCTGACGTGGATGGTGACGGGAACATGGTAAGGGTTTACCAGGGGCGCGCCGCTGGCGGGAACGGGGGGCGGTCCCGCTACGCCGCCGCCGATGCTGTCAATTTCGATGCCGGAGCAGGTCACATCAACGTTGTAACGTCCGGCCGATCCGGTAACATGGTTGCCGCTGCATTTGGTCTGGGTCACGTTTTGGGCCAAGTTGATGCCGTAACGGAACCGATTGCCGCTGAGAACGAAGATTTTGTTGCCGTTGATGGTTAAATTGGCGAGGCCGTTGGAGACGGCCGTTTCCACGTAAATCGCATCATACTGGTTATCCGCCGCCAGGAAATCGCCCAGGATAGAGTTGCCGGAGATGAGCACCTGGCCCCAGGCGTCGCCGCCGGCAATGGTAGTGCGGGTGACGTGAATGCTGTGCTGCTTGTTGGCGTTAAAATCGTTGGCGGCGATGAGCGCGCCATACGACGTTTGCCTGACCTGCAATCCCGCCGTCTGGTGGCCATAAATGTCGTTATTGACCACGCGGATGCCGCCGTTGTTGATGACAATACCCCGATCGCAGTTGTAAATGTAATTTTGCGAGATGGTGTGATCCACCCCCTTGATGTCCAGGTAAATGCCTGTGTCGCCGCAGTTGGTAATCCGGCAGCCCACGATGCGGTTCTGGCTGACGTTGTTGGCCAGTCC
>JBNKZT010000154.1:0-13697 GCA_050301775.1 Promineifilaceae bacterium (SeqCode)
GGTAACCATTTAGTGGTTCCTGTCTCCAATGCCTTCACAATGGCTGCATCCTCGCCTACTTCAAACGGTTCACGGGAAAAAGTCGATTTGACGGTGGCTTTGAAGGTGGGGTCGCTGGACAGCCGGTCGATGATGGCTTGCAGTTCGGCGCTGGCCTGGGCTTCTGTCTCACCGGGGATGGTGCGGCGTTCGATTTCCAGCTTGCAATGAGCGGCGTAAATGCTGATTTCATTGCCGCCATGAATACGCGAAGCGTGCAGGGATGGAGGGCCAGCCAGCGGATGGGGTGGGCGGGCGCGCAGTTCTTGTTCCAGG
This sequence comes from Promineifilaceae bacterium (SeqCode), assembly GCA_050301775.1. Lineage (GTDB taxonomy): Bacteria > Chloroflexota > Anaerolineae > Promineifilales > Promineifilaceae > JACKCC01. The sequence continues at coordinate 316 of JBNKZT010000154.1, forward strand.
TGGTCCAGTTGGGCCAGGAAGCGGCCCATGCGCATGTTGGCGTCGATGCCTTCCGCGTAGCGACTGCCGTGGGCGGCCCGGCCAAAGGTCTCCACGTCGAACCAAATGAAGCCGCGATGGGCGCGGCAGATGTGCAAATCGGTTGGTTCGGTGACGATGGCGGCGTCGGCGTGAACGTGTTTGACCAGGTCGTCGCTGCCAATGCTGAGGTACTCTTCGTCGGCAACGGCCGTTACCCACAAATCGCCCGCCAATTCCACCCCGGCATCAATCAGCGCCTTGGCCGCCGCGATTTGGGCGGCCAGGCTGCCTTTCATGTCTTGCGAGCCACGGCCGTACAGTTTGCCATCCCGCATTTCCGCCGAAAAGGGGGCGGTCATCCCGGCCACGCCGACGGTGTCCATGTGGGCGTTGAGGAGCAGGGAACGGCCGTTGCCCTTGCCCGCTAACCGGCCGACGACGTTGACTCGTTTTGGCCCCAGGTCGTAGGTCGTTACGGCCAGCCCCAGGTCATTGAGGGCATCGGCCACGTATTCGCCAATCTCCACTTCGCCCGCGCCATCGGGCGACAGCGACGGGTTGGTGGAATCAATTTGCACCAAATCCACCATCGTTTGAATAAGATAATCACGATCAATTTGTAGGTTCATTTTTCTTTTGAAATGATATAGGTTGTTCAAGGGTAGAGTGAAATGTGTTGTCTCCCAATCCACATTGTGATTATGACAACAATATATTATTAAAGACCATTTACCAGGGTAAATAAATGCTGAATGTCATTTGTTTTAGGGACATATGGCACTAGATTTGACGGGGGTGGAAAATGGAGGCTGGTTAAGATTGGACCATTTTCTTCGATCAAAAATGGTCCAGTCTCTATTTGCATTATCTAAAAGTTAGCGTTCAGCCAGCCAGCTTGATTGTTTCATTTACGTGACGGGAAGGTTATTTGGTGGAAAGCGGTTGACTGTTGGCCAGGGCGTCCAAAAGTTCTTGGATGCGAACCGGTTTGCTGATGTAATCGTCCATGCCGGATTCCAGGTATTTTTCCCGATCGCCGGTGAGGGCGTTGGCGGTCATAGCGATGACTCTGGGCTGTTCTTCCGGCGGCCAGATGTCCCGAATTTGTTGGGTGGCTTCGACGCCGTCCATGTTGGGCATTTGTACGTCCATCAAGACGACATCGTATTGTTGTCTTTGCAATGATTCTAATACTTCTAGCCCAGAAGCGGCGACATCGGCCCGGTAGCCCATGCGCTCGAGAATGCGCAAGGCGACTTTTTGGTTGACCAGATTGTCTTCGGCCAGGAGGATGCGTAAAGGGTGATTGTGGCCCATGTTGGGATCGATTTCGCGTTTTTGCGGGCGCTGGGGAGTGGAAACGGCCGTGTCGTTGAAAATATCCGTCAATGTAGCAAACAAATGCTTGGGTTTAATCGGCTTCGTCAAATAAGCCGCAAAATAGTCCTCTTCCTTTAGCCCTTCCCGGTCGCCGAGAGAGCTTAACATCACCAGGGGCAATGCTTCTCTATTCCGAATCCGGCGGATTTCAGCGGCCAATGTCAGGCCGTCCATAACCGGCATATGCATGTCCAGAATAGCCAGGTCAAACGACTGCCCGGCCCGCAGCCAGACCAATGCTTCCGGCCCTGAAGCAGATGCCTGGGGTTTCATCCCCCAAGATTGGGCCTGCCTGGTTAATATTTGGCGGTTCGTCTCGTTGTCATCGACAATCAACAGTCGTTTGCCGACCAATTGGGGTTGAGTGCCGTGCATGTAAACGCGGCGGCGTATGCTGCTGACCTCGGTTTGAATGGTAAATTGGAAGATTGATCCCTTGTTGAGTTTGCTTTCGACCCAAATGGTTCCGCCCATCATTTCTACCAGGCTTTTACTGATGGCCAGGCCCAAACCGGTGCCGCCATAGCGGCGGGTCGTGGAAGAATCTACCTGACTGAATGATTTAAATAACCGGTTGCGGCGTTCTTCTGGAATGCCGATGCCGGTGTCTTGTATGGCAAAATGGAGTGTTTGCTGTTTGTTGCTGCTGCTGCCAGGGAGATGTTGTGATACTTTGAGGACGACTTCGCCGGTTTCGGTAAATTTGATGGCGTTGTTCAGCAGGTTGACCATGACCTGGCGCAGCCGGGTGACATCGCCCACGATGGTTTGGGGAACATGTTCTTCCATGATATAAGCGATTTCCAGCCCTTTTTCGGCCGCTTTGGTGACAACGACATCGAGTGCTTCTTCGACACAATCACGGAGATCAAACGGCCGTTTCTCCAATTCCAGTTTTCCAGCTTCAATCTTGGAAAAATCAAGAATATCGTTGATGAGCGCGAGTAACACATCACCACTGCTGCGGATCGTTTCGGCAAAATCGCGCTGCTCATTGTCCAGCGGCATGTCCAACAGCAGGTTGGTCATACCGATGATCGCATTGAGCGGCGTGCGGATTTCATGGCTCATGTTGGCCAGGAACTCTGACTTGAGACGTGATGCTTCAACTGCCTGGTCGCGGGCATTGGCAAATTCCTGCTCAATTTCTTTGCGTTTAGTTAGATCGGTTATTACGGCAATAGCACCCTTAATTTGCCCATCGCGCCACTGTGGAACACCAGTCATTAAAACATGGACTGGATAACCGTTGGCATGTTTGAATGGAAGCTCTCGCTCTTGAGTTTCTCCATTTTGCCAGCGTTCTAGAACTTTCCTGGTCTCGTGCGGGTTGACTTTGTAAACCAGATCAAGGGCCGATTTACCGATAAGCGTTTGTGGTTCATAGCCTAATAAATCGTTCAATGCTGCATTGCTGTATTCGATGGTCCAATCATTACCAACTACCAACAACCCTTGCCCCATATTCTCCATAACCTGATGGGCGAAGTCGCGTTCCTCTTGTATTTTTTGTTCAGCTTGTTGACGTTCTAAAGTATGACTGATTTGCGCAGCAACTTTTTTCCCCAAAGCGATGTCATTGGGGCCAAACTCCCTTGATTCCAGGGAGTCGATGCCGATTGTGCCCACGATCTGGTCTCCAACTAAAACTGGCACGAGTAAGATCGATATGATCCCTAGCCGCTTCATCACATCGTGGGCCGGCGCCATAATCGGATCTTGTTGTGCGTTTTTTATAGCCAATGGGGTTTTATGCTGCAATAAATATTCGATTGAGGGATTGCCGACAACAGAGAATATTGTACCAATCGAACTGGGTTGGTCAGGCCGGCGATATTCAGCTATGACTTCAGATTGTGTTTGTTGTTCATTCAGAAGCGCAAACGCAGATTTGGGCACATTAAAAAATTGGGCCAAATTTTGGCATACGTTGGCTAGGGTCGTTGTTAAATCGCTGCGCTGGGTTGTCAGGGCAACAACTTTCCTCAACAACTCTTCTTCTTGTAATTGGCGCCGCAGCTGCATCTCCATTTGTTTCCGTTGGGAAATATCAAATGCCGAGGCGAACATGATCTCTTGATTCTCATAGTTCAAATAACTTAGATGAATTTCCACAGGAAAGCAACGGCCGTTTTTTGTTTGATGCTCTGATTCGATGACAAGTGATTGCTGCTGCCGAATTTCTTGCCATAGTTGTGGGAATTGTTCACGGGGAAATGTGGGATCAAAATCAAAAACCGTCAGATGCTTTAATTCTTCATCGGTGTAACCCAACACTTTGCTTGCACCTTCATTGGCATTCAAAATTTCTCCGTCTAAACCAATCCAAAAGATGGACTGGGGGGCTGTATCGATTGAGAATTGGGTTAGTTGCAGTTTTTTTTCAGCCTGCCGTTGGTCAGTAATATCGCGAAAACTCCAGACACGACCGACAATTTCGTTGTTGACCCATTGGGGCTTGGAGAATCGTTCAAAAATACGGCCGTCTGTGAATGTTAAAATGTCAAAACTTTCATGCTCCGGATGGCCGTATAATTCGTGAACTTTGGTGATGAATTGGTCTGGTTCGGTTAACTGCTGCAGGACAAAGTTGAGCAATTTGTCATCGTCATCTGAATGGGCTAATTCATCGGGGATGTGCCACATTTCTAAAAAGTGTTGATTGTGCCGTGTAATCCGGCCGTGAGTGTTGACTACCAGGATACCATCGGCTGTTGATTCTAGTGTTGCTTGTACCAGCGAAAAGGAGTCGTTGAGTTGGGTTTCTGTTGCTTTTCGTTGGGTAATGTCTTCAAAGCTTTCGATGCCGCCGATGACACGGCCGTTACCATCCCGTAATAAGTCAGCATTTTTTACCACAGTGAGGATACGGCCGTCTTTTGTCTTGACCTGACACTCAGTGCCATGGATTGGTTTGGCGACATCTTCAGAAAACAGGCCGCATATCTGGCTGCACGGGTATATAGCAAACTGTTTGCAGGTTTGTCCAATCATTTCCTCTGCGGTATACCCAAGCAATTCTGCAGCTTTCTGATTCCAACTAGTAATGGTATGGTTTTTATCGACTGTCATAACCGCGCTGGGAACGACACGGAAAAGTTGTTCAGCATACTCTTTGGCCTCATGTATTTGCAAATCGGCTTGTTTTCGTTGAGAAACATCTTCCTTTAAGGCGATGTACTGAGTAATTGTGCCATCTTCGTCTTTAACGGGGGTGATGGTCATTTGTTCGTAGTATAAAGAACCATCTTTGCGTTTATTGATGATTTCGCTACAGTGCCAGACTTGTCCGGAAGAAATGGTTCGCCATAAATCTTCATACAATGCCGGATCGGTTTTCCCAGATTTTAGAATGCGCGGCGTTTGGCCGATGGCTTCATCGGGAGTGTAGCCGGTTAGTTTGGTAAAAGCAGAATTGGCCCATTGAATCGTGCCTTCACTGTCTGTAATGACGATTGCGTTGGCCGTTGATTCCAGAGCCGTCGTCTGTAAACGCATTGTTCGCTCGGCTTTTTTGCGAGCGGTAATGTCCAAAATTGAAACGATGACCTGGGACAGGGTCTCTTCATAACCGGGAGCTACAGACAAGCGTAAAAAAATGTCGATCGTTTCGCCTTCCAGCGTGTAATTTGTGCCTTCGGTTTCAAATAGGGTTGCACCGTTACCGATAAAAATAAGTTCTTCCTTGAAAATCTGGAAGGCATCGGGGCCGAAAATCGTATCCAGGTTTTGTAAAATCTCTTGTTTACTGTTTGCTTTGTAGAGTTGTAATGTCGCTTGATTGATGTCGATGACTTTGACCAGACTGATGCAGTGGTAAACGTCTTGCGGATGTTCATCAAAATAGGCTTTGAAATCGGTCACGCCGTTTTGCCGCAGATGGTCGATGAATTGTTTGATCTGGGAGAAATCTTCTTCCCACAAGGATATGGGGGTCGCGTCGAACAGGCTCTGGAATTTGTTCGGGTTGGGGGCAAGGGGGGTGGGGGTAACGGCCGTTTCCACGTTGCCGTTTTTTGCTAGATTTACTTCTTGGGTCGAGAGCTTGGGGTGAAGGCTCATATTTTTTTCCATAATCATTTTTGATATTAAGTATGGGGAATGAAAACTGCTTCCAGATAAGAAGCATTGTAACATGGCGTCAAGGGAACAAACGATTATACGGTAGTACTAAAGAAGGGAAAAAGGCATGAGACTTTCTTACTACTGTTTCGGAGCCAAAAGAACTAACAGTTTACAAATGCTGCGAAACACTAGTCAGCAAGATTACTGAACTGACAATGGCCTGTTTTGAGGTCTACCAAACAGATGGAGCGGGGTTCGTGCCGGGTTCCACCTAATGCGCCGGGGTTGATGATGCGGCTGCCAGCGACGATTTCGTCACGGCGGCGGTGGGTATGACCGTGGAAAATGTAATCATAACCGTCATCGACAAAAGATTCGATTTTGCCGGGTATGTGGCCATGGGTGACGGCGACACGGAGGCCAGGAATGATCTCGCCGGTGAAATGATTGCCGGCAGCATTGCTGGGATTTAAATCAAATAGAGTCTGGCGGACAGCCATGTGGTTGCGATCCATGTTGCCGTGGACGTAAATGATAGTGAATCCTTTGAGGTGTACGGCCGTTGCCGGGGATGTCAAATCGCCACAGTGAATCAGGGTCTCAATCCCTTCACGGTGAAAGAAGGCCAGCGCGCGCTGTAAGTTGTTGACGTCGTTGTGAGTATCGGAAAGGATGCCGATACTTCGGCTTTGCTCAGTACGCGTTTTAGATTGTTGATTGACAATTGGGTTTTGGCTTGCGGCATCCAATCGTAAATTACCAATCCATTCGCTGACCAACGTAGTTTTGCCAAACCCGGCCGGGGCTGAGACGAGGGTTAATTTGTGACCAAGTTGGAGGCCCTGATTTAGCCGATCCTTTAAACGCAGCCGGGGAACGAGAAACGGCCGTAACCGGGGCACATACAATTTCGTTTGCAGTAAGTCGCCGGACATGGGCACATTATAATGGAAAAAGCAATCATTTAGCCAGACAATTTGCCCGGTGACAAAACACCCAAGTCTCTGGCTCTGGCCACAGCCTGGATGCGACTGTTGACCCCCAGCTTGCTGTAGATATTCCGCGTGTGAGCTTTGATCGTGTTCAGCGCCAGGAAAAGTCGTGAGGCAATTTCCTGATTCGTCAGTCCTTCGGCGATAAGTTCGAGTACCTCAAGTTCGCGGTCGCTCAGCGGTTCAATCCAGTCAAATTCGGAACTTTCAGGCTGAGGCGGGGCGGTTTGTTCCGGTTCAGAAGCCGGAAAGGCAGCCAACAAACAGCGAACATAATCTGGGGCAATATTCCGAGAAAGCGCTTCGTAAAGCAGACGGGCTATCGGCTGACCTTCATCCACAAAGATGCGGATGAAGCCTTCTGATTCGCCAATGGACAAGGCCTTCTCCAGATAAACAAGCGCTTGATCAATCTTGCTTTGAGCAGAAAAAAACAGCGCCAGCAAAATGAGCGCCTCAAGCTCTGTTTGTCTTTTGCCGATTTCCTGAGCTATCCGATAGATTCGGTCAATCAAGAAGCGCGCTTCCTCAAATCTTTGTTGGACAATAAAAACACGCGCCAAGGCCAAATATTCAATTTCACGATGGAATTCAAAAGCGCCTTCGCTGGCCAAATCATTCGTTTCTGCCCAGCTTATCGCCGATTCGATATTGCCGCGCATTAAATCGAATTTGGCCTTATGTGCATTTGCGAGTTTGCTGCCCCACTCAGAGATGCTATCAAGAATATGTCCTGCCTCTTCTATCGACACCAGAGCTTGTTCATCGTTGCCTAGAGCTTGATAGGTGTAGGCCAGCTCCAGACAACTCAGTGCCAGGATATCGGCTACATTCCAATCTCGACAAAGGGTAAGACCTTTATCTATCAAACGGTAAGCATCCTCCAATTGATTCCATTGGCGTAAAATGCGACCAATACTTACATAGACATATCCCGTGAACGGCGTATCTGGGCGGCCTGTGTGCAGTTCGGTAGTTTTAAGTGCCTGTTCGCAAAGCTCTTTAGCACGATGAAGTCGCCCCATCTCCGCTTGCAGATCACCCAGATGGAGGTAGCACAAAACCGCTATTGAATGACCACCCAGACTTTCGACAATCGGCATTATCTCATCATAGATTTCTGATGCTGCTTCAAGCTGCCCCTTATAACGATAGGCAATTCCCAGATATAAAGCGGTTTGGACTCGAAGCAAAACGGCCGTTGCCGGCAGTTGCTCCAACGCTTGATTCGCATGATATATCGTATCGTCATGGTTACCTACCATGAACGACGAATAGGCCCGACAGGAGTGAATAAGACCACGAGTAGAATCCATGGTCCCCTCATCCTGATAATTCCGGCCAGCCAAAGCATTTTCAGCATCAATCAAACGCGCTTCGGAGGATTCCAAATCACCCGTAAGTTGCAAAGCTCGCGCATGTAACACACATAAATGGGGGTGTTCCTTCACAAAATCCTCGGGAAGGGCACTGATCCACCTGACAATTGTTGTGTGCTCTCCTTTCCCAATAATATCAAGCGCCTTTATCTTGATCAGTTCAGCAGCACTCTGGTAATCGCCACCGCGTAATGCATGCTTGATCGCTTCCTGATGGAATCCCTGGTTTTTGAACCACTCACTGGCTTTGATATGCAAAAGGGGTATTTGTTCTGGCTGGGTCTGGCGCAATCGCTGCCGCAGCAGATCGGTAAAGAGATGATGATAGCGATACCAACGCCGCTCTTCATCAAGTGGGACAATGAAAAGGTTGGCACGTTCCAACATTTCCAAGGTTGCCCGGCTATGATTTTGACCGGTAAGCGCATTGCACAGAGGGCCGGTCAAGCGATTGAGAACGGCCGTTTTCAACAAAAAAGTCTGCACATACTCGGGCTGCTGTTCCAAAACCTCCTCAATCAAGTAATCAAGAACAAAACGATGGCTGCCGGTAAAAGATTTGATACGGTTGGCAGCGACTTTCTGCCCTTGCATTGAAAGCGGCCCTTGCAGTGCAAGGGCTGCCAACTGCAAACCGGAAATCCAACCTTCGGTGCGGTCTTCCAAAGCTGCAATGTCTTCCGAAGAAAGGTTCAGCCCCATTACCTGGTTGAGAAACTCGGCAGCTTCGGCCGATGTAAACCGCAAATCGGCCGCACGCAGTTCAAGCAGTTGGCGTCTGGCGCGCAGACGGGCCAGGGGCAAAGCCGGATCGATGCGGGTTATGATGACAAGATTTAACTGAGGTGGTAGATGGTCGAGAAAAAAGATAAGCGCTTCATCGACTGGCGGCGATTCTATAACGTGGTAATCGTCGAGGACGAGGATAATGGCATTGGGAAAGGCGGCGATGTCATTAATTAGAGAGGTTAAGATGGTTTCGACCGGCGGTGGTTGTGGCGATTGCAACATGGTTAATGCGGCTTCGCCCAGAGCAGGCTCAATCCCTTTGATGCGATTCAGAGCGGCGACGAAGTATGTCAGGAAACGAACCGGGTCGTTGTCACCCTCATCCAACGAGAGCCAGGCAACATGAGAGGGCTGAATTGCATTCTGCCTCCTGCCCTCTGCCTTCTGATTTTGATTGATCCATTCGCTAACTAATGTGGTCTTACCAAAGCCGGCGGGAGCCGAGATGAGAGTTAGCTTGCAAAGTTGGTGCAGGCCCTGGTTGAGTTGTTGGATGAGGTGAGGACGGGGGACGAGAAACGGCCGTACCCTCGGCACATACAATTTCGTTTGCAGCAAGTCGCCAGACATAACCAAATTATATGGAAAGGAAGGCAGGTAGACCAGGGAGTGGGGAACGGCCGTACCCGACGCATTTCCCAAGTACACTCATCCAATATTTTCAAGGAGATAATCTGTTCACTGAAATCAGAATCAGATTAAGCGCCTGGATTTTGTTGAGCATGCCGAACAGGGACGCCTGGTCAGCCAATGGCCCGCTCAACGTCGTTTCGCCATTCGGGTCATTGTGGATCGCCAGCCCGTCAAACCAATCAGCCCAACGATCCGATAGATGCCCCTCAACCCGAATTTCGTAAACGCGGGGCACGTCCATTACAGCAGCTCCGGCGCTAATAAGACAAGATTTCCAGCAACTGCTCCGCTTTCCAACAGTTCATAGGCTTTGGGCGCTTCCAGAAGCGGAAACGTCTTGGCAACGACAGGTTCTATCTGCCCTATTTCTAGTAGATCGAACAGCTTTGCCCAATCTTCTTTGAATAAATCTGTGCCCAGCCTGTGAGTGCCGTAGCCTTCAATTTTTTTGCCGTTGGGCAGCAGGTTATACAAGATTAGTTTGGCTACCAGGAGCAAAAAGCGGGAAAAACTCTGCGGCCCGCCGTAGTGGACGAATAGGCCGCCGTGCTGCAAGACTGACAATCCGCGCTCGAAGTATTCTTCGCCCATGCCATTGAAGACATCGTTCAGACCGTCAGGTTCGGCTCGCCGGATTACCTCGACAAAGTCTTGTGTGCGATAGTCAATGGGTGTCGCTCCATATTCGGTCAAGATGGCGTGCTTGCCGGCCGAAGCCAGTCCGTACATTTTGAGTCCGGCCAGTTGGCCAAGTTGGAGGAACGCTGTGCCCAGGCCGCCGCTGGCGCCCACGATAAGCACTTTGTCGCCCGCTTTGACCTGGGCCACGCGATGTAGTATCTGATAGGCCACCAGGTAGTTCAGAACCAGCGTCGTCGCTTCGGCCGGGTTGAGGGATTCGGGGACGTGAACCAGTTCTTTGGCATCCCAATAGAGAAACTCGGCGTGGCTGCCATATTGGGTTAAAGCAGCGACGTGGTCGTTAACGGCCGTTCCCACCACACCCTCACCCACCGCATCCACCACACCAATGCAGGCATAACCGGGCACAAAGGGCGGCTTCTTCAAAAAGGGACGGTTGCCCATGCGGATGGCAATGTCATCCTGGCACACAGGCGCAGCCAGGACACGAATCCGCGCTTCTCCCGCCGACGGAGGACGCAGATCATTCTCCATAACTTGAACCGCTTCTAAACCACCTCGTTGAGTAACGACAATGCTTTTGTATTTCATGACTGCCTCCTATTTTTTGTGGAGCAGACTGGAATGCCTGCTCCACAAAAAATAACTTTACGATTTGTTGCCGACCAACAGATATACGGTGATTGTGGTCAAAACCAGGGACAGCATGGGAGCAATTTGATGAATCCGCAAGACCGGCAGTACGGCCAATTTATCGAAGCTGAGTAACGCGCCGGATACCACCAGAGCCAGGAAAGCCAGCCCTGTGATGGCAATGATGACCGGGTAGAGAGCCGACACATCCACTGCTTTATACAGATCGCGGATGCTCACGCCAATCAGGATCACTGTACCGACGGCGATGAGCTTGTGGACGGCAAAGAGGGCGCTGTTAAGCGGCCGGCCCGACTTGCTCAGGACGACGCCGGAAATCAGGGTCAGCACAAATCCTAAACCACAGTACATAATTTTTGATGAAGCGAAGGTATTGGTTAAAGTATTCACTTGAGTCTCCTTTTTGTGTATTTATTAGCCTGACCTCAGCATACAAAAAACGATCACGGCCTGTCTGTGTACCAAAGTCGTATTTCACAAAAAAGCAAGGATGCACGTTGGTACACCATCCCTTTTTTTCAGTTCAATTGGGGACTTAGGGAGTTTAATCGGAAGTGAGCAGCCCGATTTCACGGGCGCGAGCCACGGCCTGGGTGCGGTTGCCGACGCCCAGCTTGCCCAGGATATTGGTGATGTGTTTTTTCACGGTACGGACCGTGATAACGAGCTTGTCGGCAATCGCCTGGTTGGAATCGCCAGTGGCGACGAGTTGTAAGACTTCCATTTCGCGTGGGGTTAATGCTTCCACCAGACCGGTTGCTTCACCGGATGGCGCGGACACGGCCGTTTCCCCAGACCCTCGGAAAGCATGAAGGAGTTTTTGCGCATACACTTTCAACGGGGCAAGCGTCCCCCGATAATTGATAACGGCTTGCAGCAAGGGGACGACGGCCGTTCCCTCTTCCAAAAAGAGCAGCGTGTAACCCTCCGGCTCGGCCAGCGCCAACACGCGTGCAAACAGTTCGCGAGCTTGTGAGGTCACATTTCCCTGGTTTTGTTTTTGAATAATCAGCGATCTGAGCAAATAGAGTTCGATCAGACGGCCGTTACGATTCCCTGGTACGGCCGTTTCCTCCACCCTATCCAATAACTGCCGCGCTTGCTCCAATTCTCCCTGGGCCAGAAAGAAACGGGCCAGTGTAAGCTGAATGATTTCCCAAACCAGCAAAGGGCAGTGAGCTGGAGCCGATTTGCCGTCAAGCAAACTCAGCCAGGGTTTTGCCAGTCGGGCGGCCTCATTCAAATCGCCCATCGCGATCCTGAGTAGAATTTGCCGCGCTGTTCCTGTGGGATTCACACCCGTCTCCCCCAGCCGTTCCAACGCTGCCGCCGCCGCCTGGAAATCGCCTTGTGCCTGGTGCAGCCGGGCCTGGATCGTGTGCCCGATAGAAAGCCCTAACCCACTCTGGCGGCACAGCGTCATCCCTTGCTGCATGTGGGTAACGGCCGTTTCCAGATCATTCCATTCCAGGTAAATGCCTGCCAGACCAATGTTCCCCTGGCCGGCCGGGAAAAATACCTTCTGCCCCGTCTGTTCGCCCATGTCGATGATGGATTGGTACGTTTTGGCGGCGGCATGCAACTGACCATAATCAACCTGGCTCATGGCCATCATCATCGTGGCGTGGGCAACCAAACTAAAGTTGCCGCTGGCCTGAGCCAGGCGCGTACAGTGGTCATACGCTTGCCCGGCTTTTTTGGCACTGCCCTCCATCCAGTGAGCGATGGCCAAGGCCGAATAAGCCCGGGCACGCCAGGCCATCTCCCCCTCCGGTAGACGCGCTAGGCCTTCTTCGGCCAGCCGGATGGCTCTGGCGGTATCCCCGGCAAAGGCCATAAAGCGCCACAAAACGGCCATCAATTCCATTTGCAACCGCTCATTTTCCGGTGATGGCGGCAAGGTGCGCAGCAGCGCTTCATTTTCTTGCAGTGCCTGTGGGGAAAGGTCTCCCTTTTCCTGCATCAAGTCAATCCACAACTGGTAGACGCGCAAGCGGGGATGGGTCTGGAAAGATGTCTCCGGCAGGGCCGCCAGCCAATTGCGCAAGGTGTGTACCTGGCCAGAAAACATCATCGTCCGCGCCTCTCGCTCTACCAGGGAAGCCACGCGCTCAAAATCCTGGGCGGACAGGGCGTGGCGGATGGCTTCGACCTTGTAGCCATTCTGCTCATACCAGACCGCTGCCCGTATGTGCAGTTCGACGACAACCTCTGCTGACAGCGACTGTGACAGGCGAGCCTGGAGCAAATCGGTGAACAGGTGGTGGTAGCGAAACCACTGCCCCTCGTTATCCAGCGGGACTACAAAGAGGTTGGCCCGGTAGAGGGTGGTCAATACGGTCTGTCCATCGCTACGCCCGGTGACAGCATCGCACAACCCGGCGCTCAGCCGTTCCAGAATTGAGGTGTGCAGCAGGAAGATCTGCATATCCTCTGGCTGGCGCTGCAAGATTTCTTCTATCAGGTATTCGGCCACATAGAGATGGCTACCGGTAAAAGCGCGGACGAAAACGGCCGTATCACTGCCCGGCAACGGCGACTGCAAGGCCAGGGCGGCTAATTGCAAGCCGGCGGCCCAGCCTTCCGTGCGCGTTTCCAGGGCGGCCACGTCTTCGGCGGACAGATTCAGCTCCATCGTATGATTAAGGAATTCCGCCGCCTCTTTCAGGCTAAAGCGTAAATCCTGGGCACGGATTTCGGTTAGCCGGCTGCGGACACGGTAACGGGCCAGCGGCCAGGGCGGATCGATACGACTGGACACTACGATGTGTAAATTTTCCGGCAGATAATCGAGCAGAAACGAGACGCTTTCGTGAATGGCCGGATT
>JBNKZT010000155.1:0-13644 GCA_050301775.1 Promineifilaceae bacterium (SeqCode)
GTGGGGCGACCGGACGGGTTGGTTTGAGCGAACTAGTCACGAAACAGTGACTGAACAGGAAAAATTTCTAGGCTTGGCTCAAGCGGTGGCGCTTAATCCCCAGGACACAAAACTTCAATTGCAGGTTGTTGATGCGCTGCGTTATGGCGGGGCCGATCATCGCGCCAAAACTCAGTTGAAATCGTTTCTCAAACAGAACCCTGATTCTGGCGCGGCTTATCTGGAGCTGGCGCTGCTGGACAGTGGCAATAAACCTCAGATTTCGCGCCGTGCGGCCGATTATTTGCGGAAGGCGCTGAAATTAGGTTTGCCAACGCCAGCCGGGCAGTCGTATGCCCACCAGTTGTTGGGAAAGTATTACGTGGATCGGAACCGGCCCGATGAAGCGGTGAATGAGTTGAATATGGCCTTGAATTTGAAGGTTGCGGGGGAGGAAACGGCCGTAACCCGCCACCAAGCCATCCTTTACCACCTGCGCAGCCAGGCCCACCGCCGCCAAAACCAATACGAAGCCGCCTACCAGGACATCCAACAAGCCATCACCCTGGCCCAACAAATCGACGACACTAAATTGGCTGCCCACTTCCAGCAAGAACGCGACGTTATCGAAAATCATGCCCGACGAAAACTCGGCGTTTGACCCGTCGCAGCAGAAACGATAGCACGGGTATACAAAATGTTACGGGTAATTTCTTGCAGATTTACATGATGGATAAATTTAGCGCCATCATTTATAGTACGTTAGTCACACTAAAATCATGACATTTTACTGCCGTATTTTGAACGGATATAGCGTATAGTTACAATTGTTGATGAAGAGAGAGAAGTTAATCATTGCCGTATAAGCACAAAATAGGCGGCAATCATCCTAAAAAACGTTGCAAAGTAAGAAGGTGTCATATGATGAGGCGCCCAATCTCCTCATAATGTGATAATTGGTTACATTGCAGCTCCCCAAAGCGAGGCATCTTGTGGGCAAAACGAAGTTAAACGAAAGATTGTTTGATTCGCTCTTACCCCTTTTGGCTGTGTTAGCAGCCTTTATTGTTGGCGCAGTGATTTTGCTCCTGCAAGGCGTCAATCCCCTGGAAGCATACCAAGCAATGATCGTTGGTGCGTTCGGCAGCAAAAACGGCCTGGCCGACACATTGGTCAAAGCCACGCCGCTGCTGCTCGTTGGTCTGGGTATTGCGATTGCCTTCCGGGGGGGCGTCATCAACATTGGGGCTGAAGGGCAGTTGATTGTAGGCGCGATGATGACCACCTATCTTGGTTTACAACTGGGTGACCGGATGAATGGTGTTTTAGTCATCATCATTGGTCTGGTTGCCGGCGCTTTGATGGGTGGTGTTTGGGGGGCGATTCCCGGTTATCTCAAAGCGCAGTTGGGGGTTAACGAAATTCTCAGCACGGTCATGATGAACCAGATAGCCATCCAGATTGGCTACTACTTGCTGCGTGGCCCGATGATCGATCCGGCCGAATTGGCAGCCGGCACCAATATTCCCCAATCAGCCCGTTTGGCTCGTACTGCCGACATGCCGCGCTTTACCGATATCGCCGAATCGTTGGGATTTACTGAATCGGCTAAAGATTTGAATTTAACGGGCTACCTTAAAGAGATTTACGGTGTTTTGGTAGAGCCGACGCGATTGCACAGTGGTCTTGTCTTCGCCATAGTGATGGCCATCTTGATTTACATTTTCCTTTGGCGTACGACCATCGGTTATCGCATTCGGGCGGTGGGGCTAAACCCACATGCTTCCCGCTATGCCGGTATTAATGTCAAAAGCAATATGGTGTTGTCCATGACATTGAGTGGTCTGTTTGCCGGTTTGGCCGGCGCTGTCGAAATTCTGGGCCTGCATCACCGTATGTTTGAACCGGTGGCTGTTTCGGCCGGTTATGGATTTTCCGGTATTGTGGCCGCGCTCTTTGGTAAATTGCACCCGTTAGGGATTATTCCTTCATCTATTTTGTTTGGTGGTTTGCTGGTTGGTGGTGATAAGATGCAGCGGGCGATGCAAATACCACAAGTCCTAATCCAGGCGATTTTAGGTTTGGTGGTCTTATTTGTTGTCAGCACTGATTATTTTGTTCGCAAACGGCAGAACCGGCGTGTTTCAGTCGATTCGGGGTCGCGCGATACAAGATCGGGCGACAAAAGCGAGCCGGCTGCGACAGCCCCGACCCCAACTGCGGAGACTAACTCATGAATGAAAATTTAACGCTTTTAGCCATTGTTTTAGGCGTCATTCATTCGGGTATTCGTTTAGCAACACCTTATTTGTATGCGGCGATTGGTGAGACGTTTTCGCAGCGTTCTGGTGTATTGAACCTGGGTGTTGAAGGTATTATGTTGATGGGGGCCTTTTCTGGCTTTTACGCTGTATTTCAAACAGGCAGTCCCTGGCTGGGCCTTTTTGTGGCCGCTTTTGTGGGGATGCTCATGGGCCTGTTAATGGCGGTTGTTAGTATTACCTATCAGGCACAACAGGGGATTAGTGGTATTGGGTTGTTTATGTTTGGGGCGGGCGCTTCCAGCTTGTTGTTCAAGACGATGTTGGGTACGGTGGAAGGTGTGCAAGGATTTGCGCCATTGAGTTTTTGTTTTGGTGAAAGTTTTTGTCTGGCCAATATTCCGGTATTGGGTGATATTTTCTTTGGCTACAGTATTCTTACCTATGGCGCTTATGCGCTGGTTCCCGTTTCCTGGTGGGTGTTGAACCGTACAACGTGGGGGCTAAAGATTCGGTCTGTAGGCCAAAATCCTGAGGCGGCTGATTCGTTGGGTGTGAATGTAACGGCCGTTCGCTATGCATCCGTCATGTTGGGTTCCGCCCTGGCCGGGATTGCCGGCGCTTCCCTTTCCATTTCATTGTTAAATATCTTTCAGGAAAATATGACCAACGGCATGGGTTTTATTGCCGTCGCTCTGGTCTATTTTGGCAGTTGGAAGCCTTCTGGTGTGTTATTAGGTGCGCTTTTATTCAGTACCGTCAATGCTTTGCAGTTATGGGTACAGGTGCTAGACCTCAATATTCCGTCCGACGTGGCTGTAATGCTGCCCTATTTATTAACCATTATCGCGCTGGCCCTGCCATTCCGCCGTTCACAACAGCCGGCGGCATTGACAAAGCCTTTTGCGCGTGGTGAGAATTAGTCGACTACCAGACCAAAATTAAGGAGAAGAATATGAAAAAAGTATGGTTATTGTTATTGGTATTTGTGTTGGCCCTGGCTGCTTGTGGCGGAGGGGATACAACAAGTGAAGTTTCGGAACCGGAACCGGTTGACACAGTCGCTGAACCGGCCGAAGAATCAGGCGAAGAACCGGCCGCAGCGCCCACCGAAGAGCAGGTGGAAGTTTCAGCCGAAGCGGATGTTTCCGACATTGAGGCGATTCGCGTCGCTGTTGTAATGCCCTCTACCATTACCGATCTGGCCTGGAGCCAGGCGATTTACGACTCTCTGCTGCGCCTGCAAGAACAGGCTGGCGGCGAAGATGTGTTTGAAATCGCTTACACCGAGAATATGTTCAATGTGACGGACGCTGCTGCGGCTATTCGTGATTACGCCGCCGATGGCTACAATATTGTCATCGCGCACGGAACCCAGTACGGTACGTCCCTATTTGAACTAGCGCCTGATTTCCCGGATACGACTTTTGCCTACGGCACGGCCGTTGACACCGGCAAAGATGTTGGCTTAGAAAACGTCTTCGCCTACGAAGCCCGCGCCGAAGAAGGCGGCTTTGTCAATGGCGTCCTGGCCGGAAACCTGACCGAATCCGGCGTCATCGGCGTCGTTGGCCCCGTTGAAGCCGGTGATGCCAAGCTGTACATCGACGGCTTCCTGGCTGGCGCCCAATATGCCAATCCTGAGGCTCAGGTCAATGTCAGCTACACCGGTTCTTTTGGTGATACGGCTTTGGCTGCCGAAGCGGCCAATACTCACATCTCGGCCGGCGCCGATGTCCTTACCGGTTCGGCCCAGCAAGTTGTTGGGGCGATTGGCGTTGCCAATGAAGCAGGTGTGCCCTGGATTGGAACCCAATCTGACCAAAGCCCCCTTGCTCCCGACATTGTCGTTGCTTCACAGTTGTACGATTGGGATGGCGTTCTTTCCGACATTATCAACAAACACCTGGCCGGTGAATTCGGTGGTACAGCCTATGCCTTAACCCTCAAAAACGAGGGCCTGGTTATGGCCTTTGCCGACAGTGTTGATGCTGACGCTGTTGCTGCGGCCGATGCTGCGGCTGCTGATATTATCGCCGGCAGTATAGATGTGATGGCCATGATTGAAGGCGGCACAATGCCTGCTGAAGAAGAAATGACGATAGAAATCGATCCGATTCGCATCGCCGTAGTTATGCCTTCCACCATCACCGACCTGGCCTGGAGCCAGGCCATTTACGATTCCCTGGTTCGTATCCAGGAAGCCGCCGGTGGCGAAGATGTGGTGGAGATCGCCTACACTGAAAATATGTTTAACGTGACAGACGCGGCCGCCGCCATCCGTGACTACGCGGCCGATGGTTACAACCTTGTCATCGCCCACGGCACACAGTACGGCACGTCC
Organism: Promineifilaceae bacterium (SeqCode); assembly: GCA_050301775.1. Taxonomy (GTDB): domain Bacteria; phylum Chloroflexota; class Anaerolineae; order Promineifilales; family Promineifilaceae; genus JACKCC01. Next base: position 4,585 of record JBNKZT010000155.1, read on the forward strand.
CTGTTTGAACTGGCTCCCGACTTCCCGGAAACGACATTTGCCTATGGCACGGCCGTTGACACGGGTGCAGATATTGGCCTGGAAAACGTTTTTGCCTACGAAGCCCGCGCTGAAGAAGGCGGCTATGTCAATGGTGTTTTGGCCGCTAATCTGACTGAATCCGGTGTAATCGGTGTGGTTGGCCCGGTTGAAGCTGGCGATGCTAAATTATACATCGATGGTTTCCTGGCCGGTGTTGCTGCCGCCAATCCCGACGTTCAGGTGAATGTGAGCTATACAGGTTCCTTTGGCGATACAGCGCTGGCTGCCGAAGCGGCCAATACCCACATCTCGGCTGGTGCTGATGTGCTGACTGGCTCGGCCCAGCAGGTTGTTGGTGCAATTGGTGTGGCTAATGAGGCGGGTGTGCCCTGGATTGGCACGCAGTCTGACCAAAGCCCGCTGGCTCCCGACATTGTTGTCGCTTCCCAGTTGTACGATTGGGATGCTGTTCTTGTTGACATTATCATGAAACATCAAGCTGGCGAATACGGCGGCACAGCCTATGTCCTTAGCCTCGCAAATGACGGCTTGGTGATGGATTTTGCCGACAGCCTGGATGCTGCTGCGGTTGCTGCAGCACAGGAAGCCGCCGATGCTATCATTGCCGGTGACATTGAAGTTTTGCCGTAAACTTTTTACTTGGTAAGGTGACAGGCACTTCAAAAGTGCCTGTCACCTTTAATACCGCCTGTCAGGTTTATAAAAAGGTGGAGCAAATTATGACGAACGACGCCAATCTTCTTCCATCTGGTTTACCGCGAATTGAGTCGTTGGAAATGCGGGGCATCGTCAAGAAATTCCCCGGCGTATTGGCCAGCGACCACGTCGATTTTGATGTGCAGGCCGGCGAGATTCACGCGCTGCTGGGTGAAAATGGGGCGGGAAAAAGCACGTTGATGAAGATTCTTTACGGCATGTATCACCCCGAAGAAGGGGAGATTCTTCTAAACGGCAAACCGATCGTCATCAACTCGCCAACCGATTCAATCAATCATGGTATTGGCATGATTCACCAGCATTTTATGTTGGTGGACAATATTTCTGTGGCTGAAAATGTAGCCCTGGGATTAAAATCTTCGCGCGAGCCGCGCCTGGATTTGGATGTTGTCTCGGCCCGTATCCGCGAGTTGGCCGAGAAGTATGGCTTGGAGGTCAACCCAGATACGATTATTTCCAAATTGGCAGTCGGTCAACGGCAGCGAGTCGAGATTGTGAAAGCGTTGTATCGCGGCGCGGCGCTGCTGGTGTTGGATGAACCAACGGCCGTTCTCACACCGCAGGAAGTCGATGATCTGTTTGTTATTTTCCGCCAGATGGCTGCTGACGGTCATGCCCTGATTTTCATCTCCCACAAGTTAGATGAAATCACCGCGCTCACGGATCGGGTGACGGTGCTGCGTGACGGCCGTGTCACCGGTTCGGTAAAAACAGCAGAGGTCAATAAAAACCAACTGGCTAATATGATGGTTGGGCGTGAAGTGGTGCTGACGCGGGAACTGATTGACGTTCCGTTGGGTAAGACGCGGTTGAAACTGGAAAATGTTCGGGCGGTTAATGATGATGGCCAGACGATCCTGAAAGATGTCAGTATGGAAATTCGCAGCGGGGAGATTGTAGGTATTGCCGGCGTATCTGGGAATGGGCAACGGCCGTTAGCTGAAGCCATCGCCGGATTACAAACAGTGCAAAACGGCCGTATCACCCTTGAAGATCAAGATGTCACCAACTACTCCCCGGCTCAAATGTTTGATTCCGGTCTTTCTTACATTCCTGAAGAACGAATGCACGATGGTATTGTCAAAGATTTTAGCGTGGCTGAAAATTTCATCCTGCAAGATCATATCAAACCACCCTTTTCCCGCTGGATATTCCTTGTCTTTAAATATATTGCCGACCACGCCCAAAATCTGATTAAAGCATTCAATGTAAAAACGCCAAGCCGCGAGACCCTGGTGAAAAACTTGTCCGGCGGTAATATTCAAAAATTAATTTTGGCCCGGGAACTGGCCCGCCAGCCCCGCGTTCTCATTGCTGCTCAGCCGACACGCGGTGTTGATATTGGGGCAACCGAATATATCCATGCTCAATTACTGAAACAACGCGCTGAGGGACTGGCTACCATCCTTATCTCCGAAGATTTGGATGAAGTGCAATCTCTTTCTGACCGCATCATTGTTCTGTTTGGCGGCGAAATTATGGGTGAATTAAGCCATGATGAAGCGACGCCCGAAAAATTGGGTTTAATGATGGCCGGTGAACGTAAGGTCGAACAAGCAGTCTAACTCAAACTCAGACTATACGAGGAGGTGGTGCTGTTACAAAACCTGGATAAAACGAAGTCACTGAACGATTGTAAATTGTTCTTGAAAAATGTTTGTTGATTCAAAATCAATGAGGAGATTTGAAATGAAACAGAAACGCCTATGGATGTTTATCATGTTGGCTCTCATGCTGAGCCTGGTATTGGTTGCCTGTGGCGGTGGTGAAGAACCCGCTGCTGAAGAACCGCTGGCCGAAGAGCCAGCCGCTGCCGAAGAGCCAGCCGCTGCCGAACCAGTCGCCGAAGAGCCGGTCGCTGAAGAAGGTGGCTACCAGATTCCAGCAATTGAAGATGGGAAATACAATGTCGCCTTCGTTCATGTTGGTCCTCATGACGACGGTGGCTGGACACAAGCCCATGAAGTTGGCCGTATGTACATTGAAGAAAACGTAGACAATGTCCATACCGCTTATGTCGAAAGTGTTGCTGAAGGGGCTGATGCTGAACAGGTGATTCGTTCCCTGGCCCGCAAAGGCTTCGATGTCATCTTCACCACCTCCTTCGGCTTTATGGATGGTTCCGAAATCGTAGCTGACGAATTCCCGGATGTAAACATTATTCACATCTCTGGGTTTAAGTCGAATGAAGCTAACTTTGGCAACCTGATGGGCGCGATGGAAGATATGAAATATCTGGCCGGTATGTTAGCCGGTTCCCGCGCCAAAATGGATGGCAATCCGAAGCTTGGCTACATGGCTACCTTCCCAATCCCTGAAGAACTGCGTTTGGGTAATGCGTTTGGGTTAGGTGTACAACAAACCTGCCCCGAATGTACGATCGATGTGCGTTGGCTTTTCACCTGGCACGACCCTATCTTGGAACAGGATGCGGCGTCCTCTCTCTTTGACGGCGGCGCGCAAGTTGTGATGACCGGCGCTGACACACCGGCTCCGGCCGAAGCAGCGCCTGAAGGCAAATGGGGTATCACCTACGATTACAGCGGCAACTGTGTTGTGGATGCCTGCCTGACTTCCATGTACTGGAACTGGGGTCCGGTCTATGCCCGCATTGTGGAAGATTCACGTGCTGGTACCTGGGTTGGCGGTTGGGAATACTTTGACGCTGACGCTGGCGCGATGGGCCTTCTAGGCTTTATGGAAGGTGAGACAATGCAGCCTGGCGTCGCTGAATTACCGGCTGAAGACCTGGCCCTTGTGCAGGAGACGCTGGCCAAGATGTTGGCCGGCGAATTCACCCGTTTTGATGTCTTCAAAGGCCCCATCACCGACAACCAGGGCAATGTGGTGTTGGAAGATGGCGTCAGTCTAGTACAAGAAGATCTGGACCAATTCCCGGCTATGTATTGGTGGAACGAGAATATCACGGCCGAATTGCCTGAACTTGAGTAGTTAGAGCAAGAGCGAGAGGAAGAACCAATCCTCTCGCTCTTGTTTCTTTCATCTGTACCTTTATGACAACAAGAGCTAGGGGCGATGTTTTCTCCTCTAGCTTTAGCTCTATCCTCTAGCTGATTGGAGAAAAGTTATGTCTGAGACCCCCTTTGCTGTGGAAATGAAAGATATTGTCATTCGCTTTCCTGGGGTGCTGGCTAATGACCATGTAAATCTGACTTTGAAACAAGGTGAGATTCATGCGCTGCTCGGTGAAAATGGGGCGGGCAAGAGTACCCTGATGAATGTGCTGGCCGGTTTATATAAACAGACATCAGGCAGTATTAAGATTTTTGGTGAGCCGGTTCATTTTAATTCGCCGAAGGATGCTATTGCCAAAGGGATTGGCATGGTGCATCAGCATTTCATGCTGGTTCCCACACAAACAGTGACGGAAAACATTTTGCTGGGACTGAATGAGCCGCGCTTTTTGATGAATCTTGCAGAATACGATCAGAAAATCCTGGCGCTACAAGACCAGTTTGGGTTGCGGGTTGATCCAACGGCTAAAATTTGGCAGTTGTCTGTGGGGGAGCAGCAGCGGGTGGAGATTTTAAAGACGCTGTATCGTGGGGCGCGGATTTTGATTATGGATGAGCCAACGGCCGTTCTCGCGCCACAAGAAATTGATGAGTTTATGAAAACGATGCGCTCAATGGTGGAGCAGGGCAAGTCGATAATTTTTATCAGCCATAAGTTACATGAGGTAACGGCCGTTGCCGACCGCATCACCGTCTTGCGTAAAGGAAAGGTTACGGCCGAAGGACGCAGCATGGAAGGGCTGACCAAAGAGGATTTGGCCCGCTTGATGGTTGGCCGCGGTGTTATTTTTGCCGTGGAAAAGAAGCCGCAAGCGCCTGGCGATATTGTCCTTTCTGTTGAAAATGTGTCTGCCGAAAATGACAAAGGCGTTCCGGCGCTGCGCCAACTGTCGCTGGATGTGCGGGCCGGCGAAATTTTAGGGATCGCGGCGATTGCCGGCAATGGCCAGAGTGAATTGGCGGAAGTGATTACCGGGTTACGGCCGTGTACCGGCAGCGTTAAAATTAATGGCCAGGAAGTTGCCAACAAACCGCCCATCGATGCTATCAAGCAAGGCATGGCCCATGTTCCCGAAGACCGTACCGGTGTGGGCAGCGCCCCCAACATGACCATCACCGAAAACACGATCATGAAAAACTATCGGGAAGACCCGATTGGCAATGGCTGGAGCATCAACTTTACCGCCGCCCGCCAACAGGCACGCAAGCTCAAAGAAAAATATGCCATTTTGGCGCCCGGCGTACGCACCATGGCCCGCAAATTGTCCGGCGGCAATTTGCAAAAGGTGATTTTGGCCCGTGAAATTTCGCTCCAACCCCAACTGATGGTGGCGGTTCAGCCGACACGCGGCCTGGATGTGGGCGCGATTGAGTCCATTCAGACGTTGTTGTTAGAACAGCGGGAACAAGGAACGGCCGTGCTGCTTATCTCCGAGGAAATGGAAGAACTGTTGGCGCTCAGCGACCGCATTGCTGTCATTTCCGAAGGCAAAATTATGGGCATTGTCAACGCTGATGAAGCAGATATTAACGAAATCGGCCTGATGATGTTAGGTACGAAATTGGTGAAGGAGGAAGGATGAACCTGCCATTTACCGTGACATTTGAGAAACGAGTCAAAGATATTCCCCAATGGCTTCCAGCGGTCATTTCAATCGGCTCCGTCCTCGTTGCCTTTATCGTGAGTGGTATCATATTGAAAATCATCGGTGGTGAGCCGCTCCTCGTTGCCAAATTCTTCTACGAAGCGACTTTTGGCAGTTGGGCGACTTTCTCTGACACAATTGTTAAAGCCACGCCGCTTATCATGGTTGGTTTAGCCTGTTCTGTTGCCTTCAAAATGAAATTGTGGAACATCGGCGCCGAAGGGCAGTTTTACATCGGCGCTTTCGCCGCTAGTCTGGTTGTCTTGGTTCCTTTAGTCTCTCCAGATAGCCCTAAAGTCGTTGTGATTGGACTGATGGTGATCATGGGCATGTTAGGTGGCGCAATTTGGGGCTTTTTCCCCGGCTACCTCAAAGCTCGTTTCCAGGTCAACGAAATTATCACCACGCTGATGCTCAACTACATCGCCATCCTGTGGAACAATTTCTGGATTTTCGACAAATGGAGCGAAGGCGGATTCCAGATGACACCCGCCTTTGAAAAAAACGCCTGGCTGCCGCGTGTCACCGATTATGCCCGCGAATATGGGACGTTCATTAAGGGAGGCAGCGGACTGGCCAGTTTTATGAGTAGTATCGGCCTAGAACGTATTTCAGGGATGACTCTGCACCTGGGCGTTGCTTTTGGCATCGTAGCGGCCGTTATTGTGTGGTGGATTTTTGACCGCAGCCGTTGGGGTTACGAAATCAAACTCATTGGTGATAACCCCAAAGCCGCCCGTTATGCCGGACTCAATATCACGCGCAATATGGTTTTGGTCATGATGGTTTCCGGCGCACTGGCCGGATTGGCCGGGATGTCGGAAATTACCGGCGTTGTGCATCGTTTGCAGGAGCGTATCTCACCCGGGTATGGTTTCACTGGCATCATCGTCGCCTGGTTAGCCAAGCTCAACCCGTTTGCCGTCATTATCGTGTCCATCCTGTTTGGCGCGCTAATTGTGGCCGGACGCGAGATACAACCATCCGGGTTAGCCTCGTTACTGCAAGGCATTATCCTTTTCATGGTAATCAGCAGTGATGTGTTGTTGCGCTACAAGATTAAATTGACGCGTACTCAAACGGCCGTGGAGGCATCATGAATCTAGAAATTATTTTACATGCGGGATTAGCCACAGGAACGATTCTGCTTTTTGCCGGGATCGGCGAGATTTTTGCTGAGCGCTCTGGTATTCTGAATCTGGGCGTGGAGGGGATGATGCTGCTGGGGGCGATGGCCGGGTTTAGCGTCTCCTTGGCTACGCAAAATGTCTGGCTGGGCTTGTTCGCGGCTGTTTTGGCTGGCGGCGTCTTGAGTCTGGCCCACGGCCTGGTCACGATACATTTCCAGGCTGATCAGGTGGTCAGCGGGCTGTCGCTGACATTCCTGGGCACCGGATTGGCGCTGGTGTTTGGTGAAGGGCTAACAGGGCAGTCGCCGCCGCTCGTTCCTTCATTCGATATTCCTGGATTGTCAGCGATACCCTTTATTGGCCCGGTCTTTTTCGAAAATCACAGCTTGCTGGTATACGTGGGTTACTTTTTTGCGCCGCTGGCCTGGTATTACATCAATCGCACCCGGCCAGGGATGCACTTGCGGGCTGTTGGCGAAAAACCATCGGCGGCCGACACAATGGGTCTCAATGTGTACGGGATGCGTTACTTTTATGTGTTTGTCGGCGGCTGCCTGGCTGGATTGGCCGGGGCGACGATTAGTTTGGCGGTGTCACCTGGCTGGTACAGTGATCAAACAACATCAGGTCAGGGCTGGATCGCCGTCGGCCTGGTGATTTTTGCCCAATGGGATCCGCTGCGGGCGGCATTGGGCGGTTACCTGTTCGGCGCTTTACGACGCGGCATTTTGGATTTGCAAGGCCCGGCATTGCTGTTGGGAATGACGAATCCATTGTACATCAACTCGAATTTCAGCTTTTTCTTGAAGATGACACCCTATATTTTGACGATTCTGGCTTTGGTGCTCGGATCGCGAGCGGCGATGAAGAAACGATTGGGCGCACCAGCCGCGCTGGGTGTGCCCTATATTCGGGGTGAACGCGGGCTGTAATCCAATTGCAAAAAGGTGGCTGTTTGTAACGAAAACGCAGCTGATGCATCAAAATATCATAGTTATTGATACAAGACCCTGAAACCAGGGTCTTGTTTTGTGAATGGAGTCAAGAATAGATGGTTCAAGAAATAAATGCTGATGTTTTTGAAAGTGATGTCCTGGCTGCGGCGCAGCCAGTGGTGGTAGATGTTTGGGCGCCCTGGTGTGGGCCGTGCCGGATGCAAGGTCCAATTTTCGAGGAAGCGGCGCAGCAATTTGGGGATGAAGCGCGATTTGTGAAGTTAAATGCGGATGATAATCAGGAATTGGTGCGGCAGTATAAGGTGATGGGGATACCGACGATGCTGTTTTTTCGACACGGCCGTCTCGTCGAACGTAAAACCGGTGTCCAATCAGCCGACGCAATTGCCAAACGTTTGTCTGCCTTGTTAACCATGACACCGGAGCAGGCAGAAAAGCAAGAGATTACGGGATTGTTTCGCTGGCCGTTTAGAAGAAAGTAGCTGGTAGCTGGCGGCTCCTGAATGGCCAGCCCCTGAATTTACTATAACCCCTTCCCTGGTCTCAATTTGAGACCGGTTCTACACGCACATCCCCGCTCCACGCCGACAGTGCAAAATGATGCTTTTTGCCAGTACCGGGAGTTTTTACGAACACATTCTGTAGTTGATCGCTTAAGTTCAGCGCGACCAGAATCGTTTCAGCCCCATTTGTCCGGGCATAGACGTACGTCCCGGCCATTTTATCAACGTGCAGCGTTTGGCGTTTCCCATCCAGCAAAACCGGGTGCTGGCGGCGGAAATGAATCAGCCAGCGGTAATAGTCTAGCAGATCTTTGTCCTGGTCATCGCCCCACAACATGGGCTGGCGCACCTCGGCCATGCCGTCGCTGGCCGGATCGGTGCGATCCCGCGCCTGGCTGACGCCGACTTCGGTGCCGTTGTAGACAATTGGCGCGCCGGACAGTGTGAATTGGCACAGGGCGGCCAGTTTGAGTTTGCGTTTGTCGCCACCGGTAATCCAGAGGAAGCGGTTTTGGTCGTGATTGTCGAGGAAAGTGGGACGGCCGTATCCAACCGGGAAATACGCCTCATGCTGCTGTAAAAAGGCGTCAAAGGCGCCCACATCCATCGTGCCCTGGCCAAAGGTATCGCGCAGCGCCTGAGCCAGTAAAAAGTCCAGCGCCCCATCGAATCGGCCCTGGTATTTTAACTGGGCATCGGGCGCGTCCACCGCCTCGCCAAACAGCCAGATGTCCGGGCTGATGGCTTTAACCACTGCCCGCAGTTCTGTCCAAAAATCGTGTGAGGGACCAAGCACGTAATCCAGGCGCAAACCGTCAAAACCAATGTCGGCCAGCCAATAGCGGGCCGCTTTGAGCATATGTTCCCGCGCCGGCCGGTATTCGAGATTAATTTGGGGCAGTTCTTTAACGCCAAAGAAGGACTCGTACTCATGCGGCCAATTGGTCCAGGTGTACCAATCGTGATATTCGCTGTTCCGGTTGGCCTGGGCGGCACGGAAGGTGGCGTGTTCATTACTCCAGTGATTGGCC
>JBNKZT010000156.1:0-13640 GCA_050301775.1 Promineifilaceae bacterium (SeqCode)
TGGACCCAGCGCTTTGGCTTGATTGAGTTAAACCCGGAAACACAAGAACGCAAACTGCGAGAAAGCGGCCGTCTTTATGGCGAAATTTGCCGCAGCGGCAGCCTCAGCAGCGACATGGCGGCCCAATACGCGCCCGAATTGATGAACCAGCTTTTCCCAGGTGAGGCCCCAGAAACGGCTGATTAGCAGGGATTTGGGCCGAGTCAAAAATCCCCTAATCTCCCAATCCCCGCAAAATGAGTCTTGACCAATCAGCCCTGGCTGTGATAGACTGTCAACCGTAAATCATTTTAAGACTACGAGGAGGTACTCGCACATGGCAAAAATCTCAATAGCCCTTGTTACTGAATTAAATCAGTGTTGTGCGGGACCATCTGCTCTCCGGTAAATAAACTCGTTTTTTGACGACTCGTTCCGGCCACAGGTGTCCCAGCCTGTGGTTTTTTGTTTCTACACCATCCAATCCACCCCAAGAAGCCACGATCCACAATGCTGATCTGTGGCTTTTTTATTTCCCCTATCATTTAAAACTGTAGCGCGATTTTATAAATCGCGGGCGAATTCAAAATTCGCCCAACGAGGAAACAAAAACGAGTTTCAAAAATGAGTAAATACGATTTTCACGATCTTTATGCTGATTACGATTACGAGGATCACGGCCGTGACGCCCACCGGCAGCGACCGCGACCCAAGAAGAAGCAGAAGGAAAACGGCCGTTTCCCCCAAATTATGGCCGACATCCAAAAAATGGACGACAGCACCGACAGTTGGATTCCCAGCTACGCCGCTGCGCTGGATCCGCTGCATCACGAACGGCAGTGGGTCATCGCTTCCGTCGCCCCGTTTTACCACGACGCCCTCATCACCGACGTGACCCGGTTGGTGAAGGGCGGCAAAGAGGCCAATGTTTACACCTGCACAGCCAGCCCGACCACCGGGTTTGATCTCGTCGCCGCCAAATTGTATCGGGAACGGATGCTGCGTAGTCTCAAAAATGACGCCATCTACAAAGCAGGACGCACCCTGCGTGACGCTGAAGGCAAACAAATCAGAAGCCGGCGGGAGCGAACGGCCGTTCTCAAAAAAACCGGCTACGGGCAGCATCTCGACTTCATGATGTGGGTGGGAACCGAATTCCGCACCCAATCGGAACTGTACGATGCCGGCGCTGACGTACCCAAACCCATCGCCCAAAACGGCAGCGCCATCTTGATGGAATTCATCGGCGATGAATACGGCCCAGCTCCAGCCTTGAACGAAATCAACCTGGAACCGGATGAAGCTCAACCGCTGTTCCAATGTGTGATGGACAATGTCAAATTGATGCTGGATCACCATTACATTCACGGCGATTTGTCGGCCTACAACATTTTGTATTGGAATGGCGAAATCACCCTCATCGACTTCCCGCAAATGGTGCAGGCGCGGCAAAACCCCCACGCCTACGAACTGCTGCTGCGCGACGTGACACGGGTCTGTGACTACTTCAACCGCTTTGGCCTGGCCGCCCACCCACAAGCCATCACCGATGACCTCTGGCTGCCCTACATGGGAGAGGTTCCGATATGATGGCCAATAATCTTTTCTCATCGCTGGCTTTGCTGCGGCAGTATTTAGCCCCGTTCAAACGGCGGGTAGCGCTGCTGAGTCTGCTCCTGCTGGGCAGCATTGGCTTGCAGTTGTGGGCGCCGCAAGTTATCCGCACGTTTCTGGATCAGGCCCAGCGGGGGGAGGCGAGTCGGGTGCTGCTGGGAACGGCCGTGCTCTTTTTCCTCCTCACCATCGGCCAGAAAACCATCTCGCTTTACAACACCTACCTCAGTGAAGATTTGGGTTGGGCGGCCACCAACCGGCTGCGGGCCGACCTGACCGCTCACTGCCTGCGGCTGGACATGGGTTTTCACAAGCTGCGTACGCCCGGCGAACTCATCGAACGCATCGACGGCGACGTTAGCACCCTGGCCGAATCCTTCTCGGCGCTGGTGGTGCAAATGTTTGGCAACAGCCTGCTGCTCATCGGTGTGTTGGTTTTGATCTTTCGCCAGTCATGGCAGTTTGGCCTGATTGGGTTGGTTTATGCTCTGCTCATGTTTGGCGTTCAGCGGGCCATCCGGCCACAAGTGGTTGTCATCGCCAACGCCGTGCGCCAGGGATATGCTGACATGGCCGGTTTCCTGGGTGAGCGGCTGATGGGCACGGAGGACATCCGCGCTAACGGCGGCGAGGCCTATGTGATGGCCCGCCTCTACCCCATCATGGCCCGCATTATCCACTGGCGGCTGCGCGACGATTGGATGGGCGCACTGAGCTTTACCAGCAGTTACATGCTCTACGTCTTCGCCCTGGCAGCGACGCTGGCGCTGACCGGCAATGCCTATTTGCAAGGGCAAATGAGCATTGGCACGGTTTACCTGATGGTGTATTACGTGGGCTTGATGGAAAGCCCGCTCAAATACATCCGCCGCCAAATCTCTCAACTCCAACGGGCTTATGCCGGGATTGGCCGGATCAATGCGTTTTTTGAGATTGAGGTGGAGGTACAGGAAACGGCCGTAACCACCCTCCCGTCCGCCGCTCCCAATATCCACTTTAAGAGCGTTTCCTTTGCCTACAAAGACCAATTGTCAATGGCTAATGGTCAATTACCAATTGCCAACCAGTCTCCAATCTCCAATCGCCAGTCTCAAACCGTGCTGCACGACGTTACTTTCGAATTGGGCGCTGACCGCATTCTGGGCGTCTTGGGGCGCACCGGCAGCGGCAAGACAACGCTGACCCGACTGCTGTTTCGATTATACGACGTAGATACCGGGTCAATTCGGCTGGATGGCGTGAATATTGCCAATGCTGCTTTGTCCGATTTGCGGCGGCACGTGGGGATGGTAACACAGGAAGTGCAGTTATTTGCGGCCACCATCCGCGACAATTTCACGCTGTTCCGCAATTATGATCCGGCAGAAACGCCGATCAGCGATGCACAAATCATCGCCGCCATCGAAGCCCTGGGACTGAAAGATTGGTTCCACGCTTTGCCTGACGGCCTGGACACGGTGTTGAAGGCGGGCGGCAAAGGGTTGTCGGCCGGTGAAGCGCAGCTCCTGGCTTTCACCCGCGTCTTTTTGCGTGATCCCCGGCTCATTGTCCTCGATGAAGCCTCGTCCCGGCTGGACCCGGCGACGGAGCAATTTTTGGAGCGGGCCATTGAACGATTGCTGCGCAATCGCACCGGCATCATCATCGCCCACCGGCTGGCGACGGTGCAGCGGGCGGACGACATCTTGATTTTGGAAAACGGCCGTGTCATCGAACACGGCCCGCGCTCCCAACTGGCAGCCAATCCCGACAGCCGCTTCTACAGCCTGCTGCAAACCGGATTGGAGGAGGTGTTAGCATGAGTAACAATCAACAATCAACAGCTAACAGCCAACAACCAACTAATCACCAACCACCAGCCACTAGCCACCAACTCCCTGTCTGGCGCGGAACCTGGGCGCTTATCCGTTACCGGCCCGGCTTTTTCTGGCTCAGCGTGACGGCGGCGGTATACGCATTTGGGATGCGTACCGTTCCCGGCTGGCTGCAAAAGATGTTTTTCGACCGGCTGACGGGAGAAACGGCCGTCAGCTTCAACCTGCCCACCATTCTAGCCTTGATCATCGCCGTGGAAGCATCACGGATGATCGTTGACGCCGGCGGCAACCTGGCGGCGGCGAAGGTGCGGCTGGCAGGCCAGGCGCTGCTGCGCAAGAATGTCGTCCAAAATATCCTGCGTAAGCCGGGAGCGATCCCGCTGCCCGTCTCTATCGGCGACGCGCTCAACCGGCTGGATCATGATCTGGCCGATTATGGCGATTTTCCGACCTGGATTCCTGAGATTGTAGGACAGGGGACGTTTAGCCTGTTTGCTTTGATCGTGATGGTGCAGATTGATTGGGAGATAACGGCCGTAGCCGTTCTCCCCCTCTTCGGCGTGTTCTTCCTCAACCGGTTCGCCTGGGGGCGGCTCATGCGCTATCACCAGGAAAGCCGCGACGGCGACAGCGCGGTTGTCGGCTTTTTGGGCGAACTGTTTGGCGCAATTCAGGTAGTGAAAGTGGCCGACGCCGAATCATCCACGATGCGCTATCTGGAAAAGCTCAGTGACGAGCGGCGCAAGCGCAATGTGCGGCGGGGGACGTTCTCGGCGCTGGCCTTCTCCGTCGCCGATAACATGGGCGACGTGGCCGTGGCGGTGATGGTGCTGCTCGCCGGGACGGCCATGGCGCGCGGCGCGTTCACCATCGGCGATTTTGCTTTGTTCAGCAGTTACCTTTTCCTAGTCGCTCGCTTCCCGGCCAACTTCGGCAGTTACCTCTCGGAAATTGCCAGCCAGCGGGTGGTGCTGGATCGGGTCCAGGCAATGCACCCCGACGCACCGCCGGAGAGCATCGTGGAACACGGTCCAATTTATGAGAAATCTCACCGCAGAGATGCGGAGGGCGCGGAGGATTTGAAGGTGGAGGTTGTGAGGAAAACGGCCGTTCACCACCTGAACATCCTGGAAATCAAAGGATTGACTTATCACCATCCACAAACGAATACCACTCAGTCCTCATCCCTCAGTCCTCAGTCCTCAACAACCGGCATTTTCGACATCAACCTGACCATCCCGCGCGGTTCGTTCACGGTTATCACCGGGCGGATTGGGTCAGGCAAGACAACGCTGCTGCGAGTTTTGCTGGGGCTGCTGCCGGCCGAATCGGGTGAAATTCGCTGGAATGGGGAACTGGTTGCTGATCCGGCGGCGTTTTTTGTGCCGCCGCGGTCGGCGTACACGCCGCAGACACCCCGCTTGTTCAGCGAATCGCTGCGTGACAATATCCTACTGGGCCTGTCGGCAGATGATGTGGATTTGATGGGGGCGGTGGAAACGGCCGTTCGCACCGCCGTTCTTACAGCCGACATCGCCCAACTGGAAAATGGCCTGGACACAATTGTTGGGCCGCGCGGCGTGCGCCTCTCCGGTGGGCAGGTGCAGCGGGCGGCGGCGGCTCGGATGCTGGTGCGCGATGCCGAACTGTTGGTCTTTGATGACCTCTCCAGTGCGTTGGACGTGGAAACGGAGGCGGTGTTGTGGGAAAGGCTGTTCCAGAAATCCGATTTCTTGGAGAAATCGGATTTCTCAGCAACGTGCCTCGTCGTTTCGCACCGGCGGGCCGCGCTGAGGCAGGCGGATCAGATTATTGTGATGAAGAACGGCCGTATCGCCACTCAAGGCAAACTCGACGAATTACTGGAAACATCGGAAGATATGCGGGCCTTGTGGCACGGGAACAAACAGGAGGCAACATGAGCTATCAATTTGCTGAAGTCAATGGGACGAAAATTCATTATGAAGATAGGGGTGAGGGAACGACCGTCATTCTCATCCACGCCGGGGTTGTCAACATGGGCATGTGGGATGACCAAATGGAAGCATTTGCCCGTCATCATCGCGTCATCCGTTACGATATTCGCGGTTGGGGGAAAACGGCCGCTCCGCCCGGACAATTCAGCGACCATGATGATTTGCGCGGCTTGTTGGACCATCTGGGCATCGCTCAAGGGGCGCTTATCGGCTGCTCCGTCGGCGGCAAAATTGCCCTTGATTTTGCCTTATCCTACCCAGAAATGGTGACAAGATTGGTGTTGGTTGGCTCCGGCCTGGGCGGATATGAATTCACAATGGAAGGCATGCTTGAGCGGGCTGAAGCAATGCGTGCCGCCTACGAACACGGCAAACTCGATCAGGCTGTCGAAATTTCCACAACGGTCTGGTATGATGGATTGACTCGTCGCCCGGAGCAGGTCAATCAACAAGGCCGCGTTAAAATCAACCAGCTCATTCACCACACATTCAGCCTGCCTGAAGACGAAGGTGAGCGCCAAGAACTCGCGCCGCCCGCAATTGAGCGTCTGCACGATGTCAAGGCCAAAACATTGATGATTGTCGGCAAGCAGGACGCGCCAGACATCCACCGAATTACTGAGTTACTGCAAGAAGGGCTGCCATCTGTGCAATTGGTAAAAATGCAAGAGACGGCTCATTTCCCTAACGTGGAAAAATCGGCCGAATTCAATCAAATCGTGCTGGATTTTCTAGTCTCGGAGGTTTAAGAAAATGGCTGTACGCAAAAAAGGTCGCCGCAAAGTCAATTACAAAGGCCGCCAATACGTCTGGTACGCACAGGACAAAGACCATCACATTCCCAAAGAGGGTGGTTTTGTCGAGCCGGTGAAGGAGCGATATTTACACATCATCGACAATAAAAAGCAGTTCATCGTCCACTACCGCATCCCGGAACCACGCGATGCCTTTGCCCGGCTCAAAATTGAGGGGCAGTCGTTCCCGCGCCAGCCGGGCGCCAAAGAGATCCAAATGCCGCGTTGGAAACATGATAGCAAGCGCTATCCCACGGCCGATTTTGTGCGCCGTTTGATTCATTGGTGCATGGAATCGGAAGGAGATGAAAAATGATGATTGACAACAACCTGGCCGATTATGCGGATCCGATCATTTACGATCAGGAAAACAGCAGTTTTGAACCGGATGGCCCCTTTTTCTTGGAGATGGCGCAGCAAGCAGGGGGGCCGGTTCTCGATTTGGGCTGTGGCAGCGGCCGTATGACCATCCCATTTGCCCAAAGTGGAATTGACATAACGGGACTTGATATTGTGCCCGGGATGCTGGCCCAAGCAAAAACGAAAGCCAAAGAATTGCCCATCCGCTGGGTTGAGGCCGACGTTCGCACTTTTCAGTTGGAGCAGCAGTTCGACTTCATTTTTGCGGCGGGCTGTGTCTTGCAACACTTGTTAACCCGATCGGATCAGGAAGCGACGCTGGCCCGGATTCGGGAACATTTGTCAACGAATGGAAGGTTTGCCACCGCCCTCTTTTTCCCGCGACCGGAACAGTTAACCGATGTCACCGAAGAACAAGAATGGTTCAACTACACGACAGTAGACGGCCGTGACGTACGTGTGACCGGCACCGAGTATTATGACCCGGTGCGCCAGGTGAAAGTGGAAACGGCCGTGCGTCGCTGGCAGGACGATACTGGCAAGACCATCACCCGGAAAGCGCCGCTTTCACTGCGTTACATCTTCCCGCAGGAAATGGAAGCCTTGCTGCACTACAACGGCTTCAAAGTGGAAGCCCTTTATGGCGATTGGGATCGATCCCCACTCATCGCCGACAGCCGAAGGATGATTTACGTTTGCCAAAAACGAACCTGAACCATGGAGAATTAAATGGATACCTGGAAATTTTTTGACATTACCCACAAAGAACACATCATCTGCAATCCATCCAGCCTGGCGAAATACCAGCAGCTCATTGACCTGCTGCGTCTCCCGCCCCAGGCCAACGTGCTAGAGATCGCCATGGGCAAAGGTGAATTCATCATCCGGCTGGCCGAACAATACGGCGTCAGCGGCGTCGGGGTTGATCTTTCCCCTTACGTTGTGCGCGATGCCCGCGCCAATCTGGCCGAACGCGCTCCCCAGGCCAACATCACTTTCCTGGAAATGGGCGGCGCTGATTACCAGCCTGAAGAGCCGGAAGGCCTCGACTTGACGGTGTGCATGGGGGCCAGTTGGATTTTCGATGGTCACAAAGGCACGCTAAACGCCCTCAAAGCGATGACCAGACCGGGCGGGCTGATTATTGTTGGCGAACCATACTGGCTGCAAGAACCTGCTCCCGCCTACTTGAAAATGGTCGGATTCGAGTACGATCTCTTCGGCACACACTTCTCAAACGTTCAGGAAGGCCAAGAACTTGGTTTAACGCTGCTGTACACGTTGGTTAGCAACCTTGATGAATGGGATAGATACGAAGGGCTGCAATGGGTTGCCGCCGAAAATTACGCCCTGGCCCATCCCGATGATCCTGATGTGCCCGAACTATTGGAACGCGTTCGTGCTTCCAAAGAGGAATATTTACGCTGGGGGCGGGATACGCTGGGCTGGGCGCTGTATCTTTTTAGAAAGTAGGTCTTTCATGCATATTCACACTTCATACGCCGTTTGCGCTGTGCAGAGGAGCGGCAGTTCCCTGCTGTGCGAGGCGCTGAAAAACAGTGGATTAGCCGGAACGCCTGAAGAATATTTTCTCTATCACGAAGATGAGAATTCTTGGGAAAACGGTTGGTGGGCACAAAAACATGGCGTCACATCACAGTCAGGCTATATCGATTTGGTTCTGGAAAAAGGCACAACACCGAATGGCGTATTTGGAACCAAACTCATGTGGAACTATTTTCCTAATGTCATTCGCTATTTACAGAGGCTGCCAGATTACACTGGATTAGCAGCTCCACAGCTTTTATACAAACTTTTTCCCAATCTACATTTCATTTGGATCGTGCGCGGCGACAAGGTACGACAAGCCGTTTCCTGGGCCATCGCTGCCCAAACAGACATTTACGCTGCCTGGCAAGCAGAAGTAAGATCACCCACTCAGGAACCGGTTTTCGATTTCACCTTGATTGACAATCTGCACAGGCTAGTTATTGAAGGGGAACGAGGTTGGCAGAGTTTCTTTGTTGCCTGTAGTATGACGCCGTTCAAGATCGTGTATGAAGAACTGGTAACCGCTTACGAGGCTACTACCTTACAAATTCTCGATTATTTACAGGTGCCGTACCCGGACAATCTGGTATTTGGCGAAAGAAAAATGAAGAAACAAGCCACATCCTTAAACGAGGAGTGGGGCCAAAAATACCGGGAGATAAAAACCCGCAATGGTGAAGTTATCAATGGTTGATGAGGTTGTAAGGCTAAGCGGCAAAAACATCTTGATTCGGGATTGGCAGTTAAGCGATTTGGTGCGATACGCGGATTGGCAGCAGCCGGGGCACACATGGCAGGATTTTGACGGGCCGTATTTTGCTCGCCTCAGAGTGGAGGAAATCCCGGAGATGATTCGCCAATTGCGTGAACGGATTGAAGCGCAGACATGGGATGTTGTGCGCCGTACTTTTTGGTTTAGTAGCTGACAGTCTATTTATAAAACATCAGATACCGCACCGGATCGACTTCATTCATCAACCCATAAACGGCATCAAATACGTCAACTTTGTTGGGTTTGGAGAAGTAGTTGCCGTCAGAGCCAAAGGCCGGGCGATGCGGTTTGGCCGCCAGGGTGCGCGGCTCGGAATCGAGCCAATGGTAGCCGCCCTGCTTCTCGATAACTTCCTGCATCATGTAGGCCGTGGCCCCACCGGGTACGTCCTCGTCCAGGAAGACGATGCGGTTGGTTTTTTGTAGGGACTGGAGGATACGGCCGTGCACATCAAACGGCAGCAGCGAACGGACATCAATCACTTCTACCTCAATCTCCACCTGTTCCAGCCACTCGGCCGCTTCCAGCGCCAGCCGGCAGTTGGCCCCGTAAGTGACGACGGTCACATCTGCGCCTTCGCGCAGTACCTCCGGTACCCCCACCGGCAGCGTGATTTCGCCGATATTGTCCGGCAGCTTTTCCTTCAGCCGGTAGCCGCTTAACACCTCGACGATGAGACCCGGCTCCTCAGCTTGCAGCAGCGTGTTGTAAAAGCCAGCCGCCTGAACCATACTGCGCGGCACCAACACATTCATCCCATGCAGCAGGCTGATAATGCCGCCCATCGGCGAGCCGGAATGCCAGACGCCTTCCAGCCGGTGGCCGCGCGTACGCACGATGACCGGGGCCATCTGCCCCCCTTTGGTGCGCCAATGGACGGTGGCCAGGTCATCGGACATAATTTGCAGCGCATAGAGAATGTAATCAAGGTATTGAATCTCGGCGATGGGGCGCAACCCGCGCAGCGCCATGCCTATAGCCTGCCCGATGATGGTCGTCTCCCGGATGCCGGTGTCGGAGACGCGCAGTTCGCCATATTTTTCTTGCAGCCCGGCAAAGGACTGGTTGACGCCGCCTAGTTTGCCCACGTCTTCGCCAAAAGCAATAATGCGCGGATCGCGGGCCAGCATCAGGTCAAAGAAACGGTTGAGTACCTCGTGGCCGCTGACGATGGGCGACTCGTCGGAATAAACGGGGGTGATTTCGGCCACGTCTCGTGCTGACTGGCCTGTTTCGTTGTACAGATGGGAACCGGCGCGGTCATGATTGGTTTGGATTTGTGTCTCTTTCCACTGGATTAATTGCTGGCGGGCCGGGCCGTCGCTGTGGCGAGCGGCGATGAGGGCCTGGTGAACGGCCGTTAAAATATCGCGCCGAAACACCGTTTTTTTAGCTAGTAACTTTTGCCGTATCTGGGCTAAAGTCAATTGTTGGGGAGGGGGAACGGCCGTTTCCAATGCCTGAATCGCCTGCCCCACATCCTGCCGTTCCTGATGCATCGGCAGCGTAAACGCCTTCCACGCCTTCGTGCGAAAATTTTCTACCAGATTTTTAGCATTGCGCTCAATCTGATCCAGTTCTCCCGCCGGTGCAATCCGCTGCTCAATGATCCATTCACGCATTTTGGTGATGCAATCGTAGGCCTCTTCCCAATCCAACCGCTCCTGCGACTTGTACCGCTCATGACTGCCCGACGTCGAATGACCCTGCGGCTGCGTAAGTTCGGTTACATGGACAACAGCCGGGATATGCTGTTCCCGCGTGATTTGGGCCGCTTTGGTGTACGTCTCGATAAGCGCCGGGTAATCCCACCCTTTGACCGTATACAAGTTAAATCCTTCCGAACCGCCGGGCATGCGCTCAAAACCACTGAGCATCTCCGACAAATTCTGTTTGGTCAACTGGTATTCGTTCGGCACGGAAATGCCATAACCGTCATCCCAAATAGAGATGATGACCGGCGCTTGGAGCACACCAATGGCGTTGACCGCCTCCCAAAACATCCCTTCGGCCGTGCTGGCGTTGCCAATCGTACCCCAGGCAATCTCGTCTCCGTTCCGCGAAAACTGGGTCAAATACTTGAGTTCGTCCAGTTCGCGGTACAGGCGCGAAGCGTAACCCAATCCCACCAAACGGGGCATTTGCGACCCGGTGGGCGAGATGTCCGGCGAGACGTTGAACATCTGTGTCAAATCTTTCCAACTGCCGTCGGGGTTAAGGCTGCGGCTGGCAAAATGGGCATTCATTTGCCGCCCGGCCGAATTGGGTTCAGCCTGGACGTCCGTATGGGCATATAGTTGGGCAAATAGCTGCTGGATAGTCGTTGTGCCCAGAGCCAGCATAAAGGTCTGGTCACGGTAGTAACCGGAGCGAAAATCACCTTTTCGGAAGGCTTTGGCCAAGGCAATTTGGGGCAGTTCCTTGCCATCGCCAAAAATGCCGAATTTGGCCTTGCCGCTCATCACTTCGCGCCGGCCAATCAGACTGGCCTGGCGGCTCTGCACGGCTAAACTGTAATCGCGTAAAATTTCGGCCGTGCTGATGTAAACTTGTTCAGTCAGTTTTTGTTTCTTGTGCTCTGTATCTAACAAGATCATACCTCCGCCCTGCATACAAGAATCCTGGGAATGGAACAGTTCGCCAGAAAATGGTTTTTCGGATGTGACTGTGGAACCCGCGCATGATACCCTGTAAGCAAGCGTTGTTACAATTTTGTTTTAGAGAAAAACCTCATTGTTTCATGAATCTCCAGCAGGTCAATGCGAGTATGAATAGCATACTCCAAATGCTGAATAGAAAGCAACCCAAGCCGATTTCCTGGCCGAGAATACTCTACTGACATTAAGGCGAGTTGAAGATGGATAAGTAAAGATTTGTCAGCGTCAATCGTCAATTACTTGATGGGATTGACGCTGAAGTTATCGAACTGGATGTGAACACCGCCCGCACCGAGGGTGCGGACCATCAGCCCAATATCGCCTTTGCTGAATGTATCGTCGGTGACACGGCCAACTTCCTGGTCGTTGATGTAGAAGATGATATTGGCGCTTTCGGCTTCGACTTTGAGAGTGTTGGTGGCGTTGAGACCGGTGGAAACGGCCGTGCTCTCAAACCACGAATCACTCACAATCGGCGTAATCTCGTCATCGCCACCATTCAGGTAACGGCCGATCCACACATACCCGTCCCCACTGATCTCAAACAGGTAAAAATCGTCCGTCTCATCATTGACCCGGAATAGCATCCCGTAGCCATTATCCAACGGCCCGTCGATTTGCGTCGCTTCCACCTCATAGACGCCGTCGCTAAACTCCTTACCGGCCGTCGTCCAGATGAGTAAATCATCCGCCTTCACCAGTAGATCAAACACGCCGTCCCGAACATCCCCTTCAACATCAATATCATCGCCGGTGCGCCAGTCACCCGGCGAGTCGAAGGTTTCCAGGTACGGTTGCTGGCCGCCACAAGCTGCCACCCCCAACACCAAACTCAACACAACTATCGTTAAAAATAACTTCCGCTTCGTCAACATTGCCAACCCCTTCAAAAGCGACTCTTTGCAGAAATCGTATCGGGAATTGGAATTCCCGATACACACCCCCATTATGGTTCGGGAATTCCAATTCCCGAACCTTTACCCCGTAAAAGCTCAAAGAGCCTCAAAAAAATTCTATTTCTTGTGTCCTATTTTCACAAAAAAAAAGGGTGGGTCAAAAATCCGCCCTGAACACTTAAAAGCCTTACCTGGCGCAAAACCAATAAAACCTAAGTTGACGCAGCTTCCTTTTGATACTTGTTGGAAATCTTAGTCATTTCCATGACCAATCGCAAAGCTTCATTAACTGCTTCCTTAGTCGGGAAAGCTTTTGATACGTCCGGTTCAAGAACAACCCCGCCCACACAATTCCTCAAAGAACCATAAAAAGTCGCAACTTTCGAGATTGCGACTTTTTTAATCTTGTCTACTAATCATGGTATGGACTAAAGCGATCAGGGGGTAGATGCTCTCATGCTTTCAAGTAAAAGAACATTGGCCAACGTCTCTACCGATACCCTTTGGGCGCGGGCGCGTTGAATGAGTGCATCGGCGACTTCGGGGAGAATAGCGACCTGAATGGCGCGTCGGGTAGGCGTTTCAAAGCGAAACCACTCGCCATCATCTTCCATAAAATCGGCCGTGTCAACGTTATCCCAAAATTCCACTTCTTCTTCGTAGGATGTAAATTCTGGTATTTGTAATTCGTTTATTTTCTTCGTAGTTTCCTGAAATTCTGTTTCTCGTTGGCCGTCATGTCTCGTGCTGTAATAGGTTTATAAACTGTCTCTTCGACCTTCTCTAAAACGATTAATAGGTAACGGCCGTTAACTGTTTACCCATAAAGTCGATAACGGTTTTGCCCTTGGCGACGGGCCAAATGCAATGTATCTTCGCATACTTGCCAGACTTCGTCAGGTTCAACATCATGTAGGGCAATATGCTCAATACGATAATCATCCCAATCTAATCTGCTAATAAACATGAATTACCTGAAAAAGCTAGAAATGATCAAGGTGTCATTATTATAACTTATTTTTGAGTTTGTTGTGGTTAAATCCTCAGTCCTCATCCCTCAGCACTCATCGCTACCTGTGCTTCCTTAGCTTGTGCGGCCCTTCGTCCTTCGGCCACATCGACTCGTGACAGCAAGTAACCGCCTACGATGAACAAGATGATGATGCTCAAAATACCGGGGCGGCTGCTGTTGAACAGAGCGACGGAAATGATGAAGAAAATGGG
>JBNKZT010000157.1:0-13544 GCA_050301775.1 Promineifilaceae bacterium (SeqCode)
ACCTTAGTAAACAATTGGAGGGTTAGGGAAACGTTACTTTGAAGTGGCGCCGTTTTCGATCATGGTATTGATCTGCCGGATGATGGCCTGCGCCCGTTGTTCGGCCTTGGCCAGCGTCGTCAGCCAATTGTCGGAGACGTAGTAGATGTCTTCTTCAGGGTCGGGCGTGTCCAGCGCCTGGCGCAGGTTTTTTGTGTCACCAGCGTCGAACTGGCGCAGCATCCGCAAAATGGCCATCATGCTGTAACCGGCCTGGCGCAGCATGCGAATGACGCGAATCCGGCCGATTTCCGGCGCGCCGTACAGCCGGTAACCGTTTTGGGGGTGGCGGGCCACGGTGAGAAGGCCGTTCCTCTCCCAGTTGCGCAGCATGTCGGCCGATACGGCTAACTTTGCCGCAGCCTGGCCGATTTGTAACGGCCGTTCCGTCGTATCCACCATTTGCCCCTGCGCCCACTGTTCCAGGAAGGCAACGGCCGTTTCTGCCTGAGCCTGTTCGGCCTGTACCTGCGCCAGAAACCGGTAAGCCAGCTCCAGCGCATCACCCAGATTGCCGGCTGCCGCCTGTTTGATCAAATCAACGACCACATCCTTTCCGCCGGGATAAGGCCATTGCAGGGCGATGCGGGCCAGTTTCATTTGCGCCAGGTGAACGGCCGTAAACCGGCGGTAGCCGCTCGGACTGCGCGGGATAGGCGGCAGAAACCCCCATTCCTCATAAAGGCGGACAGTGTTGGGATGAACGCCAACCGCGCTGGCGATCTCTGAAGTGCGTAAAAATTTGGCCGACATCGTATCAATTATAGAAATTGTAGCATAAGTTGGTCTGTCTGAAGGTGAATAAACTTGCCAAAGCGAAAATACTTGCTAAAGGTTGGATGTTAAAGAAGTCATGTGACGGCCGTATCCCCCATCCTCATAATGACACTTGTCGAGAACCCTAATTCCCCCTAAAATTTAGCAGCTTATTTTGGTGACGATTCAACGCCTGCCAAAAGCATCATTTGAGCAATTTTAGATAAAGAGGTGGATACATGGAAGATGTTTTAGCCCAGTTACAGGCGGCTCAACAGGAGCTGGACCCCCAATTCAAGGCCATGCGCACCGTTATGGGGGCGCTGCGAACGGCCGTTAATCTGGCCAATGCAGAAAAAGCCGACGCCCTCCCTATGCACAAAGCATTAACCAAGCTGGAATTGGCGGCGGCTGAGGTAGAAAGCGAGACATTGGCTGCGGCCGTTGCCTCCTTTGCCGCCGTGACCCAATCGGCCCTGGACGATCTGGCCTATGATTTTGCTAAAGATTTACGGGATGAATTTGCGGCGCGGGGTGAAACGGTAAACGGCCGTCCACCCACCCTTACCGTTGGCCTGCTAACCCTCAAAATAGACATCGCCGCCCGAAAAGGGCAATGGCTTTACGGCAAAGAGCCGCTCACCCGACCCATTCCCCTCTCCCTTACCGGCATCCTCAAAGCATATGACCAACAGGTTAAACGCATCGTCAACCGCACTGTTGAGGCTGATAAGTTGGTTGACGAGCTGCAAAAAGCATGGACAGACTGTTTAGCCAAGCGCAAGTCAAAACCGGGTGGCGGACGCGTTAATCTGGTCGAAGTGTACAGCCAGCTAACCCTCAATCGCCAGACTGCCCGCTTCTGGAATGCGCCCTCACGCAGCACATTCAAAGATTATGAGCGCCCCCTCTTTGTGCGCGATCTGGCGCTGCTTCATGAACAGGGTGCTGTCCCCTTTAGCCTGGGTGTCGCTACCAAAAGCCAGACCGAACAAAGCAATCGCAGTATCTGGCTGCCGGAAACGGCCGTTGAGGGCCAATATTACAGCGACATCACCTTTGAGTAATTGACTGTTATGAGCCAACCAAACATCCCCCGTCCGCTGGCCCGCAAAATTATCGAGACACTAGGCAGCTTTGGCACACCACCAACCGACGGCATCCAATTTTTTAACGTCGGCAACCAATCATTGTTGGATGCCCTTGATGAATTCTACCTTTCTTCTTACCTGCAAGACGGTGGAGCGGCCTACAAAATGGTTGTGGGCGATTATGGCGCTGGTAAGTCCCACTTTCTTTACTGCCTGCGTGACATCGCCTGGGAACGCAACTTTGCCGTGGTCAAAGTAGACCTCAGTCCGGTTGAAACACCGTACAATGACCAAAAGCTGGTCTATCAGGCGGTGGCCAACAACCTCATCTGGCATGAACCAGCCGAAGGCGTCAGCGACGAAAGAGGGCTGATACGCTTTTTGGAAGGGACGCTGGAACGAGTGACCGGCAGCGAACTTGACCTGGATACGCTGAGCAATCCGCTTTACCGGGGACTGGTCGATACGTTGGAGATGGCCACCGTAGACAGTCCGGCTTACCAAACGGCCGTTCTCGCCTATTTCGACGCCCTCATTCGCCAACAGGAGGACAGACTCGACTCCCTTTCCCGCTGGCTGATGGGCGAAAACACCAGCCCAACCGACACCAAAGTCTTGCGTGAAGTAGGTGTGACCGGCAAAATATTCCGCACCAACGCCTTCCGTATGCTGCGCTCCCTGTGCCAAATCATCCGCGCCCTCTCCTACAGCGGCCTCATCCTGTTGTTCGACGAAGTAGACCGGATGGCCTCCGTGGGCGGCAAGGCCGAAAAGCTGGCTACCGATACCCTGCGTGAAGTTATCGACCGCACCCGTGAAGATTTGCCCGGCGCCATGTTTGTTTACGCCGTGCCGCCCCAATTCATCAACGACATCGTGCCCAAATATCCGGCCTTGCAGCAGCGGGTGCGCGCTCCCGGCCGGTTCAGCCGGGCCAACCATTTCAGCCCCATCATCAGCCTGGAGCATCTCGACCTGAACGAGGATGATTTGATGATGGCTATTGCCGATAAGCTGATTCCGATCCACGAAATCGCTTTTGATGCCCAACTCGACCATAAAACCCAACAAGCCAATGCTGTCATTCTGGCCAACGTCGCGCGCGATGTTTTCCTGGATGTCAGCCACCGCCGCCTTTTTGTCAAATCCTTCGTTACCGAACTCTCCCGCCAGCAATATGGCGAAGAACACCTCATCACTGAAGAAGAGGCCCAGGCCATCCTGCGCGGCCAAATAGACGAACTATCCGGCGGTGAAACGCCGCCTTACTAAATGCGAAGTTATCAGAAAATATGATTGGAGAACAAGTAAAACATCCGCAGTTTGGCCCCGGCCAGGTGGTGGCCCTCTATCGCAATGGTCTGGAATGGATGGTACGGTTTGAGAATGGGCTGCGCTTTCGCCGCCCCCGCTCCGAATTTGTGGCCGATGGCCCAATGCTGGCCGAACCTCAGGTCGCTTATGCCATCACCTACCAGCCGCCGCCGCCAATGCACAAAACGCAGATGGAAGCGCGTCAATTTATTGAATCTTTGCGGTTGGGAATTGCGCCAGCCCAGCATGTCACTGAATTAACGATTAATCTGCAGCCAGAACGGGAAAGCATTGGGCGTGGCCTCAATCAGGCGCATCAACAGGGCGGCTCAGTTCGGGCCGTTGTGGGTGAATATGGTTATGGCAAGAGCCACATGGTTGAATTGACGGCGCAGGAAGCGTTAACGCGCAATTTCCTGGTGGCCACTGTCAGTCTGGATTTACTGGAACTACCACCGCATCGTTCTTTTGATATTTACCGTGAGGCGATGCGCCATTTGCGCTACCCGGATACGGATGAGCAGGGATTAGCACCGCTTTTGGAAAAAACGGCCGATCTGGATCACATCTTCCCCAAACTGCGGGATCTGTCTCCTGCAGAGCTTGATCCCTTGGTGATTGGCTTGCTGGCCATTTCCAGCACTGCCTCATCCCGCCAGCGCAAAGCGTGGCTGGACTGGTTGATGGGTGGCCGGCGCGTTAAGCTGATGAATAGGGCTATGCCGCGCGGCATCAAGTTCCCATCCATCTACAAAATCGGCCACAATGCGCGGCAGATCGCTTATTTGTTTACCGGTATCAGCACTTTGGCGCGGCTGGGTAATTACAGCGGCCTTTGTGTGTTGGTGGATGAGGCGGAGAGTTATTCGTTGTTACGGCCGTATCAACGCCCCAAAGCCAGCCTCTTCTTCCAGGCCATGATTTACGCCGCCCTGCGCGGCCAGCAAGACAAAATCGACGAAGCGCAGTTTCCTCAGCACCGTTACCGGGAGTATCCGATAGCCTATGATGCGGGGCAATCGCTCTTTTTCTTGTTTACGGTGACACGCAGCGATAACCGGATGCCTTTGCAGGATTGGTTGACCGATGACCAGATTTTCTTGCTTGACCCGGAGGTGACGCCGCAAGAAGTTGGCGGTTTTTTGCAGCGGGTTTTGGATTATCATGTCCAGGCCTATGCCTATGAACCGACGGAGCGGCAGGGACAAATCCGGCGTGGGGCGGCGGAACATTTGGCGATGGGGGTGAGAAACGGCCGTCTCTCCATGCGCAGTGTTGTCCGGTTAGCTGTTGAACTATACGATCTCCTTTATCTCTACCCCGACTACGATGTCGCTGTACTGCTGGATGAACTGCGCCAGCAAGTTCGGTAGTTGG
The DNA here is from genome assembly GCA_050301775.1 of Promineifilaceae bacterium (SeqCode). Lineage (GTDB taxonomy): Bacteria > Chloroflexota > Anaerolineae > Promineifilales > Promineifilaceae > JACKCC01. The sequence continues at coordinate 4,578 of JBNKZT010000157.1, forward strand.
TTCGCGAGTGACAAATGTGGCCTTGAGTAAATTCTTGTAATCATTCACTCCCCGCCCCCTGAGCTTGTCGAAGGGGGCACGGTTTCGACAGGCTCAACCTACGGGGAGGGTGAACGGTTACAAATTCGTTGACATGGTCCAAGCATTACTGATAAACTATTTTGAAGAGTTCGATATTTGAGGATTTGCATGAGTACACAACCAATTACGAAAGAACGAACGCAGCTCTATAGCTGGATCGATAGTTTATCGCCTCACCAATTCGACCTGATTTATCATCTTGTTGAGGAAATCGTCGGGAAACAAGAAGATGAAACAGCCTATTTACTGAGCAGCAACAAGATGAAAGATCGGCTTCTGACCGCTCGTGAAAGTGGTGAAGGAATCCCTTACGAGGCGGTACGTGAGAAACTTGGAATTTGAGCCGAGCGCATTTGAAGATTTAACATGGTGGGTTCAGCAAAACCGAAAAACTGCTTTACGTATCATGAGGCTTATTGAAAACATTCAGAAAACGCCTTTTGAGGGATTGGGAAAGCCAGAACCGTTGAAACATGAATTGAAAGGTCTTTGGTCACGGCGAATTGATCGTGAGCATCGTTTGGTTTATGAAGTTTTAGATGACAAAATCCGCGTTCTTGCCTGTCGATTCCATTATGATTGAAGTTTGAGGGCAAAGTTGACCTGATGCTCTCTCCATCTGAAGTAAAATCTCGGATTCCGCATACCTGGCCGCTGTTTTTCAGACAGCACGGCCGTTTCACCCCTATTCAACAACAAGCGATTCCCCCTATCCTGGATGGGCACGATGTGTTAGCCATTGCCGCCACCGCTTCCGGCAAAACCGAGGCGATCATCGCCCCCCTGGTTGAACGGTATTGGCACTCACTGCGGCAACCTGGGCTGGCGATTCTCTACATCTGTCCCACACGCGCGCTGGTGCGTGATTTATACGAGCGCATCCAGCCGGCGTTGGCTGCGGTGGACATCTCAGTTGGTATGAAAACGGGAGATACTGTGGGGGTTGATGCGCAACGGCCGTCTACTATCCTCATCACCACCCCCGAATCGACCGACAGCTTGCTGACCCGCGTGCCCAGGCTTTTTGTTGGTTTGCAAGCCATCGTCCTCGACGAAATTCATCTGTTTGACAATACGCCGCGCGGCGACCATTTGCGCTGTCTGCTGCCGCGCATCGAATATATCCGTCATTATGAGCAGCCACAGACGCCGCCGATGCAGCGTGTCGCCCTCTCAGCTACCATCCCTGATCCCGACGGGGTGGCCAAACGTTATCTCCACGATGGCGTTATCATCAATGTCGGCGGCGGCCGGGAAATTGTGGCCGAGGTGCTGCCGTTATATGATTTGACGGAATTAGTCCAGGCATTGGCGCAGCGGGCTTCGCAAAAGTCGCTGCTCTTTTGCAATTCGCGGACCGAGGTGGAACAAACGGCCGTTTACCTGCGCCAACATCTCCCCCATCACGCCGAAATTTTTGTCCATTACAGCAATTTAGATGGCAAAATGCGCCAGGATGTGGAAACGCGCTTTGCCGCTGCCGCTGTCGCCGTGTGCGTCACCACGGCCACGCTGGAACTAGGTATCGACATTGGCAGCGTCGATGATGTGGTCCTGCTCGGCGCACCCTATACACTGACCTCTTTTTTGCAGCGAATCGGTCGTGGCGGACGGCGCACAGCGCATACCCGCGTTTTATGTATGCCCAAATCGCCTGGGGAGTGGGCGCGTTTTGAGGCGCTTCTCACCCTGGCCAACGAGGAATCAAATTTTTCCAATCGTCAATCATCAATCGTCAATCATCAATCTGCTGCTTTTCGCCCTTCGGTGTTGGTGCAGCAGATTTTTAGCCTGATTAAGCAAAGCCCTACCGGTGCGATTCGGCTGGCTGATGTGCGGCGCATTGCCCCGGCCAGCGTTAGCAGCGACGATATTCGCCAGATTATGTCTCAGTTGACCTTTGCCGATTATTTGCAATCTGGCCGCCTGGGGGAATGGAAACCAGGCCCGGAATTACAAGAATTGCTGGATCGCCATGAAATTTACAGCAATATCGGTGGCGAACTGTTGGCGGCAACGGCCGTTGATGCCTACACCGGCAAAGTATTGGCCCAAACAGAGCGGATGGCCGACAAGGGAACCGTTGTTTTGTTTGGCGGCCAGCCGATGGTGGTCGTATGGCGTGATAGATACCGTTTTGGCCTGGCGCCAGCCAAACAGGTCGAAGTGGATGAGGTGCTGCGCTTCAGCAAGGCGTATCCGGCTATTCCGTTCGATGTAACCCAAACGGTTGCTCGCTCATTGGGCATTGAGCCAGGGCAAATGCCATTCTTGCTAGATGAGAAGGGGCTGATATTGTTCCATTTTTGGGGCACGGTGTGGGGCGAATTGTTAACGGCCGTTCTCCGTTTTAACCAGCTTGCGGCCGAATCAATCAACGAATATTGCCTGCGCCTGCGTCCGACCATCACCAATTTACCTGCCTGGGATGCCGAACTGGCCCAAAAAGCGGCCCGAAGCATCATCCAGATCACGGCCAATCGGCTGGAAATGGGACGGTTTCACGCATTGCTGCCATCCAATGTGGCCGGAACGGCCGTTATTCAGCAGCTTAATCTGCCCCAATTCAGCCAACTATACCAATCGGCCAGCCTCATCGAAAAGTCGCAGCTAAATGAGCAATTGCAGATGCTAATTGAATAGAAGTGTTAGGAAAAATCGCCAAATCCTCAATCCCGACTTTGCATTAACTTGCCAAAGCGGAAATCGCTTGCTAAAGTATGGACTTATGGATGCGTTTAAGGAGGTCATGTGACGGCCGTACTCAATACCATCATCCTGGCTTTCATGGCAATAAGCATTGTGGCAGCCTTGTATTTTGTCGGGCGCGGGCTGCGCGCCCGTTCTCTCTCCACCAAAGAGACGTATGGCGTGGGGCAGGTGGAAGCCGCCCGCTCGATGAAAATTGACATCGCCCGCGGCATTGCCTTCGTCTTCCTGGGCTTGATTATGTTGGGTGTGTATGGCTTAAGTTCCCGCCCGACGGGCGCGATTGGCGAACCAGTGCCGGAACCGACAGCTGTGCTAGAGGTCGGTACGGATGTTCCGGACACGGCCGTTCCCTCTCCCACGGCCACCACACTTATCCCAACTCCGGTCAGCGCTACGATTGCCCCCACCGAAACGCCAACGATTGAGCCTTCGCCAGAACCGACCGAAGAACCGCCGACTGCCGCCCCGGTAACGGCCGTTGTCACCAGCGAAGTTGGCGTTTGGTTACGGGGCACGCCCAGTACCACCGGCGAACAGCTTGAATGGGTGCTCAACGGCACGATCCTTACCGTTCTGCCCGGCCAGCAAACTGCTGATGACTTCCAATGGCAGCAAGTCCGCGCCCCCGGTGGCAACGAAGGCTGGGTAGCGGTAGACTTCATCCAGATTAACGAATAGACGAACCGCAGAGGCGCAAAGGACGCGGAATTTTGTAAGGATTTTCTCAGCGATCTCCGCGTCTCCGCGTCTCTGCGTTTAAGTTCTTCCTCTTACATCAACCGCCCACGCCCCTTTCCCCAACACGCGCACCGGGTTGATCTCGATTTCGGCTATCTGCGGGAAATCGGCGGCCAGTTGGCCCAGGCGGATGAGGATGTTGAGAACGGCCGTTTCATCCCCCGCCTCAATTTGCCGATAACCGGCCAATTTGCGTCCCGCCCAGGTCGATTGCAGCATTTCTTTTGCTTCCTGTCGGGTGATGGGCGCCAGCGCAAAGGCAATATCTTTCAACCCCTCCACCTCGACACCACCAGAGCCAAACATTAATACCGGCCCAAACTGCGGGTCGCGCACCACCCCGACGATCACTTCCTGCCCGTCGGCAATCATCGGCTGCACATCCACGCCGTCAATCTCCACCTCCGGGAACGATGCCCGAATGCCGGTCATCATCTCGCTGAACGCCGTCGCCACCGCCTCTTCATCGGCCAGATTGAGCCGCACGCCGCCCACGTCTGATTTGTGGCTGATGTCCGGCGACGCCACCTTCAAGGCCACTGGAAAGCCTATCTCTCGCGCTGCCTGAGCCGCTTCTTCGGTTGTGCGGGCCAGTTTGATGGGCGGCACTGGGATGCCGTAAGCCGTCAAAATCGCGTGTAAATCGCTTTGCGGGAGCGCAGACAGCTTGTCTGCTGCCTGGGAGTGCGAACGTTCCGTTTGCAGGACGGCATGCACAGTCTCTTTATCCACGTCATTTACCAGGATGGGTTCGGGCAACGGCCGTTCCAACCATTCCGCTCGCTGTGACAACACAGCCAGCGCCGCCGCTGCCCGCTCCGGGAAGCGGTACTCCGGCACCTGCGCCGCACGAAAATGGGCCACCGCCTCCTGAATCATCATGCTGCCCATCAAAGCCACGACCACCGGCTTCGTCGCCGTGTAGATGACGGGGATGACCGCTCGCGCCACGGCGCCCGTCGCAAACATCGGCGGCGGCGGGATGATGAGCATCGCACTGTCCACGCCGGGATCATCCAGGGCAAGCTGCAAACAGGCGGCGTACTGCTCCGGTGTGGCGCTGGCCAGCATGTCCACCGGATTGTGGATGCTGGCCGCCGGCGGCAGCATCTTTTCTAACGATTGGTGGGTTTTCGGCTGAAATTCAGCTAGCATCAGCCCGTTAGCTTCTAGCGCGTCGGCGGCAGTAACGCCGGGGCCGCCAGCATTGGTCAAAATGGCAACGCGACGACCTTGGGGTAAGGGACACCAGGCCAATGCTTTGGCCCAGTCGAACATTTCTTCCGTATTGATGGCGCGGATGACGCCGGCCCGGCGGAAAGCAGCGTTGTAGGCCGATTCAGACCCGGCCAGTGCGCCGGTGTGCGAGGCGGCGGCTTTCTGCCCGCCGGCCGAACGGCCAACTTTGAGAGCCAGGATTGGTTTTTGTCTGGCAGCTTGCTGGGCGGCGTGGATGAAGGCACGGCCGTTTCTCACCCCCTCCATATAAAGCGCAATCACCTTCGTGTGCGGATCGGACGCCATCAAGGGTAGCAAATCCGTCTCCTGCACGTCGGCCTGGTTGCCCAGGCTGACCAGCCGCGAAAAGCCAAAGCCCTGGCCCCGTGCCCAGTCACCTACGGCGGCGCAAATCGCGCCTGAGTGAGAGAGGAAAGCGATGTCGCCCGAAGGCAGGCGGGGTGGCGGCAGGAAGGTCGTGTCCAGCGGCAGGTGATTGTCCAAAATGCCGATGCAGTTGGGACCGATGAGCCGGATGCTGTGTTCCTGGGCCACGCGCAAACATTCCTCTTCCAATTTAGCGCCTTCTTGCCCAACTTCGCGGAAACCGCCAGAGGCGATGATGGCGGTCCGGATGCCCCGCTGCCCGCATTCGGCCAGCGTTTGCGGGACGAGAGGGGCGGGAATGAGGATGACGGCCTGGTCAACCGGGTCAGGGACGGCAGCGAGGGTGGTGTAAATCGGCCGTTCCAGCAGCGTGCCGCCCTTGGGACTGACGAAGTGGACAGCGCCTATGTAACCGCTTTGCACCAGGTTGCGGGCAATGCCAAAGCCTAACTTGGTCGGATTTTGTGATGCGCCAATAATGACGACGCCTTGAGGATTGAAAAAGGGGGTGAGGGTTTTGTCATTGTTCATCGAAGTCCTGCTTTTCAGGTGACAGTCACTTTTTCCAGGAGTGTTAGTATAACCAAGTCGGTTTATAAGTGGCTGTCACTTTTGAATGAATGCGGTGATCATAGCGGAAATTGGGTGGTTTCGCATGTAAAAATCGGATGTAAGTGCTGCTGTAAGAATTTCTGCTTATATTGGATATTAACTAAGCATAACGTAATGCTTAAACATTTTTCCTCCTCTTTCTTCTCCTGCAAAGCGCCGCGCCAGCGGCGTTTTGCTTTCCAGCAAGCACAGCTTAATAAAATTTGTAAGACCGGTTTATTAACATGGTAAGGTCTCCGACCAGAGCAGTACCCAACTGGTAACGTGGCCCATCTGTAAGGTGGCTGCCACTATAAGAAGCGAATAATAATCCTGGCACGTCTTTCCCGGAAATGTTTTCAACAAAAATGTCAGTTGAGACCTGTCAGATTTTTAGTGTTTCGCGGCCTAAATAAGCCAACAATAAGGGATGCCGCGAAACACTGGTGAGTTGGTTTCCGATTGCTGGAAGAGGATGAACCATGAGTCGTCTGGTTTTGGTTGTGGATGATGATCAAGAAATTCGAGAGATGTTGTGTGTGCTGCTGCAAATTAATGGGTTTGCCACCGATGAAGCTGAGGATGGTTTGGTGGCTTTACAAAAAATTCGACAGCAGCTACCACATGTTGTGGTTTTAGATGTGATGATGCCTAATATGGATGGTATTACATTGTGCCGGCTGCTGCGTCAAGTGCCGGAGACGAATGCGCTGCCGGTGGTGATGTTGAGCGGTAAGGCCCATCCTCAGGCGGTTGAAGATGGGCTGCGGGCCGGGGCTGATCGGTATCTCATCAAGCCGTCGGGGTTGGATGGATTGGTCAATACACTGCACGAATTATTAGAGTATGCGCTGGCCGAGCAAAGAAGCCGCTAATTCGACAGCCAGTTCGGCGGTTTTGTTCCTGTCGTCCAGGATCGGATTGATTTCCACGATGTCAAGGGATTGAACACGGCCGTTATCCCCCAATATTTCCATCAACAAATGAGCTTCACGATAACTGAGTCCACCGGGAACGGGTGTGCCTACGCCGGGCGCTTCGTCCGGGTCCAGGCTGTCCATGTCCAGGCTGACGTGGATGTGTTTGAGGTGACGCAGCCGGTCCAGCGCCTGCCGGGCGATGGCAGCCATCCCCAATTCGTCCAGGTGGCGCATCGTGAAGACGCTGATGCCGCTGTGGGCCAGCCGCTCCCGTTCGGCCGAGTCCAGGTCGCGGATACCGATTTGGACGATATGGGCCGGTTGGATTTTAGGACCGACATAGCCGACGTTGACCAATTCGTCGGCCCCTTCGCCGATGAGGGCGGCGACGGGCATGCCATGAATATTGCCGCTGGGCGAGGATTGGGGGGTGTTGAAGTCGGCATGGGCATCGATCCAGATGACACCGATAGGGCCTTCGGGCCGAGCGGCAGCAGCGGCAGCGATGGAACCGATACTGATACTGTGGTCGCCGCCCAGGTAGATGGCGAAATCCCCCTGATTGACACATTTGGTTCCCATTTCGTAGATGGTTTGGCAGGCGGCGGTTACGGCCGTTAACCGTTTCCCTGTTCCATCGGCGGCATCTTCCTCAGGGTTGGGCACGTGAATGTTACCGGCGTCGTGAACCGTGTGCCCCAACTGTTCCAGGCGGGCTTGCAGGCCGGCATAGCGGGCGGCGCTGGGTCCCATGTCTACGCCGCGCCGGTTTTGGCCTAAGTCCATCGGTGCGCCGATAATGCGAATGGTTTGTTTTTTCATGTTGTCTCCGTGTTTGGTGGTTCGAATTCCTTTTATTGTGACGTATCCGTTCTGAATTGGCAATGGGGACGGTATTGGATTTTGGGGGTGTGCGCGGAACTTTTGTTGACGGCCCTTTCCTCCGAATGGAATTCGGAGGCTGAGACAAAAAACGCGCTGAAAGCGCGTTCAAGATAATCGCCAACGCCGACTTCAGTGCGCTTCAGCGTACTTTTTATAGCAGCCTGGGAATTCATTCCCTGGCTGGCGATTTGCCGGCGATTTGCCGATCGTCAACAAAAACTCCGCGCACCCATTTTGGGGGAATTATTTTACAACACGGCCGTTTCCATGTTATTCTATAGTCAGCTTGTGGAAACGGCAGTGGGAGCCACCCAATTCGCATTAATCACAGCCCGTTCGGTCATCAACTATGGGTCGTTGTTGCACTGTTTTTGTGTGACGGTACGCTTTTGTTGATACAGCCGTTTCCTTTATTGATTGATTGTCTGTTTGTCAAAAAGGAGCGTGGAAAAATGAAACGTGTTACGTGGATTGTTTTGTTGTTAATTGTTTTATTAGCTATCACTATCATTCCGGCCGGCGCTATTACCTGGGGAGGGCTAGATTTCGAGCATCATAATGTGGGGGCGATGATCATCGATTATCCCGATTACGGCCTGTGGCAGACGTGCAGCGGGACGTTGGTACATGAACGGGTCTTCCTCACGGCCAGTCACTGCACTGAAGGGTTGACTGAAGTGGAATTGGCGAATCTATATGTCAACTTTGACCCGGATGCGATGAACGATGCTAACTTATACAAAGTGGAAACGGCCGTTACCCATCCTGAATTTAACTGGGGCAGCAGCGACCCGCACGACATTGCCGTTCTCATTTTGGCGGAATCAGTCACTGATATTGAACCGGCCCAACTGCCTACTGTTGATTTCCTGGATGAACTGAAAGCGGCAGGCCTGCTGCGCAACAAGGCCGATGGCGCGTTGTTTACGCTGGTCGGATATGGCGGCACATTGGCCTGGCCACCGCCGGAAATTACCTATTACGATCAACGCCAATTGGCTTACTCGGAGTACAAATCGTTGACGCCGGTCTGGCTGCATATGTCGCAGAGCCTGAATCAAGGCAATGGCGGTACCTGCTTTGGCGATTCTGGCGGACCGGCTTTTTGGACCAACGAGGACGGTTCGGAAGTTTTGGTTGGTATTACGTCTTGGGGCGATGCCCAATGTGTGGCTACCAGCTTCAATTACCGGGTTGATTTACAGGCGTCGCTGGATTTCATTGCCGGGGAGATTGCCGCGCTTGAGTAATTTGTTCCTCCATAGACAGACGGCCTGAATGATCTGTCTATTTCCTTTTGCTAACGGCCGTTACGAACATGCGTAACGGCCGTTTTTTCTGCTGGAACATTTCTTTTAGGCTCATGTTCAGTACAAGTGATCGGGTAAAATATGAAGCATGGACTTTCCAATCACAAATCTAATGGATCGCGAGG
>JBNKZT010000158.1:0-13524 GCA_050301775.1 Promineifilaceae bacterium (SeqCode)
ACGTGCAAGCCTTATTGGCTACCGCCGATGATGATCAAGCCGAGATGCTCTATGAACGTCTGCAAAAAATGGGTGTTCGTATAGTTTCCGCTTCAGGTGAAACAGTTGATGACCTCGGTGATAATCATTTACTGGCCAATCTTGATAATGCGTTGGATGATGTTGAAGACGCTTTCTCCGGCGGAACGGTTGAGGATGATCCGGTTCATACTTACCTGAAAGAAATTGGGCAAGTACCGCTTTTAGCCGCCGAACAAGAGATTTGGCTCTCAACCCAACTGGTCGCCGCTTCCGTACTCGACCAACTGAGCAAGGAAGCAGTTGATCCCAGCCAATCCGACGCCGACGAGGAAGGTATCCATTTTCATACGGTAATGGCTAACTACGAATCTCTCTTGACAAGTTGGAACCATGTCATCAGCGCCAGTGGCGAAATTGACGTAGCGCTGCCTGACATTGGGGCTTTGGTAGACGAAGCGACCCAATTGCGAATTGATTGGCGTGGCGGCGAAAACTCTTACCTGCGTCAATACCTTAACGAAGGGAGTTGGGGAATTGATGAAATATGGACAGAATTAGCAAACAATATCTTTGATGTTTTTACGGCTTTGTATATTTTGCCCCCCTCATTGGCCAAACAAGTTGCCGAAGCATACCAAAAGGAAGGGCATCTTCCTGACTCGGATATATTTTATAACTGGATGGCCGAAGATCCGCGTGCCCTGACTTACAACGAATTTATGATCTACAATTTGGCCGAAGAAGCCAAGATTAATTTAACACGGGCCAATTTGCGCCTCGTTGTCAGCGTTGCCAAACGCTACATGGGACGCGGCATTCATTTGTTGGATTTAGTTCAAGAAGGCAACGTGGGCTTACTTCGGGCTGTAGAGAAATTTGACCACACCAAAGGCTTTAAATTCAGTACGTATGCTACCTGGTGGATTCGCCAGGCCGTCAGCCGGGCTATTGCTGATCAGGCCCGAACGATTCGCATCCCGGTGCATATGTTTGAAACCATCAACAAGATTGTGCGCGTTCGCCGCGAGCAGGTGCAAGAATTGGGCCGCGAACCTACACAAGAAGAGTTAGCCCTTGAACTGGATTATCTGACACCGGAAGAATCGGAAACGATTAAAGAAGCCATGAAAAATGATTCGCCGATTGATCCTGTCTTGAATCGTAAATGGAAACAGGCGGTTAGCAAAATCCGTGACATCATGCGTATTTCTATGGACCCGATGTCGTTAGAAACACCAGTGGGCAACAACGAAGACTCTACCGAGTTGGGCGATTTTATTGAAGACGAAAGTGTTGTTGAACCGGTAGACGCTGCTTCAAAGGAACTTCTGCGCGAACAAATTCGCAATGTTCTCAGTTTCTTGAGCGATCGAGAACGTGAAGTGTTGGAGATGCGTTTTGGTCTGAATGATGGCAAAGATCATACGCTGGAAGAAGTGGGCAGAGAGTTTGGCGTGACGCGGGAAAGGATTCGCCAGATTGAGGCCAAAGCGCTGCGCAAACTGCGCCATCCCAGCCGCAGTAAGTCGCTGCGGGATTATCTAAGTTAACTTATTTTGTTTGCCTCAGGCCCGACCAGTGTCAATTTGGTCGGGCTTGTTTTTTTGTCGGAAATTTGTGCTGTTTTGCTGGTTCAGGGTTTGAATCGGCATGGCTAATTTAACGGAACGGATTTTTGCTCTACCATATTGCTTGTGATAGAATGCACGAGCAGAGGAGAAATCCAAATAACCTCATAAGAGATGTAACCAACTATGGACAATCAAATCTTAATTGACTATCTTCCCATAGCGGTTTTGCTCGGAATTTCCATTTTTTTTGCTGTTTTACTTCCCGTGTTGTCGTTGAGTTTAGGCCCGCAACGGCCGTCCCGACGCAACCTGGAACCGTATGAATCAGGTATGACAGCCATTGGCGAGGCACAGCGCCGCCTGCCGGTGAAATTCTATCGCATCGCCGTTTTATTTATCCTCTTTGACGTTGATATTATTCTTTTGGTCCCTTGGGCCATCACCTTCCGCAAACTAGGTTATTTCGGCCTGGTTGCCATGTTGATTTTTATGGTTATGTTCATTTTGGGTGATGCCTGGGTATGGAAGAAAGGAGTCTTGGAATGGGAATAGAACAAAAATTGGGCGACATGGGGGTCGTCACCTATCGTTTGGAAGATTTGGTGAACTGGGGCCGTTCCAATGCCATGTGGCCGATTTTGTTTGGTCTGGCCTGCTGTGCCATCGAAATGATGTCATCGCAAGCTGCCCATTATGATGCTTCTCGTTTTGGCATGGAATTGAATCGGCCGTCACCACGGCAGTCGGACCTTATGATTGTGGCCGGACGTGTATCGCGCAAAATGGCGCCCGTTATTCGCCGGCTGTATGATCAGATGCCTAATCCCAAATGGGTCATTGCGATGGGGGACTGCGCATCTTGTGGTGGTGTTTTCAATAATTACGCCATTGTGCAGGGTGTGGATGAGATTGTTCCCGTTGATGTGTATGTGGCCGGCTGCCCGCCGCGCCCGGAAGCGTTGATTGATGGGTTCATGACGCTGCATGAGAAGATTCGCGGCGAAAAATTAAAGGATTGGGCGTAATGAGCTTCGATAAACTGGTTGTAGATAGAATTAACACGGCCGTTCCCAACGCCATCGAAGAAACACAAGAATTCCGCGGCGAACAAACCCTCTTTGTCGCCAAAGACAAGCTCAAAGCCGTCTGCCAACTGCTGCGCGACGACGAAAAACTGCAATTCAACTTCCTCTCCGACGTCTGCGCTGACGATTTACTGCCCGAATTTCCCCGCTTTGCCGTCAATTACCACCTGTATTCCATTCCTAATAAATATCCCCTTCGCTTGCGCGTCCTGGTCGAAGACCCGGATGAAGGGCCGGAAACAATGAGTGATGTCTGGCCAATCGCCACCTGGCTAGAAACAGAAGTGTGGGATTTGATGGGTGTCCGTTTCAAGGACAACACCAGCTTGCGCCGCCTTTTCCTGCCGGAAGATTGGCAGGGACACCCGCTGCGCAAAGATTACCCGTTGGGCTACGAAGAAGTGCAATTCTCATTCAATTGGGAAGCGATCGGTGCTCGCAAACCGCACCCGAAAGAATAAATTCCGGCTAACCGTTACCTAAAGAGGCCACTATGACATTAATGCCTGCTAGTGACTCCATTCAAGAACTATCAGTTGAAGAACTCCGGGCCAAAGTCGGCACCGGAATGACAATTACCAACGCCGAAGAAAACATGCTGCTTAGCATGGGGCCACAGCATCCCAGTACGCATGGCGTACTTCGTTTGCTCGTGGAACTGGATGGTGAAACCGTTGTAAATCTGGCCCCGGACATCGGTTTTTTGCATACCGGCGTTGAAAAGAATATGGAAGCCAAGACGTACACCAAAGCCTTGGTGATGACTGATCGTTTGGATTATCTGTCACCCTGGTCGAATGATTTGGCTTACATTTTGGCAGTAGAAAAACTTTTAGGTGTTGAAGCCACGCCGCGTGCCCAGGCAATCCGTGTGATCTTGGCTGAACTATCCCGTATTTCCAGCCATCTGGTTTGGTTGGGGACCAGTGCCCTGGACCTGGCCGCCATGTCCGTTTTCCTATACTGCTTCCGCGAACGTGAGTATCTGTTGGATCTTTACGAAATGGTCGGCGGGCAGCGCATGATGGTCAGCTACTTCCGGCCTGGCGGTTTGTGGCGCGATTTGCCCGAAGAATTCGAACCGGCTGTGCGCCATTTCCTTGATTTCTTCCCGGCTAAAATGGCTGATTACGAGGCATTACTCAAAAACAACCCCATTTTCCTGCGACGTACCAAAGGTGTTGGCATCATTTCGGCTGAAGATGCCACGGCCTGGGGGGTGACCGGCGGCAGCTTGCGCGGTTCTGGCGTGAACTACGATGTGCGCAAAGCCATGCCTTACTCCGGCTACGAGAATTATGATTTCGACGTGCCGTTAGGTGAAGATGGCGACGTGTACTCGCGGTATCGGGTGCGCATCGGCGAAATGTGGCAGAGTCTGCGCATCATTCAGCAGGCGCTGGACAATTTGCCCGACGGTCCGGTGAATATTAATGACCGCAAAATTGTACCACCACCGCGATCAGAGTTAGGCCAAAGCATGGAAGCGGTCATTCACCACTTCAAATTGTGGACAGAAGGGTTCAATGCCCCTAAAGGCTTTGTGTACCAAAGCGTGGAATCGCCGCGTGGTGAGATTTCCTGCTATTTGCGCGGTGATGGCGGTCCTAAACCGGCACGTGTTCATTTCCGTACGCCATCCTTTGTAAATCTGGCTGCCTTGCCGCAATTGGCTAAGGGGCTGTTTATGGCCGATTTGGTTGCCATCATCGGTTCGATTGATATTGTTCTTGGGGAAATTGATAGATAGCTATGATTGCTGAAAAATACGCAGAGGAAATCCAAGGTATTCTAGCCCGTTTTCCGAGTAAGAAATCGGCTGCGCTGCCGCTCATGCACCTGGCGCAAAAAGAGTACGGTTACATGAGCGAAGAAGCTATGAAAGAGGTGGCCGGCCTTTTGGACTTGGACCCGACCCACATTCTTTCGCTGGCTGGTTTTTACTCCTTGTTCCATGAAGAGCCGACGGGTAAGTACGTGCTGGAAATTTGCAACGACTTGGCCTGTGCCTTGCTCGGGGCCGATGATTTTGTAGAGATGGCCTGCCGTAAACTGGATATTCCAGTTAACGGAACGACCAATGACGGCCTATTTACGATAAAGACTGTTATGTGTTTAGGGGCTTGTGATCGAGCGCCAATGCTTCAGTATAATTTGAGATTTGCGGAGCATTTAGACGAAGAAAAATTTGACAAATTGATTGCTTACCTGCGCGAAGAAGCTGCTTCTGGCGGGGAAAAGCAGTCAGTTGCTGAAAAGATTGCCGCTTACGCCAAGCAATCTTAAGGCTAATGGATGTATCGGGAATTGGAAATCCCGACACCCGTCTGAGAAAGAGTTGCAGGAATTCCAATTCCCGCAACAGGCAACTGGAGACAACGGGGTAAATGATGGCACATATTTTGTTGCGTCACCGAGACATTGAAAATATTCACAAGCTGGATGTTTACCGGGAAAACGGCGGCTATGAAGGGTTGAAGAAAGCTGTCACCGAAATGACGCCGTCGGAAGTGATTGATGTGGTGCGAGCTTCGGGTTTGCGTGGTCGTGGCGGGGCCGGTTTCCCGACGGGTATTAAGTGGGGCTTTATTCCCAAGAATGTCGAAGAAGTTTACATCATCATCAATACTGACGAATCGGAAACGGGCACGTTTAAGGATCGTGAACTTTCGGAGAAGAATCCGCACCAGGTGATTGAAGGGGCATTGATTGCCGCTTACGCGGTGGGAGCCAAAAAGATTTATAACTATTTCCGCGGCGAGTTTATGGACGCCGGTTATGCGATGGAAGAGGCGATTTTGGAATGTTATGCCAATGGTTTGTTGGGTGAAAACATTCTAGGAACCGATTTTAGCTGCGATTTCCACTGCCATTACGGTGGAGGTGCGTATATTTGCGGCGAAGAGACGGCGCTGATTAAATCGCTGGAAGGGGAACGAGGTCAACCCTGGTCGAAACCGCCGTTCCCGGCGATTGAAGGGTTATACGGCAAGCCGACTGTGGTCAACAACACGGAGACGATGGCTAACGTGCCCCCGATTTTGGTCAATGGGGCAGAATGGTATACGAGCATGGGCACGGAGAAAAGCACCGGGCCAAAGATCGTGTGCATGAGCGGCCATGTGGAGAAGCCAGGCAATTATGAAGTGCCATTGGGGACCACTTACCGCGAGTTGATTGAGATCGCTGGCGGGATGCGGGACGGCAGGGCGTTTAAGGCGCTGCTGCCCAGCGGCGGTTCTGGCCCGGTGATTACGGCCGATGCACTGGATGCACCGCTGACTTTTGAAGGGCTGGACGAACATGGCTCGGTCATGGGGTCGGCGTCGGTGATTGTGATGGATGAGACGACGGACATGGTCTGGGCGGCGTTGAAGATGATTCATTTCTTCAAACATGAATCCTGCGGAAAATGTACACCGTGCCGCGAAGGGACGTTCTGGATGGAACGGGTGCTGGAGCGCATTTATCACGGCCGGGGAACGGAGCGTGACATTGAGGTTTTGGAGAGTGTGGCCAAGCAGATTAAGGGCCAGACGTTGTGTGCGCTGGGTGAATTTGCCATTAATCCGGTTTTATCGACGATTCGCCATTTTATGGATGAGTATAAGGCGAAGGTGAGTGGGACGGCGGTGTTGGATACGGCCGTTGCCGCTGACTAATAAAAAAGGAACACAGAGTTGCACAGAGAAGGCACAGGGTTACACAGAGATTGGGAGAGAGTGCTTTCTTCGTAACAACAATTTTGGAAGAGAATCAGCATGAGCGATCTCATTAAACTGACCATTGACGGCGTTAAAGTTGAAGTTCCTAAAGGAACCTTGGTTGTCGACGCGGCCAAGAAAATGGGAACCGATATTCCCGTCTTTTGCTACCATCCCAAGATGGCTCCGGTGGGCATGTGCCGCATGTGCCTGGTGGAAATCGGCTATCCGATCCGCGACCGGGCTACGGGTGAACTGCAACTGGACGAGAATGGCGACCCCCAATTGAGCTTCCGCGGTTTGCAGACTGCTTGCACGGTGCCGGTGAGTGAAGGCGCTGTCGTGCGCACGACCACCGACGTGGTTAAGAACGCGCAGCAGGCTACCGTGGAATTCTTGTTGAGCAGCCATCCGTTGGACTGCCCGATTTGTGACAAGGGCGGCGAGTGCCCGCTGCAAAACCTGACGATGGCGCACGGCGCTGGCGCCAGCCGGATGCATTTCGACGACAAGCTGAAGCTAAACAAGCACGTGCCTCTGGGTGACTTGATCTATCTGGATCAGGAACGCTGCATCCAGTGTGCCCGCTGCATCCGCTTCCAGGAAGAAGTGGTTGATGATCCGGTGATTCGATTCCACAATCGGGGACGGCTTACCGAAATTGTGACTTTCTCCGATCCTGGGTTTAACAGCTACTGGAGCGGTAACACGACCGATATTTGCCCGGTGGGGGCGTTGACTTCGGCTGATTTTCGCTTTGGGGCACGGCCGTGGGAGATGACTCCGGCGGCAAGCCTGTGCGCGCAGTGTCCGGTGGGGTGCAACACGACGATGAGTACGCGGCGTGAAGCCAAGAGCGGCGGCCGCAACGTTATCAAGCGGGTGATGCCGCGCCAGAATGAAGCAGTCAATGAAATCTGGATTTGCGACAAGGGCCGCTTTAGCCATCATTTTGCCGATGCGGACGGCCGTTTAACCAAACCCCTCATCCGCAAAAACGGCGAGTTGGTGGAAGCGAGCTGGCAGGAGGCGCTGGATTTGGTGGCCGGGAAGCTGCAGCATTATAAAACGGCCGTTGCCGGTATCAGCGGCGACCGGTTGAGCAACGAAGACCTGTTCCAGTTTCAGAAACTGTTCCGTCAGGGGTTGGGCAGCAGCAATATTGACCTGGCTAATCGAAGATTGGGCGGTGGCGACGTGGTCGCCAAAGTCGGCCTGAGCAGCGGTAGTAATTTGCTGGATTTAGGTGCCGGCGATGCCATTATTGTGGTGGCCAGTGATTTACACGAATCGGCGCCGGTCTGGTGGCTGCGTGTGAAACAGGCCGCCGAACGGGGTGCGGCGCTGGTCGTCCTCAATGCCCGCACGACTCGCCTGGATAAATATGCCACACATGTCCGCCATTACCCGGCAGGGCAGGCAGTGCCCACAGTGCGCCAACTGGTCAACCTGGCCAAGGTGGAAACAGAAACCAATGGCGATGCCCTGGCTAATGCGGCCGAAGCCATTGCCAAAGCCAATCATTTTGTCGCTTTTTACGGCAGCGAAGGCGTGACCTACGAAGAAACTGACGCCATCGCCCGGCTGCTGGCCAATCTGCTCTTGCTGAAGAATGGCGACGGCCACGCCGGTAAGCCCAATAACGGCCTCGTCCCGGTCTGGCCGCACAACAACACGCAGGGGGCCTGGGATATGGGCGTCCATCCGGCGTTTGGCCCCGGGTACAAAACGGTTGATGCTGGTTTGGATGCGGCGGCGATTTATGCCGGTGCGGCCAATGGCGACGTGAAAGCGTTGTGCGTCATGGGTGCGGACCCGGTCGGTGACGGTTTGATGGCCGGTCGCGGTGGGTTGGATTTCCTGGTGGTGCAGGAGTTGTTTTTGACGGAAACGGCCGTACTCGCCGACGTCGTTCTACCGGCCCAAAGCTGGGCGGAACGGGAAGGTACCTATACCAACGGCGAGCGTCGTGTTCAGCGTTATTACCCGGTCATCCAACCGGTGGGCGACAGCAAAGCTGACTGGCAGATTCTGGCCGAAATTGGCGAACGGGTGGGGTTGGGCAAACCGGCTTTTGCGGCCAGCCTGATCTTCCGTGATATCGCCAACGCTGTGCCCCAGTACAAAGGCATGGATTACCGTTCGCTGGCTAAGGTAGAAGAACAATGGCCGGTGGTCGGCGGCGAGGATTTGTACTATGGCGGTACGGCTTACGACAACCGGGCTGGCCTGGGCCAACAGTGGGCGGCGGCAGCGGAATCGGCTGAGGTGATGGCGTTTGATGTACCGGATACGGCCGTTGCTTCTGCAGAAGGCTTAACGGTCATCCACACTGCCGCTTTGTACACGCCGGGTACCATTATCAATCATTCGGATGTTTTAGCGCCGCGCCTGGCGCAGCCAACGGCCGTTATCAACCCGACTGATGCCAACCCATCCATTGCTGCCGGCGATATGGTTCAAGTGATAGTGGGGGAAACGGCCGTGACGGCACAAGCCCACCTAAGTGATAAAGCGCCTGCCGGTTTGGTTTTGCTGCGTGGCGTGCCTTACTTTGCGGGAACGGCCGTGGCCCAAATTAGCAAACTAGAAAAAGAAGGGGAACTCGCATGACTCCTGGTCAAGTAGCCCTGCGTGCCGTGATCGTCGGCTTCATCGTGTCGTTGGTCGTCATTACCGGTTTCGCTTACACAACATTGTTGGAACGAAAATTCCTGGCTCGTTTACAAGCTCGTGTCGGCCCCAATCGTGCCGGATATATCCCCATCCCGCAGCGAGGCGGTAAAGAGCGTAAGTTTTTAGGTGGCGTTCTCCAGCCCGCCGCCGATGCCGTCAAACTCTTCTTCAAAGAAGACCCCACACCGGCCAAAGTAGACAAAGTTGTTTATAACCTGGCGCCGATGTTGGCGGTGATCTCGGCCGTTATGTTGCTAGCCGTTATTCCCTGGACCAAAGAGATTAACATTTTTGGTGCGCAGTTCTCGCCTTATTTTGCCATTGCTCCCGGCATCAACGTCGGTGTGATTTTCATTTTGGCGATGAC
Organism: Promineifilaceae bacterium (SeqCode); assembly: GCA_050301775.1. GTDB lineage: Bacteria > Chloroflexota > Anaerolineae > Promineifilales > Promineifilaceae > JACKCC01. Next base: position 9,425 of record JBNKZT010000158.1, read on the forward strand.
GTCTATCGGCGTGTACGGCATCGTCTTGGCCGGTTGGGGGTCCAACAGCAAGTACGCCATTTTGGGCGGCATTCGCGCCTCGGCCCAAATGATCAGCTACGAATTGGCGATGGGACTTTCAATTCTAATACCCATCATGATGGCTGATTCGATGGATTTGGGCGTCATTACCGAAGCTCAGGGCAGTATTTGGCAGTGGTATGTCTTCCGCCAACCGGTGGCCGCTTTCGTTTTCTGTGCTGCTGCCCTGGCCGAACTCCAGCGCCATCCTTTTGACCTTTTAGAAGCGGAACAAGAGCTTTCCGCCGGCTTTAACGTCGAGTATGCTGGAATGCGCTTTGGCATGTTCTTCATGGCTGAGTATATGAAAATGGTGATTTTGAGTGCGATAGCGGCTGTGTTTTTCTTTGGTGGTTATCGCGGGCCATTTGTAGACCAGGTTCCGGCTTTGGGCTTTGTTTACCTGGCTTTGAAAATTATTGCCGGGTTGGTTTTGATGATTTGGATTCGTGCTTCCTGGCCGCGCTTCCGTTATGACCAATTGATGGCTTTTGGTTGGAAACGGCTGCTGCCCATCATTGTCGTCAATTTTGTTATTACCGGCACTTATTTTGTTTTGTTGGAAGAAGGGGCGCTGCCGTCATTCCTGGTCTCTTTGAGCCGATTCTTTAATGGCTAACGACATGAGTTGGAGAAAACTATGTTTGGTGAATTAGGTGAACTAATCAGGGGGATGTACACAACCATGAAGGTGGCGCTGCAAAAGCCCGTTACCATCCAATACCCTGAAGTAAAGCGGGAAGTGCGCCCACGCTTTAAGGGTCGTCATGAGCTTAAACGGTACGATAATGGCCTGGAAAAATGTATTGGCTGTGCCTTGTGCGCGGCTGCTTGCCCGGCCGATGCTATTTTTGTGGAGGCGTCGGAAAATACGGATGAAGAACGTTTTTCGCCCGGTGAACGTTATGCCAGCACGTATGAAATCAATATGCTGCGCTGTATTTACTGCGGCTTTTGTGCCGATGCCTGTCCGACCGAGGCGATTGTGCTGGAACATGATTATGAGTTGAGTTTTTATGACCGGGCCAGCGCTATTTACACGAAAGATATGTTGATTGTTGATGTACCTGTCAACGGGAATCCGACACCGCAAGAAGTAGAGCCGGGTGCATTTGATCGGGCTATTCCTGATATGGAGAATCCAAAATAGTATGAGTTAACCATCTGCTCAGACCGGTCTTTAGACCGGCCACAGCTTGGCGACTTTACGGGAAGAATTATGGGGAATCCTATTCTATTTTTTATACTGGCGGCTATTGCGATCGCGGCGGCATTGGGAATGTTAACCAGTCGCAATGCGGTTCATAGTGCGTTGTTTCTGGTGCTGAATTTTGCCACCATTGCTGTTTTTTATATTGTCCTGAATGCGCCTTTCATCGGCATGGTCCAGATTACGGTCTATGCCGGGGCGATCATGGTGCTGTTTTTGTTTGTCATCATGCTTCTGGGCGCCGAGAAGTTAGGCGGTGTGGCTGGTGAAGACAAGTGGCAGCGGTACCTGGCCGGGTTACTGGCTTTGGTATTGGTTGGTGTGTTTGTCATTGTGCTGGTTCAGGGTGGCGATGTGGTTGGCGGGGGAACGGCCGTTATCGATTCCAGTCCGACAGCATTGGGGCTGCGCCTGTTTGAAGGGTACACATTCCCCTTCGAAGTGACCGGCGTTTTGCTGATCACATCCATGATTGGCGTGGTGGTGCTGGGTCGTAAAAAGCGAGGGCAAAATGCAGCCAGTAACGATTGATTGGTACGTTGCATTAAGCACAATTTTGTTCACGATTGGTGCGTTGGGCGTTTTACTGCGTCGTAATGCCATCATCATTTTTATGTCGGTGGAGATGATGCTGAATTCGGCCAATCTCCTGTTTGTGGCCTTTTCACGTCATTTAGGCGATTTGAACGGGCAGGTGCTGGTCTTTTTCGTCATCACGGTGGCGGCGGCTGAAGTTGCGGTAGGTTTGGCTTTGATTGTAACCATTTTCCGCTCCAAGCGCAGCATCAATATTGATGAAATCAACGCTTTGAAAGGGTAAAAGTATGAATGCTTTTGGTTTAGCACCCTTGCTCCTGATTTTTCCGCTGATTGGCGTTCTGTTTAATGGGTTGGTGGGACGCCGCTTTGTTGAATTTGATTATGGATTGCCAGGGCACAAGGGCCGGGACATAGGCGAACGGTGGTCGGGCTGGTTTGGCACGGGCATGGCTTTAAGCGCGTTTGTAGTGGCAGTGCTGTTGTTTATTAGCCTGCTTACCAATGATTTCCACGCCCAGGTCATTTACCTGTTTGACTGGTTCAACATTCCTTCGGCCGGATTCCATATTCCCTGGTCGATTCAGGTGGATACGCTGTCGGTGACGATGATGCTGGTGGTGGCGGGTGTTGGCTCGCTCATCCACATTTATGCCATCGGCTACATGCACGGCGATCCCAATTTCTCGCGCTTCTTCGCTTATTTCAACCTGTTCATCTTCTTCATGCTGATCCTGGTTTCCGGCAGCAGCTATTTGATGCTGTTTGTGGGCTGGGAAGGGGTGGGGCTTTGCTCGTATCTGCTCATTGGCTTCTGGTTTGACCGGTTGAATGAGAAGGGCGAGGCGATGAATGCCAGTGCCGGGCGGAAGGCGTTTGTGGCCAACCGTGTTGGTGACCTGGCGATGATTTTGGCGATGACGCTGCTGTTTTGGACGTTTGGGTCGCTGGAGTTTAATACGGTCTTTACGTCGGCGGCTGAGTTGTTTCATCATGATCCGGAGCATTTAGTGCAATTTGGGATGTTTAGTGCGTCGTTGGGGAGTGTGTTAACGGCCGTAACCGCACTCTTCCTCATGGGCGCTGCCGGTAAATCAGCCCAAATCCCACTCTACGTCTGGCTGCCCGACGCCATGGCCGGCCCGACGCCCGTTTCGGCGCTCATCCACGCGGCGACGATGGTCACATCTGGTATTTACCTGATAGTACGCAGCAATGTCCTGTACGAAATCGCCCGTGAAAGCGGCGTTTTAGTGTTGGGCCTTGTTTCCTCATCTGATTTGGTGGCTTATATTGGGGCATCAACCGCATTGTTAGCCGGTTTGATTGCCTTCACGCAGTTTGACATCAAAAAAGTGCTGGCTTACTCGACGGTCAGCCAGCTAGGATTTATGGTGGCGGCTGCCGGAATGGGCGCTTACGTGGCGGCTATGTTCCACCTGATTACGCACGCTTTCTTCAAGGCGCTGCTCTTCCTCAGTTCCGGTTCGGTTATTCACGGCATGGAGCACGGCCATCATCATTTGCACGAACATGGCCATCATGACGGCGGCAAATTCGACCCGCAAGATATGCGGACAATGGGCGGCTTGAAGGACAAGATGCGGACGACCTATATTGTTTACATGATTGGGTCGCTGGCTTTGGCCGGTATCGTGCCGTTGGCTGGGTTCTGGTCCAAGGATGAAATTCTGGCGCACGGCAGTACACATAATTTTGCCGTGTATCTGATGTTGGCGATTGCGGCTGTGTTTACGGCGTTCTACATGGGGCGGCAGCTTAAGATGGTGTTTTTTGGTAAACCCCGTCATGAAGCGGCTAAACATGCGGTGGAAAGTTCGCCTTTGATGACACGGCCGTTAATCATCCTGGCCGGTCTGGCAATCTTAGGCGGTTTCCTGAACTTGCCCTACTTCACCGAAGGCATGGCCGAAGCCAATCACCACCATCCGGCCGGCATCTTCCTCGGTTTGGAAGGTTGGCTGGAACATTCCATTCAGGCTTTTGAACTGTCTGAAGAAGGGCTTTTCCACTTGCCGCACACGCCAATCGTCTTGTCGCCAATGGTCGCTATCTTGTCTACTATTTTGGCAATTGGCGCCCTGGCCCTGGCCTTCTACGTGGTCTACGGTAAAAAGCCGCAAACGGCCGACGAGCGCGATCCGCTGCAAGGAACCCCGATATGGTGGTTCTCAATCTTGCCTTTTGAAACCTTCTACAACAAATTTGTCGTTGCGCCTTTCAAGCGTTTTGCTCATTGGTGCGGCTATAACCTCGATTGGTATTTCTGGCA
>JBNKZT010000159.1:0-13497 GCA_050301775.1 Promineifilaceae bacterium (SeqCode)
ATCATTCTGATAAAGGACGGATAGATAATCATGATTGGTGCTTTGGCGGATGATGTCTTGTCGGCCATTGCCATCTATATCCGCGACGAGAATGTCACCCCCCACATCAGTGCCGTCCTTTTCAATGACAGATTGATCGAAATTATTGGCGCCATCCAGGAAATAAAGTCCCCCTGAACCATGACCACTAAAAGTCAGAATATCTCTGAAACCATCGTTATTTAGATCCGCAATGGCTAAACCAGAGTTGAAATTGTCAATGGAATCGCTCCACGTATACAGTTCTTGCCCAGTGTCGAAAACGGCATCGCCCAAATTGCGCATGAGCATAGAGGTACTGCCGCCAAAGATCACATCAACATTTCCATTGCCATCAATATCATCGGCCTCAACAAGGTCTACCTGTATGACGTTTTCAGCTATGACCTGCTCGGTAAAGTTCAAAAAGCCATCGTTCAAATAGATGCTTACGGAACTTTGACTAAAGCCAACAGCGACAATATCTTGCAGACCGTCATTATTAAAGTCAGCTACATCGACGCGATCAAAATCGTCACCTGCTTCAACCGTCCAATGGATGAACGTGCCATCTGGTTGACGTTGGAGCCAGAGAAGCTGGCCGGGCAGACTGCCACCGCTGCCTCTGCCACTGGCGATTACGTAATCGCTGTCACCGTCGTTGTCACAGTCACAGCGAGCTATATCCTGCGGCCAAAAATTAGTCCCTTCTGTAAAGATGATTTGACTGGGAAATTGTCCCGTGCCATCATTTTCCAGCCATTCGATATGAGGGGTGTTGGTTATGATAATGTCAAGATCGCCGTCGCCATCAAAATCGTCCAATATCGCAGCGTTTGTATTGACGTTGTTACTTTTATTTAGCAATTGATAGGGGTAGATGAAGGAGCTTATGGCTTGTTGACCAAACACGGCCCCTACGCTAACAAACAGCAATATGAGAAACAAGATAATTAGTTTCCTGGAAATTGTTACGTTTTTATATGACATGCTTTCCTTTTGTCTATGCATTTAGTTGAATTCTGGCAAAGCCAGGCCGCGAGACAGTTAATCAGGTGTTGGGTAAACACGGCCGTTTCCCTGGCACGCCCTCCGTTGATTGGTGGGAAACGGCCGTGCTTCAAGTGAAAATAATAGCTCACTCTATTCAAGTATCGAATTTCTCTTTAGATATTTTTACGGTGTGTGGGCGGACTGATCATATTCCGTCCATGACATACACCTACCTTCCATAACTCCGTGTGGGCAATTTAACAGGTCTTCAGAATCATTATTCGTTCCGGATGTAACTGTACCACTCGAGTCGGAGGGGAAACGATTACAACCCGTTCCTAAAAACATATCAAAGAGATTTTGGGCATTATAAAGATGCAGTGCATTCATCCGATCACAGGCATAACGTGTTCCGGGCATATCACCAGGCTCCATTTTCAGGTAAACCTCATAATTTGCATAAGCATCTTGGTAATCATCCAGACTGTCATGAGCAAGCCCTAAACCAAAATAAGACCAGGCCCTTGATGAATCTAACATTAACACATGACTGTAATCATCAATTGCCGCTGAATAATCCTCGGCGAGCCTGTAAGCATCTCCTCTCCATTCATAAAAATTTGCGTTATCTGGATATTGCCCGACAGCTATAGAAAAAGCATCAATTGCTTCGTCATATTTTTCCAGGTAGAAATAAGCATCTCCCTTCCCCGCATAGGCATAACCCGTTAATTCAGAGGCAGGTTCCACCAAAGCTATTGACTCATTAAAATCATCAAGCGCTAATGCGTTATACCCTGTTCCCATTAGACAATAACCACGTTGATAATAGTACCAAGCGGAGTATGGATTCAGATTGATAGCTGTGTTCATATCGTTCACACATTCTGCATCTCTTCCTGTCCTGTCATAAAGCAGTGCCCGGTTATAGTAATTTTCTGCATCTTTAGGATCGTATTGCAAACCTTGGTTGTAAAGCGCTTCAGTGCTAGCGGTATCGCCAAGCTCATCATAGACAATATCACCGCGTAAAAAATATACGCGTCCAAAAGAGGGGTTGATACTAAGAGCCTTATCAATATATTCATTAGCAGTAGCTAGATTGCCCTGGTTATAATAAGCAATCATCGCCAAACCACGATATGCGTCTGCATTTTCTGGATTCAAGTCGATGGCCTGATTGAAATCAAAAATTGCATCTTCTATGTTGCCTTGTCTACGTAAAACATGTCCTCGTCCACTATATGCAGCCGATAGTTGAGTCACTCCAGAATCAATTGCTTCATTGAATTTCTCAAGAGCTATTTCTAAATGATCATTGTTGTAATTCTCATAAGCATCAATAATTGTGAGATTCGCAATGTCTGCAAGCAAAGCCTCCTCAGATTCGTACCCAAGAAGATCATATGTCAAGGAATCCGTGCTGCCTGCTATGCCGTCCGCTTCTCCTATATAGGCTATGATTTCAGATTTTGTTTCTCGCCAGGCAACCTTATTTCCATGAATGTAAAAATCGTTGGCTTGCTTGGCTAATAACAGCATTTCATTGGCAATAGCAATTCTGGGATCAGGTGTTGACGTAGGGGAAGGTACATCTTCATCCACGGGATCGGTTGAAGGTATATTACTGCTATCCTCAGTATTTAGTACAATCACATCGGGTTCGCTATGCTCGGTTGCGCTGCCGCCACAACCGGCGAGAATGAAGGCGACGGCCGTCCACAGCAACCATACCTTGAGGCCGCGAAACACAATTTTATTTTTTGAAGGGGTATGTGAAGTTATCATCGTTACTTATTCTCCTTGCTAAGATTATTTGATTGGCTAACAAACGGCCGTTACCCAATCAACCAACTGTTGCACAAACACGGCCGTTTCCACCCCACCCTGCCCAATAAACCGCGATTCCCACTCTGGCCGAACCAACTCATCTGGCCAGGACAGCGCGGCTACGTAGCCATTTGTGTCCAGGATTTGCTGAATGAGTTGATGGCTGCGCGGGTCGGTTAAGATGGCCGCAGCACAATCGGCGCCGCCGGAAAGAATAAGGAGCTGCCTGCGGGTTGAGACCAGTTTTTCGCCGGCCAGCAAAGAACTGTCCGGGCGCAGCGTTACGCCATTTTCGCTGCCAATCAACCCCGATGTTACGCCCATCAGCGACACCGATATTCCCTGCCGGCGTAGTTCCGAAAGGCAGGCGATGACTGATTCCTCGTCGAAATGGGGCGCAATTAAAATGATGACTTGCGGGGCAGCCTGAATCAAAACATCTCCATCGAATTTACTGTTTTTGCCGATTGCTCGTAAAACGCTTCAAAGATTAATGCGCAGCGATGATGGTCATTGGGTTGAAAATGGCAGCGAACAAAATGGTTCGCTGCCTGTTCCGGCCCATTGGCATTTTGCCGACCTGAACGAACGTGTCTGGCAGTATAAGGGGAATCAGGTGCGGGAATGGTGCAGAAAAGGGCGGATATGGCGCGAATAGGCGCGAAAAAGGGTGCAATCGGGGCGAGTTCGTGTATGATTGCCGGCGATGGCGTTTGACACGCGCTCACGTGCCATCTCCCACGACAAAATGACAGCGGTGAACACTCATTTATGCAAAGACAAATGAATCTCGACGATTTCCAAACGGCCGTTCACGCAGCCTTACGCGCCTGGGGGAATTTAGCCGGAACGGATGATGATCTATTAGGGCATTTACAAATCATCCAGCAGGAACAGGCTAAAGCGAACGGTGACAACCCCACCAGCCGCCGCCTGGCCACCAACCAGGTTTTGCTCAACAGCATCCAACTGCTGCAAAAACAGGATCCTACTGGCGCTAAAATCCTCAGCCTGCGTTTTATGGATGATGAGACGGTGCTGATGGTGGCCAACAAGCTGAATCTGAGCGAAGACCAGGTCAAGCGCCGCCAGCGGGACGCCGTCCGCCGCCTGGCAGAGATTTTGTGGGAACAGGAAACGGCCGTTCGCGCCAACCATCTCCACGCCCTGCAAAGCCACCTGCCGCCCCCCAGCTACGCTCAGCTTTTTGGTTTTGAGCGCTGTATGGATGAATTGTTAGGTTATTTAACCAGTGCCGACCTGCCAGGCGTCATCGCTATTGTCGGTATTGGCGGGATTGGTAAAACGGCGCTGGCTGATCAAGTCGTGCGGGCCGTTATTTCCCAATTCATCTATCAGGACGTTTTCTGGCTGCGGGTTAACCCGGAAGATTCGGCTGAATCCGATCACGATCCGGCATCGACGATGGAGATGATCATCAATGAATTGGCCGAAAAACTGTGCCCCGACCTGCCAGCAGCGTCCGCCGGTCGCGCCGCTTGTTTGCGCCAATCCCTTAAAAACCGCCCGGCTTTGGTCGTCATTGATAATCTGGAATCGGAGGCGGATACGGCTTTCATCCTGGACGCGCTAAACGATTGGGCCTTGCCCAGTAAATTTTTGCTGACGACCCGTGTACGGCTGCCGGCCTCCAGTTTGGTGCGCAGCCTGATTTTGGACGAACTGCCGCTGCCGGCCGCTGCCGAACTGATTGCGCATCAAGCGCAAAGCCTGAATTTGCCCGATTTGGTTCAGGCAGCGGATGAGACAGTGTCACAAATTTATGCGGTGACTGGCGGTAATCCGTTGGCGATTAAGCTGGTGGTGGGGTTAACGGCCGTCCTCCCCCTACCCCTAATTCTGGCCGATCTAACGGCTGCCCAAACGACAGAAATCGAGCAGATGTACCGCCACATTTATTGGCAATCATGGCGCAGTTTGAGCGAGAATGGCCAAATCTTGCTGGAAATGATGCCGCTGGCGGCCGGTGTGGGCATCAAACCGGAGCAAATGCAGGCAATGAGCGGCCTCTCCCCCCAACAGTTATGGCCGGCAATTAGTGAACTGGTCAACCGTTCATTGCTGGAAGTGCGCGGCACAACCTGGGAACGGCGTTATGGTATTCACCGCCTGACGGAATCATTCCTGCGCACAGAAATTATCCATTGGCCTGATGTCCAGTAACCAACAACTCGTAACCAGCAGCCAGACTCCCCCAACCAGCCCTCGCTTCGTGCGTGGGCTGCTGGCCAATTTGCGTTACTGGCAGGCGCAAACGGCCGTTATCAACGACGACATCATCCGTGACCTGGAGCCGGATTTTCCCAACGTGGTACAGGCGGTGGAGATGGGGCTGGTGTTGGCCGAGACGTGGCGGGAAACGGCCGTTCTCATCCTGCAATGTTTCTTCTGGGTCGAAGGCAGCGGGCGTGTTCCCCAATGGCGGCCGCTGCTGGAAAAATGTCTGGCCATCATGCCGGCCCCTGATGATTGGCTGGAATTCCGGCTGTTGAAGCAGTTAGGACAGTTTCAGCGCATACAGTGGGATTTGGATACGGCCGTGAACACCTTCAACCGAGCTGGGGAAATTGTCCAAACCATGCAAAACGATCAGGCCATTGCTGAAATTCATATGAACCTGGGCCAGACTTACCAACGCCAACACCGTTACACAGAAGCCGAAGTGGAGGGAGCGAAGGCTTTGGCCCTCTTTACCGAAGCACAGCTTCGACTTAAAGTCGTAACCTTGCAAAGTATGGGCTATCTTGCCAAAGAACGGGGGAATTTGCCTTTAGCCGAAGCCAGACTTAAAGAGGCAATAGAACTACTCCACGGCAGCAACGATGTATCCAATACCGACATAACTCGTACCATGAATGCGCTGGCATTAATATATCAAGAACAAAAAAAGTATGAACCGGCGCAGCAACTCTACCAGGAAGTGGCCGCCTTACTGGTCAATACGACAAAAGAGGAAGATAAAATCAGATCCGCCATCAACCAGGGCAGCTTGTTTTATAGTTGGGAGAAGTTCGACCAGGCCGAAACGGCATTCCGGCAAGCCGAACAGATGTTACAGCAGCAAAAAGGAATGTTTCCGCTCAAAGCACTCGTTGCCAACAATCTGGGTTGTGTGCTGCGCCACCAACGGGATTGGTTGGCCGCCGAACATTATCAACAAAGAAGCATACGCCTCTACCGGCAGCTCGAGGACGGGCTTATGTTAGCTACGGCCGTAGGTAATCTGGCGAAACTATATATGCAGCAAGGAATAGTTGAAAAGGCTTTGAACCAATTTGAAAAGGCTCTGGCATTGGCATCCCAATTTCCTGAGGATGCCTGGGCGAAAAGCCAAATAGTGGCGTACACCGAGAAAAGGGCGGAACTGCGGCAAAGGCGGGAAAAAATTGGGGCAGCCGGCTAAGCACCGGCCACCCCTCTGCTATGTTATCCGCTGCAACTTTGCCCGGGCGCTCCGGGGCATTCGCCACTGTAAATCGGTGACTGTCCTGGTGCGAGGAGGAATACGGCCAATACGGCCGTTGCCAACAACAAACGAACTTTGATCCGAACTTTCTGATACATCACGATTCTCCTTTACAGGCTGGCGACTCGTTGAGAATGGCGCGCCGCGCAGGGGAATGACCCGCTGCGCCTCATGAGATGCCCACGAATCGTGACTTGATAAATTTACGAAAAACTTTTTGCAGCCGGTTGCATACGTATACGAATGATTTTTGCGGAGAATTCAAATCTCGTCTGCCCCCACTCAAGGGTCAAATGATGGTATGGAGGGAAAAGATGGCTGAACATTTTGGCGATGTCTTCAAGGAATATTTGCAGATGGCCGGCGAAACGCCCGCGCCTTTAGCCCGCCGAACAGGGCTGCCCAAAGAAACTTTGATTAACTGGCGCAAAGGACGGGTAAAGCAGCCCAAACGGTGGCAGGATATAGCCTTGGTGGCCTCTGTTTTAGGTTTGAAGGTTGATGCAGCTACACGGCTCTTACAGTCGGCTGGATATCCGGCTGTGGTTGAATTGATAGAAGATTTTCAGTCGAAGGAGGACACGCTTCTTTTACAATCATGGATTGAAGAGTTGGGCGCACGAGACCGTTTTTTAGCCATGCTGCCCCAGCGCCCTATCAATTTTACAAATCGTGTGGTTGAATTAGCTGATCTGGTGGAAAGATTGCATCCAGGGAATGTAATAACCCTTTGTGGGCCTGGGGGAATTGGCAAAACAGCGTTGGCTTCTGAATTATTGTACCGGTTAGTTGATGACGGCCGTCTTTATGTTCGTTTTCCTGATGGTGTTATTTTTTACAGTTTTTACGGCCGTTCCGATTCCGCTGGCGCATTTGAGCACATCATCAAAAGTTACGAGCCACAAGCGCGTGACTTCTCCGCTAAAGCTGTGACCCGTTTGCTCAATCGCAAAAAGGCTTTGCTCGTTTTAGATGGCACCGAAGAAGCCACTGATTTACCTGATGTGTTGGCTGTCGTTGGTCCTTGCGCCGTCATAATCACAAGCCGCAGACGGCAAGATGCCCCCGGTCGCTTTCAAGACCTGGCCCCATTAACCGAACAAGATGCGTTACGCTTGCTGCGCAGCTGGGGTCCCCAACAAATTGATAGCCAGGCGGCGGCTGAACGCATTTGTGAACTCATTGGCTATTTACCGTTGGCCGTGCGGTTAGTTGGGCGTTATTTATCTGTAACCGGTGAAGCGGCCACCGACTATTTATCATGGCTAACTGAAACGCCCTTGCAAGCGCTTGACCCGGATGGCGTGCAGCGTCGGGAAGGGAGTGTGCCCTGGCTGCTTGAACGCAGTCTGGCCCAGGTCGGGGATTTGGCCAAACAGGTATTGGGGGTTATTGGCTTGTTAGCTTTGGCTCCCTTTAGCCGCGAGGAAATAAGCGCTGCCTTACCGGGCATTTCTGTTGCTCCCTTGTTGAATCAATTTGTGGCTTACGGGCTGCTGCTGCGGGTTGGCACCCGGTATGAAGTGTCGCATGCATTGGTGCATACATACGGCCGTTACCGCCTACCGGCCAATGACGAAACAGTCATCAGGTTAGCTGAATATTATTGTTTGCTGGCAGCAGAACAAACCAAACTCGGACAAAAAGGCTACACTCAACTAGATGGGGTAAGGGCGCATTTTATTCCTGTTTTAAGCCATTGCTTGGCCCGCGAACAATGGGAAACGGTGCAGAAATTGACCAAAGCTGTCGATAAATATCTCGGCGATCAGGGCCACTGGGTAGAACTCGTCAAGATTGTCGACATGGCTCTCACAGCCGCCCGCGCGTCCAAAAATTTGCATAATGAGGTTGGCCTTTTGGCTCGAAAAGGATTGACGCTCAATCTTCTCGGCCAGGTAAAGCAGGCTATATTGGTCAATGAGGAATCATTGTCACTAGCCCAAAAAATAGGTGATCGGCAAGGTGAAGCACGGAATTTGAGCCATTTAGGGATCGCCTATAATAACTTGGGGCAGATGGAGCGGGCCATAGAATTCCACCAACGGGCGCTGCTTATCAGAAAAGAAATAGACGACAAAATGGGAGAGACACAAGATTTGGGAAATTTAGGAACCGCCTACTTTCATATGGGACAAATAGAATTGTCAATAGATTACCATCAGCAGGCATTAGCCTTGGCCAAAGAACTAGAAGGTGCAAAATATATGGTAGCCAGTTGGCTCAATAACCTGGGCAACCTCTATCAAACTCAAGGCGATGTAGAAAAGGGTAAAACATACCTGCATCAGTCGATAGTGGTTGCGCAAGAGGTAGGACGTTTGGATTGTTTAGGGGATGCCCTGATAAATTTGGGTGTCATCGCACTTAATGCCAGGCGCATGGAAGAAGCGGAAGAATTTTACGAGAAAGCATTAGATATAAAGCGTCAAATGGGCCATAAGTTGAGTATTGGGATTTGCTTGCACAATCTTGGGGAGTTGTACGAAGCGTGGGAAAAATATACGCTTGCTCGCCGGTATTTACGCCAATCGTTGGCTGTTTTTGATGAAGTCCAATCGTCCTTTGCTCTAGAGTCACGGAAACTGCTAGAAAAGCTGGAAGCGTATGATTTGTGAAAGATTTTCCTCCCTCATGCGTTAATCAAGTATAAACCAATTTTAGATTGGCCGGTTCAATCGTCAGTTAAGGAAATGAATATGCTTGATAACGATCAATCGCTTGTTCTCCAGGCCCAGCAGAACCCGCAGGCGTTTGGCCAACTGTATGATTTGTACGTCGATCGCCTGTTTCGCTATGCCTACCGGCAGATGCAGGATGAAGCGCTGGCGCAAGAGGTCACGGCCGTTACCTTTGAAAAAGCCTTGCACCACATCCATCAGTATGAGCCGCGCGGTGTCAGTTTCCTGGCCTGGCTCTACCGTATCGCTCGTAACGAGGCCATCTCCCTGCACCGCAAACGTACGTGGCTGTTGCCCTGGCGCATCATTGGCCAGACGGAAAAAAGGGCGACGGAAACGGCCGTGCAGCGCCAGCAAGAATTCCACCAATTACATCAGGCCCTGGCCCGGCTCTCGGCCAAAGACTGCGAAATCATCCAATTGCGCTACTTTGAAGAGTTGACCAGTGAAGAAGTGGCCGCTGTGCTGGATTGTTCGGTCGATAACGTCTACGTGCGCCTGCACCGCGCCTTGAAAAAGCTGGAAGGCCAAATGCAAACGATGGAACTCATCCGGGAGGTCTCTTATGAACGATAAAATCCGTGAAACCCAATTGACCACCGAATTCGCCGACCTCATCCAAACGCTAGAAAAGCCAGAAGCCAAACCATACGCCCCGGCGATGGCCCAGGAAGAGAAGATGAAACTGCGCCGCCAACTGCTCACACAGGAGGAACGGCCGTCTCTCTCCCGGCAGGCGGTGGGTAATTTATGGCGGTTTGCCGGAACGGCCGTTTTCCTGGTCGTCGTCATCATCATCGGTGTTTACTTCTGGGGTATCTTTTCCCGACCGGGGCAGGCTGGGCCTGGTCCAACCACCGAGCCGCAGCCGACGGCGACGAGCGAACCAACTGTCGCGCCAACGGCCACGGCCATCCCCAATCCTGCTGTGGAAGGCATTCAATTTGGCAATGAACTTGTCCTGGCCAACACGGAAATCGTCCCCATGCCCGATGGCTTGAGTGTGGCCCTGGATTGGTTTGTTGCGGTGCAGCCGGAACAGGATTACACGATCTTTTTCCATTTGCTGGATGCTCAAGGTGAGCTTGTCGCCCAATTAGATCCCTTTCTCGTTACGCTGCGTGATGCTAACAGCCCTTCGCAATTCACGTCAGACTGGGCGGCGAGCGAAACGATTCGCCAGATTTACTCGCCGCGTTTACCAGCTTCGGAGACCATTGATAATGGCCAGTACGATTTGGTGGTGGGGCTGTATGATGTGCGCAGTGGTGAGCGTTTACCGATAACGGCCGTTGATGAGAGCCTGCTTTTTGACGATGGTACGGCCGTTTACCTGGGCAATTGGGCTTTTGGCAGCGATCCATTCGATGGCGAAACCACTCAAGCGGACAACGGCAACCGAATCTGGTTGACGGCTTTCACGCAGAAGGCACGGCTGTCCACTACCAGTCCCATCGAATTTGAAGTGACGTTAGGCTACAATTTAGTTTCCGAAACCGAGCAAAATGTATTCTTAAAACTGACCTACGCTCATCCTGAGTGGCAGTCGGTGGCGGAGAACGGCCGTGTTCCCGTCGATGATACCGGCGATTTAGTCATCCTCGATCCCAATCAGCACACCATCACCCTAACCTTCACCGGCGATCCGGCCGAAATCGAGCAAATCACCGGTACATCTGCCCCGGTTTTCATGGCGCAGATGGGTTACTTCGTCGATCATAACGATGCCCGTGGCCGCGAGTTTATTTTCCTGGCTACGGAAACCTTTGATTCGTACAACATCGACCTGACCAGCATGGATACCATCTACGCAGGATTGGATGAATTGGAAGTAGCCGATGTTATGCCGGCACCCGGCAGCGCTATCACCGTCACCAAACCGATTCCCTTCTTCATTTCCGTTAATTATGACATCCGCAGCGTACCGGCTGTTTTGATGGATGCTATTTTGTCCACGCCGGTTGATGGCCAGTTGCAAGAAGTCATTTCCGGCACGTTGGCCCTGGAATCGGGCGAAGGTGGCGGTGGTTTGACCCTGTACATCACGCCGGAGCAGTTGCAATCACTGCCGGAAGAGACAGCTGAACTGGTCTTGCAGGTACAATTGCGGGTTGATGGGGAAGAACTGCCGTTTCTCATTCGCCAGCCTGAGGATTACCACTGGACTGTTCAACGATAACTTCCCCATGACAGATATTTTTAGCCCGGTTACAATAGCCTCTCTAAATTTGGAGAGGCTTTTTTTATGCATCTAGCCATCAACGCTTATTTTTGGAACCAACCCTACGTCGGCAGCGGGCAGTACACGCGTAACCTGGTTTATTACCTCAACCGGCTCGTTTCTGACCTGGAAATCACGCTGATTTTCCCGCAAACGCCGAAACAGCCGGAGCCGGAAGCCGTACCGCCCAGCGTTCGCGTCAAAAAAGTACCGGCGCGTCCGGGGCAGTTAGGGAAAGTGTGGTTTGAGCAGCGGCAGTTTCCCCGCGCCTGCGCCGAAGTGGGGGCGACGGTGGCCCACGTCCCGTATTGGGGCGCGCCGCTGCAATCCCCTATCCCGCTGGTGGTGACGATTCACGATTTGACGACGCTGCTGGTTCCCGAATACCGGCGCGGCTGGAAGTCGCGGCTGTACAATGCCCTGGTGACAACCAGCGCCCGCGGGGCCAGTCATGTCATCACTGATTCGTTTGCCAGCAAGGTAAATATTATTGATCATTTGGGGATTGCGGAGGAGGGGGTAACGGCCGTATACCTGGCCGTCGGTCCCGAATATAATCCGAAATCGGATAACTCCCTCATGGAGATGGCCGTACGCCGCAAATACGATCTGCCCGATTTTTACGTCCTCTACCTGGGCGGCTACCTGCTGCACAAAAACGTCACCACCCTGCTGCTGGCCTACTCCTACGTTGGCCAGGCGCTGGGAACCGATTACCCGCTCTTGCTGGCCGGTCGCAAACCCACCCAGGTTTCCGACATTTACCCCGACTACGACGATTACATCAAAGCCTTACGCATCGAAAAATACGTCAGGTGGATTGGCTTCGTCGATGAGGAAGACAAGCCGATCCTCTATCGCAACGCCGAGACTTTCGTCTTCCCCAGCCGGCACGAAGGCTTTGGCCTGGACGTGTTGGAAGCGCTGGCCTGCGGCGTACCCGTGGTAACGACCACCGCCGATTCCCTGCCAGAAGTTGTGGGCGACGCCGGGTTCGCCGTTGATCCCGACGACGCGCGGGCGATGGCCGGCGCCATCATCGCCACCATCATGCAGGACAATTTGCGCGCCGAACTCCAGCAAAAAGCGGCCAAACAAGCCGCCCAATTCTCCTGGGAAAATACCGCCACCGCAACCCTCATGATTTACGATCATGTAGCCGCAAAAAACTGATAAACATGGAATTAAACGAGTCCCTGAAGCTGCTGCGTTTGCTGCTGAAAGAGAAGATCGGTTCAAGTGTTGAAATTGTCGATTACAAAATCGGTAATCAACGCCGCGATTATCTGGTGGTGCTCGTCCAGTTACGCTCGCCTGCCCTGGAATTGGTCGTCAAGCTGGCCGGTCCTGAAGCGCCTTATGATTACCCGTTTGAGAGAACGGCCGTTATCCACCACCTAGTTGCTGCCAACACAACGATCAGAATGCCTGAGATTATCGCCGTGGACGTCTCTTACCAGGCGTGGCCCTGGCGTTACCTGATCAAACCCACATTCCCGGAATCGAGTGGGATGCCGTGCAGCCTCAAATGAGCACAGAACAGTTGCCCGATGCCTATCGCCAGATTGGTAACGCTGTGGCCCAACTGCATACCATTACCTTCCCGGCCTTTGGTGAATTGTCCAGTGATGGTCAGGTTGAGGCGGCCCAGTCTTATTTTGCTGCGCTTCAAGCGCGGGCCAATCTTTCCATCAAGACGGACCGCCTGCGCGATTATTTTTTGGCGGTATTAACGCGCTATGCCCATTTGTTTGATGACGTTTCGACAGCTAACCTGTGCCATGAGGATCTCCATCGCTACAACATCCTGTTTGAAAATCGGCAGGGACAGTGGCGCCTAACGACGATTCTCGACTTCGACAAAGCCTGGGCCGGTCACCGGGAAACGGATTTGGCCCGCCTGGATCTCTGGACGGACATGACGAACGAATCGTTTTGGCAGGCATACAACGCTGTTCGTTCGGTTGACCATCTTTACAAACAGCGCCGCCCCATCTATCAACTGCTTTGGTGCCTGGAAGTTGCCTGGCCGACGGCAAAACATCTTGCCGATACGCGGCAGGTTTGTCAAGAATTGGGTTCCTCGGTCATCGAGTCTTTTGATTAATGAAAACGGTCTCGGCTGACCGGCTGACAAGCTGAAATGCTGATAAGCTGTTGTACCCCTGTGCCGGTCGTGTTAAAATGTCGCAGACGTTCAGAAAGGAATGAGTTTGCATGAGAATTGAACATGAAATTGCTTCCGTCGTGAGGCGGGCAATCGAAAA
>JBNKZT010000160.1:0-13478 GCA_050301775.1 Promineifilaceae bacterium (SeqCode)
GAGAGGGTTCCTGCGCGAAGCGCTTAGTTCAACTACAATTTGAAAGGAAATCTAATGATCAAAACTACTTGGAATGAGATTGATAAGCGGATTAACTGGATAAAAGTAATTTATGCTGTTTTATTCATTGTGTCCATTGCATGGTTTGTTGCCGAACGCGGCTATGAACCGTTCGTCGGCATAATAGTTGCTGTGTTAGGGATAATCGACCAATGGAAGCATAAAAACAATAAATGGCTACCAATAATGGGTATCTCCCATTTTCATGCGTAAATATACGGTAGGAATCCGGGAGATGCCCATATTACACTCTTGACATCAGATTCTTCGGAAATGAATGGGGCAATCGCCTACGACTTTGACGTGTGCTTACAGAAGAGACCAAATCTGTTACCTGGATCAAGCATCACAAATTACAAGCATATCAATGCTATGGATTTGCGGGTAGCAAACAATGGCCAGCCTGGGAAGGCGAGTTGATGGGTACGTCCAGTAAAGCAAGTCTATCCTGTCGAACGTACATAGAGCGCGGGATGAAAACATGATTCGCCCCGCCACATCAAGGAACGCGCAGTTCGCAGCCGCAGATGCGTTCGGCAACACATCCCGCATACTGCGGTCCATGTGTCCATGTACAGTCAAACATCAAAGCAGCTATCAGCTTAAACAGGTCGAATCCACCACATGCTACATGGTAGCTGAAAGCAGATTGAGTAAGCTTTGCAGCGATTGGGTTACCATGTGTCCAACACTTCAGCTATCAAGCGGCGTAACGGCACGACTCTTCTGATGAGCTCTACACAAATCCGTAAACGCTCGCTTTTGTTGACCAAGAAACCACAAAAGAAGCGATGGGTTGGTGGATCGTGACAGTTTACCACTGGCCCCGTTCTTATCGTAGCCTCAAACAATGGCTTCCTGAACCCGTTGGTAAAAAAGCAAACCCCAAAGACACCAGGCATGGCTCTGGGGTTAGCCAATTCAATCTTATCAGTTGCTGAGATTTTGCTCGTACCAGTTTACCCACCTCAGGGTTGGAGATAATCACTCTGGGCTACCCCTTAACAGGCCGGCACTGTTGACAAACATACTTTTAGCTGACTACTCCGGCAAGTCCAACACAGTCACTGTGCCTTCATTGGTGTTGGAGATATACACCCGGCCGTTTGCCGGATTGGCAGCGATACCGTAGGGATACAGTCCCGTCTCCAAAGTAGCGATGACTCCCGTGCCATGAATGACTGACACTGTGTTAAACCAAAAGTCGGCTACGTAAACGTTGCCTGATACCGGGTCTATCGCCATTTTTAAGCTACTTCCTCCTACCGGAATCCTGGCAATCACCTTTCTTCCGCGAACAACAATGACCTCGGTTTGTTCACCCCAATTGACCAGATACACATCGCCTGTTTCAGGGTGTACACGTAAGTTTCTGACAGAATCATTCCCTTCCACAACTTCAGTTACGGTCAGTAATTCGCCTTGTTTGAATCGATAAAGTTGATGTCCACCATCACTGGCAAAGACCTCTCCTGTTTCTGGATTAACGTCCATTGTATATACAGGCCAAAGCGTCTCCAAACGGGCTACTTCTTCCAAACCCTTAAAAACAACAACCACCCCTTTCCCAACTGGATTATCGTCTGTCGGTTGTGAGCCAGCCACATAAACGTAACCATTAACCGGGTCGGCAACAACGTGCCAGGCAGCTATATCCTCCAGAAAGATAGTGCCTACCACTTCTGGCCCGTCAAGAACCGTAACATGCCCTTCAATCACAGCCTCTCCGCCAAGCGGCGCCCCCTTGCGATAAGGCCCCACAACGTAAGCCCATCCGCTGTTCGGCTCAACAGCAACCTCTTGAGGATATCTGCCGGCCGTCTCCACAATGGCTGTCACTTCTTTGTCTCG
This sequence comes from Promineifilaceae bacterium (SeqCode), assembly GCA_050301775.1. GTDB lineage: Bacteria > Chloroflexota > Anaerolineae > Promineifilales > Promineifilaceae > JACKCC01. The sequence continues at coordinate 1,912 of JBNKZT010000160.1, forward strand.
AATAATGGCAACACTATCATCGGCTCGATTCACGACATATACCCAATTGTGTTCCTCGTCCACAGCCAGATCATTTGGTTCTACAAACAGGTCTGTACCGGTTTCCAATAAGGCTACTTGTTCCAGGTCTCTCAAGACACCTACCCGGTTGCCTTTATTTATAATATATACATACCCGGTACGGGAATTGATGGCAACGTCTTCCGCAGCGCCAATTTCCACCGGGATTTTGGTTATAACCACGGGAATCTGCGGTTCTTCTTGTTGACAGGCCACCAGAAATAATGCTATCCATAGGCATATTATCAGCCAACGGATTTTGTTTGATAATTTGCACATCAGATACTCCTACGGTTTGAGCGCTGCGGGCAGGAAAACCTGTTGGCAATCATTCGGGTAGGCCAGGAAAGCACATTGGACAGGTTTAGGCGTCACTTTGTCTGACCGGTACAGTCCATATAGCCAGAGGTCTTCATTTTGCAACGTACTCATTTCCGCCAGTGGCGCATATGCCCGGCTGCCAACAGCTTGCCCCTCCTTGCAAACATCGTTAATCCTGACGTCCATGTACTGATACCAGATCACTTTCTCTACAGCCAGGGTCGTCTGGTTCCACAAAGTGACCTCGTTAAACAGCGTGTCAAACATCGGCTTCAAATAAGCCGCCTGCTCCGCTTCGGTCACCAGAACAGGATCGTGACATATGGGACGGTCGGGTAATCCTTTGGAACTGTTCCAGCCTACTTCCGTAATCCAAGCCCGCTTGTTTCCCTGAGTATGAGAGGACATGGTTCTCATAAACTTATCCACAATTGTAAACTCCCCAGGCAGCAGATTGGCGTACATGTAAATTTCAGGGTTTGGCCCATAAATCTCATTTGCATAGGGATGCACGGCAAAGTAGTCAAACTGTCTGATACCGGCAGCAGTGCTATACACCTGGGCGAAATAATCATTAGAATCGCCCCAGGCGCTGGCCAGACCGCCAAACAAGACCTTTGCTTGTGGATTCGCTTGCTTAATCGCTTGATACGTTTCATCAAGGAGCCGTGCATAACGATCACTCCGCACAAAAGCGCCACCTAGTTCAGGCGCTAAATTAGGCTCATTCCACACTTCCCAGTAGGTGATGCGTCCTTCGTAGTAATCGGCGATAAACTTGGCTTGCTCGGAGAAGTTCTGCCGGTAAGCCTCTGCTGTCGCATCATCATTGTAGCCCGTACGTGATAAAGTTTCATGATTGACCAATCCCTGCACGCTGATACCGTTAGCGCAAAGGGTATCCACCATGCGGTCATATCCCTGCCAATCAATGCTGCCATTGTCGTGGATAAAGCCTAACCTGACCCAATCCACCCCCGCAGCTTTCAATACATCCACCGCCAGGGTATCCCCCGGCCTGATGATGGGCACTTCGCCATTGGCGGTGGGGTCATAGGGCGGCAAGACAATCCCTTTATTACCTGGATCTGCGTTCCCGCAAACAACACTGGGTGCGTTATAACGCCACACCTGTATATCGTCGATCCATGCGCCTTCTCCCCCGTAACCATAGCCGCCGCTATCACTTTCAAATGCCCAGCCAAACCAAACACGAGGTTGACCAGCCACACCGATAATATGTTCTCGCTGTGTAATCCACCCTCCGCTGAATCCAGTGTAAGCCTGGCCTTGAAAAGTAAAACCGTCTGTGGAAACACCAGAGAAAAAGTGATCGCTTGAAGTATCAAGAATCTCAAGCCAGAAACTATACTGCACTATAAACTTTTCAGCCTGACTGAGATCAAAAGGCCCGCAAACGAGCCAGGTGTTTAAATTGTCAGGATAAACACCTAAGGAGGGATCTACAGCATCAGCACCACCTGCGGCTGGCCAGGCCGCCTTTATCCCATTTAGTGGCCTATAAGTATGAGGCCACCAAAAGCGTTCGTAAATGCCATAATTCAAATCACGGGACCCGCAAACATCCGGGAAAAGACCCTCAAAATCTTCTTGAGCCAGCAAATCCCAATTATCCACTAAATTGGAGTTTGCCGACTGACTTTCTGGTTCTATCGGTGCTCCTCCTGGTAATGGCCCGTCGTAGGTCAAGCTCATCGTGGTCACAGTTAGACCAGGAATTTGGTCTATTCCTGGTGAAACCATATGGTAATCAGGAGCACCGTTTTCTCGAATTATGAGAGCAGTTGTTGTGTTCAACATCCCTGGATTAGGTGTGGGGCTTGCCGTAGGGGTGGGTAATACACTGGGCGGATCAGGTGGTGGGTAGCTGGACATGCTTTCGACGGCCAGTGTTTGAGACGACTCCATTTGAACCGGGTATCCTAATATTGAATCGGTTGCCAGACTGGGCACGGGATAAGCAAAAATACTGGTACTGTTCCCGCCAAAAAATACATAAATTGCGGATATGACAAGCAGGCACACGCCAACTACAAAAATGGTGTTTTGATGTTTCGTTGGTTTCATGATAGCTCCTTTTTGATTGTGTGACTCGCATGATGGCGGCCCCAAAATATAAAACAAGACTGATTCGAAAAATACTGGGTATTTCTGATACGTTACATTTTTCTAAAATCGAGTCTTTTTCAAACGCGCCGGTGCTAACGCAACCGTTTTACGACATCGTTTAGGGTAGTCGTGAACTGTAAAGGTGGACAGTGACAAAATTCAGGTGTTGGCTGTGTCATTTGTCATAAATGCAACAAAAGACCCTTGGAGTTTGTCAAACCCAAAGGGTCGTATCGGGTAACAACAACATCCCTTCTGTAAAGCGCCCTATTAATGCCCAAAAATATCTGGTTTAAGTGCCGTTCTCGCCGTTCACAATAACGTTGATTTCAGCCATCACATAAGCCATCAGCGATCCTCGCCCGTTTCGGCGGTGGCCTGCAAATGTGCCAGCTTCGTCAGTCTGGAAATGACGGAGCAGACCTGAGTATGTAATTGGCGTCGGTTATGATATTCAGCACGTGTTGGCTGCGCTCGCCACGCGATCCGGCCGGTGCCCCCTCATCGTGTTATTGCCAAAACCCATTTACAGCATGTGACCAAGGTGAGAGTTTACTGCCTACTTAATCAGATTTCTGTTGAGAACATATTCCCCATACAGAATAACATTCTCCCAGCCAATGGGACTGATGTGCTCTAACAAAGACAAGTCAACTCCTGCACCGTCTGAATCGCACTCCAGAATGACCCGGTTTATCTCCTTTGATTGCCAGTAGATGATGCAAGCCATGATCAATGTCAAACAACTGGCTGTATTTTTCTGCGCCTGCAAATCGCGGACTGTTATCGTACCTTGCTTACCATAGGCTACCTGCCGCGCCAGACCATTGACTTCTTCACCCTTCAATAAACCACGCCGAACTCGTTTGCGGACAAGCGGGTCTGACATAAATTGCAGAATGAATTCTGTCTTGAACACACGACCTAATTCGCGATTAGCACGATAGAAATGGTTTTTGCCGGAATAGGATGCCAACCGCTTCAGTGCCGTCGAAGCTGTCGCGTGACCACTTTCCAGCGACGCATAAAACTGGCCCATCCTATCCCACTGCTCACAAATCCAATCGAGGTGAATGATGCGATCCCAGCGGTCTACCAGCGGTGTCAGCGAGCCATACTCTTTTTCTTTGTCAATGCGATAGATACGCTGCTTTTTCAAACCCCGGATGCGCGGCGCAAACCGTCGCCCCAACATTGCAAAAGCGGCGAAGTTAATCTCAGTATAGCCATGTGTGTCGGTGTAATGCTCTTCCAAAGCAAGATCGCTTTCATTGTAAAGCAGACCATCTAACACAAAAGCCGCATCCCGATCAGTACATTGAATGACCGTACTGTAAAAGGGGGCGTAATTATCGGCCACAAACGAGTAAAATTCGATGGCATAATCGTTGAAACGGGGGCTGTACGTTTGTTGTAACAATTTGCGTTTCATTCTGAATCGCTGCCCATCGCTGCTGGATGTTTTTCCTTTGCCCCAGGCTTGGGTCACATCCAGCTTACTGATAGCATTAACCACCTGCGCCAAAGCTTGACGTTGGTCATCTTCCAGTAATTGCCAGTCTGTGACCCACTTGATTTGACGGTAAGTGATGCCTTCTGTCAGTCGAGACATCGTGTACGGCCCAACATTACAGCCATGCGCCATAACAGTTGCCAGAATTGTACAAACATCTTCGGCTGTTCGTTGTTGCTGTTGTTGGGGTGTCATGAAGTGGTGGGTCACGTGCAGTTCGTTGTCCACTTCAATCAATAGCTCAGGCAACCTGATGTTACGCATATTTTTAGCCAGCCAAGCCTTCAACTCTTCCAGCCGTTGTTTTCCCGCTTCATCCAACTTGTCCGATGGATCAACTGATAGCTGCCATCCATTTTCGCCCACATTGGCATAGCTGTTCTTTGGCAGCAATTTCAGGAAATTATCGTAAGCTTGGTTCAAACGCTGAGTAAGATGCTCTGGCACATCTTCAGCCTTTGTTGGCAAACCGGCGCGAGTGAAAAAGCTCTCCCGCTGTTTTTCCCACTTTGCATCAGCAATGAAGAAATCGTCAAAACGGCCGAACCGTTTACTGCGTTGGACAAAAATGTTACCTGCTCTGATTTCATCCCGAACGGCCGTAAGCAGAACGCATTCCCAGGCTTGTTTGCTGACTTCGCCGTTTTTCTCCACTAAAGGCCGCAATTTCTTGGGAATAAATCCCAGCGGGGCATCATCTGGCAGTTTACGCTTATTGTCTTCGTTCATCTGCTGCAACAATTTCACAGCCTCGACAATGGTGGACTGCGTGCCCTCTTCCAGGCGAAAATCAAGCCGATCTAATAAGGTAGGCGCAAACTGGCGTATGTAAGGAAATCGATCCACGACTAGATTGAACACATGACTATATTTGCCAGTCAGCCATGTTTCCACATCAGCTATCTGGTTCGTAAACTGCTCCTTATCCACTTTATTGAACAAAGTTTGGCGTAACGATTCATCGGCGATGGCTGCATCTAAAATCATCTGGCCCAATGTATGCAACGTGGTCAATGAATTGCGAATCATTCGTCGTTGTTTACGCGTTTGCTCATCCACATCTTCCTGGGCATGATTGTAAATTCGCGTCATCAACTTGTGATGCGTGTCTATCATGTGGTCGATAGTGTCACGATAAACCTGCCACAGAAAGCAAACCAGAACCGTGTAACGATGATCTTCCTTGAGCGCACGCATTCGGTCTGCCGAACAACGACGGCCATAACGAGTCAGAGAACGCTGATAGTTATTATTCAGCCAGGAGAGGTCTACATTCAAAATGCCTGTCGCTTGAATTAGCTCCAACTTTGCCGCCAGACGCAACATGGCTTTTGGGGATGCTTTGCCCGGCGGTTGTTTGAGTGACTGAAAAGGAGTCAGGCGATTATCACTGGCCGTTAACAGTTCATCTAACCGCTTCTTGAAGTCAGATGAAAGGGTATCGGCAACGCGGGCATAGATATGCTCTGTGGCTGCTTGCCTCTGCCTGACAATGAGGCGACGTAGCGTATCATCGGCTGGAAACAAGATGCCAGATTCTTTGAGGAATTGCTTGGCTTGTATCATAAGTGGCCCTGTTTGTTCGAGGCGACAAGCCTCTTCAAACAAGAATTCCTCCAGCATTTTGATTTCAGATTCACCAAACCGGCGTAGACCAAGATAATCAAGAACAGCTAACCGCTGCTCGGTCATGGTCGGTTGACGTTGTTGATATGCTTCGATGTTTTCGGCCGGTATGTCCAATTGAACGCCGACATAAGTCAGCAGTTCGTCAATGATTTCTAACGGCTGCTGGGCAGGAAATCGCTGGGCCAACCGCACAAAAGCAAGTTGGTAAGCGAAGCCAAGACGGGTATGGTCTTGCCGTCGCATTTGAATTTCAGCCATATCTTCAGGACTGAATTTTGCTTCACGGACAATTTCATCATGGGAAAATCTTACAGTTGACATACACAAACGTTCCTTTGTTTCTATAGAAACTGAATATAAAATGGGTTGAATAGTTATTTACATGATGATAGAAACAATTCATAGAAATGCCTTACTTTTTTCATAAAGGAGGTGGAGCGCTTATGGACGTAATTGGTTACATTCGGGTCAGTAGTGACAAACAGGATTTACAAAAGCAGGAACACTTGCTTTTGAAATACGCGCAACAGCATGATTTGAAGGTCAGCGATTTTATCAACACCGAGATTTCATCACGGAAAGGCACGAAAGAACGCCGTATTGATGAGTTGCTGGCTAGACTTGAAGAAGGTGACGTATTGTTAGTTGCTGAACTAAGCCGGCTCGGACGCAACATGTTTGAGGTCATTAATATCATCAATCAGTTGGGTGAAAATGGGGTAGAGGTGATTTTTGTCAGACAGCCTGAATTATCAACGGCCGGGCCACATAGGAAATTGCTGTTAGCAATTTACAGTTATTTTGCCGAAGCGGAGCGCGAATTTATCTCGATGCGCACCAAACAGGGATTGGCTGCGGCACGAGCCAGTGGCAAGAAACTGGGAAGACCGAAAGGAAGCCGCGATAAAGAAAGGGCGTTAGATCCATACCGTGAGCAGGTTAAGGAATATCTTCAACTTGGGCTTTCGCTAAGTCGCATCCGAACGATTCTCAATCCGCAACTGGAAAAGGCGCTGAGTTACCCAACTTACCGATACTTCGTTCGCCAAGATTTGGAATTACTTGAGCTTTGGGATACCCAGAAGAGTGACAGGTAAAGGAGAAGGTGGTGTAGTTAAGGCCAAAGGGGTAAAGTGGGGCATGGTTTGCTTTAAAATCTAAAGGCAAGGCAAACAACCCGTGGGCGTGCTGACCACATAAAGTATATGTGGTCAACACTTAACCCGATCTCCCATAGTCGTTAACTGATTATTGAAAGGAGAGCCAATATCCCACTATAGTCAAAGACGATTACTCCCCTTTGATGACAATAGGCAGGTAAACAAAATACTCGTCAACAAAGGTGATAGTCACTGTTGTATTCGCTGTCACCGTCAGAGTACACACCAATCCGCTTGTACCGGCACAGTCGCCGCCCCAACTATCCAGAGTAGAATTGGCGCCGGGAACGGCCGTTAACACCACCACCGTCCCATATTCATACGATTCAGCACAATCCGCCCCGCAGCTGATCCCCGCCGGGCTGCTCGTCACCGACCCGCTGCCCGTACCATCCAGCGTCACGCTCAGGTTGTACTGGTTGATGGCAAAAGTCGCCGTGACTTCGGCGGCCGCTTCAACGGTGACGACACAATCGCCCATACCGGAACAAGCGCCGCCCCAGCCGCTGAATGTGGAACCGGTGTCAGGAACGGCCGTTAACGTCACCACCGTGCCATGGGCATAATTCTGAGAGCAGTCACCCTGGCAGTTGATGCCTGATGGCGCACTGGTTACCGAACCGCTGCCCGTGCCGGTCACATTCACGTCGAGGGTGTATTCGTTCAAGGCAAACGTAGCCGTTACCTGTTTCGCCTGGTTCATCGTGACCCCACAGTAACCAGCGCCGGTACAGGCTCCGCTCCAGCCAACGAAGTGGGACGTGGCGCTGCCCACCGGAATGAGAGCCACCAGCGTGCCATGATCATACAGTTCGCTGCAATCGCTGCCGCAGCTGATGTCCGCCGGACTGCTGCTGACGCTGCCAATGCCATTACCGGCCAGATTCACGTCCAGGGCATACCGGTTCAGCGTGAAGGTGGCGGTGACCTGCTGGGCTTGATCCATTGTCACGACGCAGCTGCCTATGCCACTGCAAGCGCCGCTCCAGCCCGTAAACGTGGAGCCGGTATTGGCAACGGCCGTTGCCGTCACCAGCGTGTTGTAATCAAACGTTTTGCTGCAATCTGTGGTACAACTGCCGTCGAATGGTTGGATGGAAACATGGCCCTTGCCCGTTCCGGCAAACGTCAGGTCCAAATCATATTGATTCAGGCTGAACGTGGCCGTCACGCTGCGGGTGGCGTCTATCGTTACGACACAGTCACCCAGGCCAGAGCAAGCGCCCGACCAGCCCATGAACGTCGAGCCGGTATCGGGTACGGCCGTTACCGTCACCGGTACACCCAGACCAAATTGCGCCGCGCAGGTCCCACCGCAATCAATCCCGGCCGGATCGCTGCTGATGGAGCCGCTGCCACTGCCCGCTGCGGCCACATTCAAATACGGCAATTCCGTGTCCACTAACAGCGTCACCTCGGCGTAGTTGTCGTCGAGATGGTGCGCCGCCAACTGGGCAATTTCCGCCGGCGACAGGGCGCGTTTGTAGATGAGGAACTCATCCAGGCCGCCGTTAAAGGTATGGACGCCATCAAACAACGATACAAACCGACCAATCGTGGCCGTGCCGCTGCCCACATAAGCAGTATCATACGCCGTCAGGCTGCCGCCAAGCTGCACCCCATCTTCGTAAGCGGTAATCGTCGTGTCTGTTCCATCATAAGCAAAGGTGCAGGCATAATGATGCCACAGCGTATCATCACTGATTTCCCGCGACGGAAAAACGTCTGTGCCAATGCCACACGTCAGATAAACGTTCGGGTTGCTGACAGGGTCTTCAATCTGTACGTAAAGATTACTTGCCCAACCAGAACCCTGGTCAAACATGCTGTATACCGTTTCAGATCCCGTGCGCTTGGCCCAGAAAGCAATCGTGACGGAACTGTGGTCCAGTTCTAAACCTTCCACTTGCACCGCTTCACCATCCTGGCCAGAGAACCAGAGGGCGCTGCCGTTAGTCACGGTGACAGGTACGGTTTGCGTAAAGCTGACTGTGCCCGACAAGACACCATCATGCCCCAGACCGGTAATGTCTTCTGTGGGGTCGGTTTCGTCGTCAAACGGCAGGTGCATCACTAAATCGCTCTTCACGTCGAACAAATCGTGCTTGCCGTCGTCGGCGAAGTAACCAAAGCTGAGGGTGCCAGTGTAACCCAGGGTGGGCGTATAGACGAAGCTGCCGTCGGGGTTGAGGGTTAAGCTGCCTTCAGCGGGAGGGCTGGCCAATACGGCCGTTACCCCATCCCCATCCACTTCCAAATCATTGCCCAAGACGCCGGGCGCAGGCACGGTGCGTTCCTGATCCATCAGCACCAGGTAATCATCATCCTGAGCGTAAACGATGTCTTCTACCGCTGTGACCGTCATGGTGACAACGGCCGTATCCGTATACACCCCATCCGTCACTGCATAAACAAAACTGTCCTCGCCGTTGAAATGGGCCGTAGGCGTGTAGACAAAGCCGCCATCCAGCACCAGATCAACCGTCCCATTCGCTGGCGGCGTGGAGACGGTCACAGACAGGCTGCCGCCATCTTCATCACTGTCGTTCAACAGGACGCCGGGCGCGGCAACCGTCAGCAAATTGTCTTCGGCCAGCGTGTAGCTGTCATCACCGGCCATGGGCGCGCTGGCCACCGTGACCGCAAACGGTCCGGCGCTGCGGCTGTTGCCCGCCAGATCGGTGGCGATCACCTCCAGGCTGAAGTTGCCCAAGGTGCTGTCGGACATCACATACTGCCACGAAGTGCCAGCTGGGGAAACAGTTTCGGTAAAGACGCTGCCAACTTCTGGCGTCACGACGACCTCCAGCGAAGCCAGCCCACCGCCATCGCTCACCGTTCCCGTCAGTACAGGAGTGCTGCTTAACTTGAGCACTTCGTCGGTTAGTTGGACGGCTGTTAAGTCAGGCAGGACGGTGTCCACGACGGTGGTGTACCAATCGGTGTAAGTGACATTGCCCGCGTAATCGGTTACTTCAAAGCGGAAGTTGTATTCCAGGCCGTCGCCGGTGGGTAAGTCGTCCATGAGCAGCCAGTTGCGGCTGTTATCCGGCTGTGGGCTGTAAAGGGTGGCGGGCTGCCAAACGGCCGTTTCATCCCCCACCTGCACCCGCACAAACTCTACCTGGGCATCGGTCGGATACGGATCGCTGGCCGTGCCGCTGATGCCCGTCAGGCCACCAACGAGCGCCGGAATGGTCACGGTAGTGGTAGGCGGCACGGTATCGATCACCAGCGTCTCGGCGATCATGCTGCTGTGGCCGAAGTAATCTGTGGCTTGTACTTCCACGTCCCAGGTCGGCCCAGCACCCGGATCGGTGGTGAAGGACCAACGGAGACGGCCGTCAGCCAATTGCCAACTATCACCAACCGGTCGTACTTGCACAGTGGATATGCCAATGCCGGTGCCATCATCGGCCGTGCCGGTAAAGGTTTGCAGGCCCGCCGGAATGGCGTTGCCCGGATTGGTGTCCAGCGTCACGGTGGGCGGATCGCCATCTACGACGTGGGACAGGCTGTCGCTGCGCAGGGGAGTGGTGGTTTGTAGAACGGCCGTTGTCTTCACCAACTCAATCCCGCTTAAATCAGGCGCTAACTGAGCCGTTACCGTCACCGTTTGCAGGGCATCCGGCGACAGAGTTGGCAAGTCCAGCAGCCAATCGTCACTGCTGGCACAATTAGCGCAGGTCGCCCCAGAGACGCTCACAAAAGAGAGTCCCGTGGAGCCGGTAAGGTGCAGTTGCCCGTTTGTGACGTCGGTTGCTTCCTGGTTGTCCAGCGTCACGAAATAGGTGATGGTGCTGTTTGCGCCCAGGGCAATTTGCGGTGGCTGCGTGCTGTCCAGGTTCATCAGCACGTAAGGCAGCTTGGCCCCGTCGGGCAGTTCCAGCAAATCGAGCGCCTGGCTGATGTTCCAGTCGTAGTAAAACTCAAAGTCGCCATCCAGCCCGTTGGCGATGGGGAAGCTGCTCCACACCTGGCCATTGTCGTCGGTGGCAAAGGCGACCATGCGGTGCTGGCTCAGGAGGGAAGTGTCGCCCCCCATGTCGATCATTAGTTCCGTTTCGCCCAACGCTGTGTCGTGGGCAAAGAAATCGGATGGAGCTACGGCTTCACCCACCCATTGGCTGCCGTCGTAGGTCCAGAGAACGGCCGTATCCGCATCATCCACACTCAGGGCCACGTCCGCCGCAAAGGGCAGCGACCCGGTCATGCTGATCGGCTGCGTTGTGCCGCCTGTATTGACATCGTAGTAGGTCCAGAGGGTGCCATCCGTTTCCCACCAGGCACCTTCCCAGCCTACATAAGCGTTTGAACCGTCCCAGGTGGCGTACAGGGATTGCGCGCCTTGCAGCGGGCGCGGATCGTCGTCCAGATGCTCGGTGGCCGTGAGCCATTCCCAATGTTCCACGTCTACCATGCCGTCCAGACCACCTTCCACAGCGCGGTAGATGGTTTGGTTGCGCCCGAACCAGGGCAAAGAGTCCTGGCGCACAGCCCCGGCGTACCAGGGGCCAAAGTAGTAGTTGATTTGGTTACCGCCCACGTCGGCAATGCCTAAGCTGACGTAATACGTAGAGCCTTCCGCCAAGGGAATCACAACGCTGTTGCCGGAAACCGCATTGGTCGGTTCCTGATCGGGAAAGTGACTGGCCAGGACAAATACCTGCGTGTTGCCGCTGCTGTCGGTTGGTTCATTCCAGCTTAAGGTTACGTCGGCCCAATAGTCCAGGTGGTAACCCGGCTCAACGTCG
>JBNKZT010000161.1:0-13386 GCA_050301775.1 Promineifilaceae bacterium (SeqCode)
TTCACCATCGTTGAGGACCATCAAGCCAAATTTAGCCAGATCGTGCGCGGACAGATCGATATCGGAGTAGCCAAGATAGTCGCCATCCCAGTCTACTTGCCAAAATCCCTCTTCTATCCCCAGTGGGCCAAAAAGGTGTTCATCGGCAAACGTTTTGAGTTCCGTTTCACAGGCCCGGGCGACAATCAAGCCCAAAAGATGAGCGGTCAGATTACTATACGCGGCATCGCTGCCCGGATCATACGCCAGGGGTACGTTCACGAGATCGGCCGTGTGAAAACCAGTGAACAGCAACTCGGTTCCCTCCGCTGTGGCCTCTTCCCAGGGATACCCGGCGCGCATTTGCAGCATCTGCCGGATGGTGATGTCTCGTTTCCGTGGATCGCGGAGGCGCTTATCAAACTCCGGGAAAAATTCCATCATCTTTTGATCCAGACTGGTCAAACAGCCTTCTTCCAGCGCTAGGCCCACCAGTGCCGAGTTGATGCTCTTGGTGACGGAATGGATATTCACCTGTTGGTCGGCTGATCCGGCATTGAAGTAATCTTCAGCCACCAGGTAGCCATTTTTGAATACCAGCAGGCTGTAAATATTCTCCATTTGGGATGCGTTGTAATACAGTTCAGCGACCAGTTCCGGGTCTAAGACTTGTTCTTCTGGCGTGGATAGTTCCCACTTGTTCCCGGACTGAGGTGTGTAGTTAACGGTTTCTAATTCTGATGCCGAAGGGCCGCAGCCAATCATCATCACAATGAGTGAAAACAGAATGGCAATCAAGGCAAAATTACGGCGACAAACTTTCGTGAAAATATTCTTTTGAATCATCATGTGCCTCTTTTCTACTTACTGGGTAAGGAAGCGATGAAATCGCCGACCAGATCAAAATTCGCCTTCTCGTGCCGCCAAGAATCCGACCCGTACACTTCGTACATCGGGTCAGCAGTGACGACGATAACCATGTTCAGATCATCCAGTAACACAATTAGCTGTCCCCCGTGTCCCCAGGCGAAGTTGACGTCGTGGTCGCCGACCTCGGCCGACCACCATTGATATCCATAACCAATATCGCGGAACTCACCGATATTGTCGTAGGCATCCTTTGAGTAAGTTTGCAGGGAGTCGCGCACCCAGTCAGCCGAAACAATCTGATTGCCCTCAAATTGGCCATCGTTGAGAAAGAGTAGGCCAAACTTGGCCGCGTCACGCGCTGATACGTGAATCTCTCCTGCGGCCCAGTTGTACCCGTCCGAATCCTTTCTCCAGTCGCCGATCTCCGCGCCCAACGGGTCGAAAAGATGATCCTGACCAAATGACTTTAGATCCGTGTCGCAGGCACGGGCCACAATGATCCCCAACCAATGAGCCGTCAGATTGCTATATTGGAACTCTGTACCGGGATCACTTGTGAGCGGAAAGTCAGCTACCAGGTGCACATAGTCGTCAGACCATACAGCCTTCCAAAGAGCCTGGTCGCTCTCTTCCGATGGGTAACCGGCCCTCATTTGCAACATGTCCCTGAGCGTGATCTCTCGCTTGCGGGGATCATCTATCTGATCGGCGAAATCGGGGAAGAAGTCGATCATCTTCTGGTCCAGGCTGGACAGGCAGCCCTGCTCTAACGCAAGCCCGACCAAAGCCGAAGTGATGCTCTTTGCCGCTGATTGCAGCAACGCTTTCTGGGACACCGATCCTTCATTGAAGTAATCTTCGGCGATCAAATAACCGTTCTTTACAACCAGCAGTCCATAAAGCGTCTCCAATTCGGCCGCATCATGATACAGTTCCGCCACCAGCATCGGGTCCAGTCCTTCTTCTTCGGGCGTTGATACTTCCCAATCGTCGCCGGGCAGCGGCGTGTAATCAACCGCTGTAAGTTCCGCAGCCGAAGGGCCGCAGCCAACCAACAGAAACAAGATGGAGATCATGCTGGTGAACATGAGTATGGACTTGATGGATTTTATCGCTTGGACAGTCATCATTTCTCCCTACAGGTGAATTTCGAGATGAAAAAACCTTACACCTTCAGGATAACCGCCAGAGGGCACGAGTGTCATACCACGAAAGTGTTAACCTGGGGGTTAATCGAAGAAGCCGTTTATTCTTGATTGTAACTACCAGGCCATCCTCCCGGAGGTTCACCAGTGGTTAGCTATCCCCCGCAGTTTCAACCTCCGGGAGGGTTAGTAGTTACTTCAGGCGAAGCATTAATTGTTATAGCCCTAGTAGCATTGAATGAAGGTTTACTCACAATATCGTCTCCTGGCATGGAACGGTAAACTTCTTCATCTCTCGCCCCCAAACAAAGTTGCCAGGGTCGAATATTTTTTAGATAAACTACCAGAAGACTAATGAACCCTACTACAATGATGATCGTTGATGTTTGCAATTTCTTGTCCTTTTTTTCTTCATATTTTTATCGCGGCTAAACGATGGCCTCACGTGCCCGGCGATGACGACCTAGAACCCGGCTGGCAAGGCTATTTTCGCCTGGGCAGGTGCTAGCGAAGTTAGGTGACTATCGATAAAAAACTGTTAACATTTTCTTCAAATGGTAATGAGAGTGAAAATACATTGGATCTGAATTTATATTTCACAATTTTTTGTTGATTGATCTTTTTGCACAATCGCGTTACAAGCAAACCACAGAAAGCAGTTTGAAAACGAAGCGCGATTTCTCGGTGGTTTGCTCAAGTAAAAGCCAAATGCGCAATCATTCTAATTCAAAAGTCTTTTTGGCTTTTACACATTCCAAATTGTTTTTTGAGAAAGAAGCGCACTACAAAGATTAAGACCACAATGAGTAAAACGATGATTCCAGCCACGATTTTGGCGATCGCCGGGAAACCCAAACCGGGGTTGTATTCCCAGGTTTGGTAGGTGAAATCTGAAGCATCACCTGTACCAGTCTTGAAGAAAGTAGTGAGTAGTTTTTCAGAAGCTTCGGGTTGCCGCGAGAGCATTTCTCCGTGACCACTCTCAGCGACTACTATGTGCTGACCGTGGCTCAGTGATGTCAGGAATTCTTCCGCCAGATGAACCGGTGTCCAGGGATCGATGCTGCCGCTGACCAGGAGGGTTTCGACATCGGAAGGCTGCACAGATTGGTATTCTTCAGGGATGGAATTGACAGGCCAGCCCGCTGCGGCCGCGGCTATCTCCGAGCGGGGTGAGCCAAAGATAGAATCATCCAGGTTCATTGTTGCGCGAAAATTTTGGGTGGCCACGTAATCGGAGCTGGCAGCCTTGGCCATGTTATCGCCCCATACGGTGGCATTGGCAAACATCATCGGGCCGGCCAGGGAAAGCAAGGCCATTCCGCTGTAGTCACCCTTGGCCGCCGCCAGCCAGACATCAAAAACTTTGGATACGGATTGGGTATCGGAGATCGATTCAAAAGAGGCGGCGCGCATCATGCCGCGGTCGAGGGGGATGCCCAGCCAGCGTTTAGGTAGATTGTGGGAGACCAAGCGGATGGTTTCAGCCAGGTTCTCAGCTTTTGCATTGCATTTTGGGTCTTGGGCACACAATCGGGCGTAATATTCGATCTGCTGATCGATCACCGCTGGGTCATATGTGAACATGTGTCCGGGTGGGTTAACGGCCACCATAGCAGAACGCTGAATGCTTTCCGGGTAGCGCCAGGCATAGATCATCGCTAGACGGGTGCCATAACTGATGCTGAAGAGGTTGATTTTTTCGTAGCCTAGAGCCAGGCGCGCCGCTTCCACATCATCGACTACTTCCACGGGGGTGTATCCGGCCAAGTCCACGCCATCATTTTGGAAACGCTGGGCACAATCACTGTAAGCGGCCGTCATTTGCTCCAGCGAAGTTTCCCCTAACATGTCGCCGGGTAAGTTTTTGATGTGGGCACTGATTTCAGGGCAATCTAAGCGAACTAACCCATCCACACCACGATACCCGACCAGAACGATATCGTGCTGCCCAATGAACCAGGCTACGCGTCCGCCATAAAATCGGATATTGGATTCCCCAGGCCCGCCGGAAAGATAGAAAATCGGTGCCGCAGTTTGGTTGCCGGTCGAATGAATCCGCGTAATCGGGATGGGAATTAGCTGAGAATCAGGATCGCTGCGATTTTCGGGGACCACCAGATCACCGCATTCAGCGGTATATTCCACATCTCTGGCCTCGTAGGTGCAAACTTCAAGATTGATGATGTCACCGACTTGCGCATTTTGGGGGATTTCCATTGTTTTGTCTTCGGCGGGATTACAGCCTGGTATAAATATCAGGAGCAATATTGCGATCGTTAGGATAATTTGGATATTAGCTTTCTCCATTTTGATCACTCCTTTTTAATCTTGAGATAGGCGAACATACGCTTACAGGATATCCGCCAGGTAGCATTAGTGTCATACTCCGTAAGTGTTATTTGCGGGGGAGATCGCTCAACCGGTAATATTGATTAGAACTTTTTGCCCCGGTCGAATCTTTCCGTGATCGCGTAATGTATGGAGGGCAGTAACAGCGGATGCGGGAACGGCCGTGTCCTCTTCGTTCCCACCAGACTGTGCTTTATTTTCATCATCACAACTCAGTTCCGCCAAATCCGCACCAACACAGCCAGCCATAGCGTCACAACGAGTATGGCGCCAAGCCATAGAACTGGCGGGAAGAGATGGAAAGCAAGCCGGACCAATAACAATGCCACACGACTCGCTTCGCTTGGGGTTAGTTGCACGGAAATATCTGCCATGAACAAAATATAGTATCCCATTCCATTCCTCCTTCAATTTTATGTTAATAAAACCGGTTGCCGTGGTGCGTCTTTCTCCTTGTATTCATTTTCGATTCTCCTTTTTTTGTAAAGCTGCACTTTTTTGCATGATATACAAACCTCATATAGCTTATTGCCTTACTGCATAACGCCTGCGTAAGTGTAAGATCCAACGACCCCGAATTCTTCTACATTGATTGTCTCTCCCTCAAAAGTCAGGATAAATTGGGCCGGGGTTGAATAACCGATATGTTGATAGTTGATTTCGAAGGTATTGGGAGCCGTCCAACGGCCGTAAGCCGCAAATGGCCCAATGTCGGTCTCAGAAAAACGGTAGACACCGTCTAACCCAACCTGGAAAGCTGCCACATCGCTCTCTTTGGCCGTATAGCTAAACTCGGCATAATCTAATGAAGGATCGAAGACGAGTTGGAAATTGTCATATTTCAGGTTGTTCGTTTCTAATGAATAGATTTCCCCGGAGATTTCCAGGGCCATGTTTGGAAGTTCAGCCACCGTCTGAGGTTGGTTGACCAACTCAGGGGGACCAGCTTTGGCAAACAGATTCTGATAAACCGCGTCATTGGCCGCGATGGCAGCATCAGATTTGATCGCGGGCAGAATGAACTTGTCTAAAATCTTTCTGGGGAAGAAGACGCCCATGCCGCTTGACGCATTGGTTACAACCACCACTAAATTCTCTTCAGGAACAACCATGATGTACTGGCCGCCAACACCAACCGCTGAGTAGGAACCGTCTTTGTCCAGCCACCATTGATAGCCATAGCCATCTGAAAACGGCCGAAACAGGTTGGCAATTCTCCAATTTAATGTAGTCAATTCCGGGTCTTTTTCACCGTCGGCATCCAAAACCTCAACATAGTTTTTAGGGAAGGCGTGAGGCGTAATCGCCTCTTTCACCCAGTCGGCGGGCACAATCTGTTCGCCATCCCATTGACCCTGTTGTAGATAAAGCAGCCCAAACTTGGCCATATCTTCAGGTTTCAGCCACATGCGGGCAAAGCCAATGGCATACCCTTGCGGACTCCACTCCCACTGCACGTCTTCAATGCCCAGCGGGTCGAACAGGTTTTTACGGGCAAAATCCAGGGTATCCATGCCGGTGGCTTCCTCGATGATTGCCGAAAGCAAGAACGAACTCATATTGCTGTAATCAAAGCGAACACCCGGTTCCACATCAACCGGCAGGCTCATGATATAAGCCACCCAGTCATCGGTTTGCTGCATGGCAAAATTGCCTTCCCAGCCGTACAGCGCAAAGTCGCGGCTGCGGATACCTGTTTCCATACTCAAAAGATCCTTGAGGGTGATCGCTTTCATCCGTTCATCTGTGATGGCGGCCTGTTTATCCGGGAAAAACGCGACATAGGGCACCTCCACGCTTTCGATATGTCCTTGCTCGATGGCGATACCGATCAGCGTTGACATGATGCTTTTGGTTGCTGAGTGGATGACATGCGGCGTATCCCTTGGATAGAGGGGGTTGAAGTAGTAATCAGCAACCAGATAACCATTGCGGTAAACAGAAATCGAGTCGATCGAGTATTCAGCATTCTTCTCGTGCTGCCGGGTATAGAAGTCATAGATTTCAAGCAGCTTTTCCGAATCCATCCCCTGCTCTTCAGGTGTAGAAGTCCGAAAGCCGTCAGTCGGCCAGTAATCGGGGCGGAGGGGTTCGTAAGGGTATGGTTCAAATTCTGGTGATGGGGTCAGCGCCCAAACCCATAAAGCACCATAGATGACGGCAATCACCGCAGCGACAATCAAAATAAATTTCAATATTTTCTGCATCGTCAGTTCTCCTTCCTCGACACACTGTAGACCTTCCCTCCCAGGACGAGACAGAAGATGATGATGGCGAAGTAACTGCCTGCGCCGATCATTGAAGCGGGATCAACCATTTGGAGAACGGCCGTTACCAGACCAACCACCCCCAGCGCCAGGCTCACCCCGCCAAAGACCTTGCCAAAAGCCGGGGCCCTCAGCATACCCATCCCAAGAAAAATGAGACCTATCGGCACAACAAAAAACCCTACGTAGAGCATCGCATCAAATATGCCCCAGGTTGCCTGCCACATGAGAGCCAGTGCAGCCTGATCCGCAGGAGTTGCTCCAGGAGCATGATAGAGGTCGGAAAGCGGGGCATGAGCGACATGCGGGGTGGCTGAGATGGCCATCGCGGCAAGACCCAGGATGCCCAAGACACTCCCGAAGAGGGCGGGCGCAAGGGTCGTCTTCCGGAGGCCCCAATACAAAGCAAGGAAGAGGGGTATCTCCAAGACGAGCGCTGCCAGGTATATGATATTCTCAACAACGCGGGCCGCTTTGACGTCGGGGAACCTCATAACCCATTCCGCGAGGCCCGTCGGATCCGGGGGCACAAACACGGACACTTGGACTATGGCGAGGATGAAGAGGATGCCGCCCAGCAAACCGGCCAGGCCACCCCAGCGCAAAACGCTTTTCTCCTGCTCGACATTTTGTAAATTGTTCATCGTTAACTCCTCTAAAAATTATTTAACCGCAGAGAACGCGGAGGACGCAAAGAAAAATCTGGTTAATCTGCTGTTGGTTTTAATTCATGGTGGTCGGCGACAGCCGGTGGTGTCCCCTTAAAAATTCATCTCCGAAAGCGAGGGCGGAGGCATTAAAACCCTTGATAATCAGCCACAACGCCATAACCATTTCTTGCACGGCGATGGGGAGAGCAAAGATAAGCTCGAAGGTTCCTGCCGGGAAATTGAGATTCACTTCCAGCAGCGCCAGGATAGCGCTTACCATGATCATCACTGCGCTAATCAAGCCCCAAATGGAGATGAAGCGGGGGACGAGCTTAGATTGATACAGGACGGTATAAAGGATCAGTGCGCCGATGGCAAAAACGAGAACATAAAACGACCAGCCCCAACTGTTCCAGGCTTGAATGGAACTGCCAATGTTTTGAAACAGGGAAACGTCCGCCGCCCCACTGGCTACATAGCTCTGACTGATGCTGATAAGCGACAGCTTGTTGATCTCGACAAGTACAAAGAGGACGGCCTCGAAAAGTCGGAAGACAACATAGCCAAGAGCCAATGTTTCGCTGTGCTTCCTGAGAACGGGGAATAAAAATACCGGGATGAGTGGGATTGCCAGTACACAGATAAACTCAATCAATATGCCAATGGTCGCCATGATGCGGTGGGGATATGCGGTTTCCAGATAATCGGGACTGTCTAGCACGGGAGCATAAATAGCAGTTCCGATGAATAAGAAAACGGTGGCAATGATGAACAATACACCTACAATCACTGCATTTTTTCGATAAGCATTCATTTCCTGACTCCTTTTTGCAAAAATGAAATTGTGAAAACTACATCTTTAGCATAGGAGCAAGATGGTATTACTGTCATACTCAGAAAGGGTTATTGAGAGGAGTAATCAGGAGTTTTAGTGAAGAGCAAGAAGCGGGAATTTATACTTGTGGGTGAAGAACGGCCGTTTCCACCCAGCTCCCACCATAGCAAACAAATCATTACTGCGATAGGTTGTAGAAACCCTATCAATCAATCAGATTTTAACAGCCCTAAGGCCCTGGCCTGGGCTATCGCTTTGGTTCTGTTATTGACACCAAGTTTGCTAAAAATATTGCGGTTATGCACTTTGATGGTATTCAGAGATAGGTAAAGTTTAGCGCTAATCTCTCGATTTTTAAGCCCCTCGGCAAGGAGTTGCAGTACCTCAAGTTCTCTTTCGCTTAGTGGTTCAACCCACTCGAATTCAGAGCCTTGGTTTGGCACTACACCAGCTTGTTCTGGTTCAGAACTGGGGAATGCTGCTAATAATCGGCGCACATAATCCGGGTGAATCCCTTGAGAAAGGGCTTCGTACAGCAGACGAGCCATCGGTGGGCCTTCATCCACAAAGATACGGATGAAGCCTCCCACCTCGGTCAGGGTAAGGGCTTGCTCAAGTATGGACATTGCCAGAGCAGTATCCCCTCCTGATTGAGCAGCCAACGCTTGTAATATCCGAAGTTCAATCACGCTCGAATGCCGCCCCCCTGCTTCTGCCGACTCGATCAAGCGCTGCAACAGCCTGACTGCTTCGTCAAAATGCCCCTGAGCCATAAGGATACGGGCTAACACGATATACTCCATTTCGTACAGATATGTAGAGTCTGCCTCGAGGTCCAACTCGCGTTCCCCAATCCACTGGGATGCAATCTCCAATTTATCTTGTGCCAGCCATATCCGTGCTTGCCAGGCTGATAATTGGCGTGATGTCCAAAGAGGTATATCGAATTCACGAGCGGTTTTTTCCATCGCCCGGATGACATCTTCGGCACCGGTTATGTCCCCGCTGGAAAATAGAACTCTTATCAGACACATATTGCTCGCGACTAGATGAAGTATATCCCCGCCACGCTCAGCCAGTTTCACCCCTTTTTTCGCCTGATCGATTGCCCTATCTAATTTATTTAATTCGGCCAGAGTCTCGCCCCATATCCCTAATAACCAACCGACGACAGCCGAATCTGAAATACCGCTTTCATTTGCTATTTCCCACTGGCGCTCGCAGATATCTGTGACCTGCTGTAGCTCGCCCTGTTGCCTCAAAATCTCGGCTAGTCTTGAGTTGACGAGTATGATTAGATGGGGATCGCCAGATGCCGTGCCTGTGACTAACGCATCTGACCGGGCTTTGCGCGCTGCCGCCATTTGGCCCTGATTGGCATAGGCATCTCCTAGGGTAATCAAAACACCGCCACGCCACGCCAGTTCTTGTTCGGGTAAATGCTCAAGCGCCTGATGGGCATACCGAATAATCTCTGGGATATTTCCACTATAAGCTGCTAAAAAGGAGCGGATGGCAGCTACCCTTCCTACGAGTTCCATCCTATGGGTTTCAGATAGTTGACCCTTATCTTGGAGGGAATCAAGCACTTGATCTGTATTCTGGTCAAGCATCTTTTCAGCGGCCTGTAGGCTCTGATCAGTTTCATCCAGTTGGCCGAAGGAAAACAGATTCCAGGCGTGAAGGACAGAGAGTCGCGGCCTGGAGAACAGTAATTCTTCAGGCATTTCTGCCAGCCACCGCCGCAATGTAGTCTGATCGCCACGCTCGTAGTTATCAAAATAATCCTCAATCAAGGTCGCCGCCCGTTCAAAATATTCACCGTGCAGAGCGTGTTCTATGGCCTCATCGATGAACCCTGTTTGCTCGTGCCACTCGCTGGCCCTGCGGTGCAAAATCGGAATCTGGTCTGGCTTATATTGACGCAATCGTTGACGCAATAAATCGGCAAATAGATGGTGATAGCGGTACCAACGCCGCTCTTCATCCAGGGGGATGATAAACAAATTGGCTTGATCTAACTTTTCCAGAATCTCCTGACCATTATCTTGATCCAAGAGTGTATTGCACAAGGAAGCTGTCAGTTTGCTGAGAACGGCCGTTTCCAGCAAAAAAGTCTGCACAGGATCAGATTGTTGTTCCAAGACTTCTTCGATCAGATAGTCCACGACAAAGCGGTGGCTGCCGGTAAAAGATTGGATGAACTCACTCTTATCTTTGCCTCCTTGCCTTGAATTTGACCCTTGCAAAGCATGGGCTGCCAGTTGCAGGCCGGCAATCCAGCCTTCGGTTCGCGTTTCCAGGGCCGCAATATCTTCTGCTGTGAGATTCAACTCCATTTCCCGATTGAGAAACTGAGCGGCTTCGGCAGATGTAAAACGCAGATCGGCCGCACGCAGTTCAAGCAATTGACCCCTAGCCCGTAGGCGAGCCAAGGGCAAAGCCGGATCGACGCGGGTAATGATGACAAGATGTGACTGAGGCGGGAGATGGTCAAGGAAGAAAGTAAGCGCTTCATCAATGGGTGATGATTCTATAAGGTGGTAGTCGTCAAGTATAAAGATGGGGCTTTCAGGGATGGCGGCAATCTCGTTTATTAAAGAGGTGAGAATGGCTTCGGTCAGTGGTGGTTGGGGAGATTTAAGTAACTTCAGTGCTCTTTCCCCAACGGCCGTTTCTATCCCTGCGGCCTGGTTCAGGGCAGCAATAAAGTACGTTAAAAAACGAGCCGGGTCGTTGTCATTTTTATCTATCGAGAACCAGGCAACTTGAGAAGATAGAAGATGGAAGGCAGAAGGATGAATGGTGCCTTGTCCATTTTTCTGTTCTCTGTCTTCGGCCTTCTGATTTTGATTGACCCATTCGCTGACCAATGTGGTTTTGCCGAATCCGGCAGGGGCGGAGATTAGGGTGAGTTTGCAACCTTGTTGCAGCCCCTGGTTGAGCTTTTCGATGAGGTGATGGCGAGGGACGAGAAACGGCCGTAACCGGGGCACATACAATTTTGTTTGCAGTAAGTCGCCAGACATGGCCCCATTATAGTGGAAAGGGTGTTGTGAAGGCCAGAGCGCAGGTGGAAAACGGCCGTTTCCCTAAAAACTCGCCGCGCGTTTCAGTTTACGAGCCGTTGAAGCACTGACCGTCACATTGTGCAAAGCAGATTGGGCGGCCATGATCCGTTCTTGAGAAACCTCCCACGCCAAATCGCGGGCTGTCCCGGTCCGACCTGGCAGCCGCAAAGCGATGAATACCAACAGTGCCGTTGACAGTATCAATACCGCAGAGATCAGGAAGACACTTTGCGGAGGAACATAACGAATGATGACCATCACCAGGGCCGGCGCTGCTAAACTGCCCAACGATCCGATGGCCCCCTTAATGCCCATCGCCCGTGACCGGTGTTCTTCTGGCGTGATGTCCAGGTAAGCGGCGCTCAACGCCGGATTCAGTAAAGCCTCACCCAACCCGGCAATGATGAAAGTCGCAATAATCACCCAGTAAATATTTGAAAGCATCAGCCCGACATATTGGGCGCTGTGCAAAATGAGGCCGACGATGAGTATTGGTTTTCGTCCAAACCGGTCGCTGGTTTGACCCAGTGTCAGGCTGCCAATCAGCGTCACCCAGCCGTAAAAACTGATCGCCGAGCCAAATTGTGCCGTTGACCATCCCAGTTCGTCGAAAATGTAGAAGGGCAGTTGTGGATCGATGAAAAACCAAGCGAAGATCATGCTCAAATTTATGAAAAGTAGTATGCTAAAGGCCAGTAGCGGATGTGGCAGCGAAGCACGGAACGAGACGGCCGTTCCCGTCTCCGGCGCTAACCTTACGGCTCTTTTCTGGTAAAGGGTCTCTCGGCGTCTTTCTTCCCTGGTATGGGTTTCAGGAATAATGAAAAATGCAATCAGAAAAGTGATCAGCGCCATGCCAATAGCGCCCATGAAGGGCGGGCCATATCCCCACTTATCGTAAAGCAAACCGCCCACCACCGGCCCAATGATAAAACCCGCCGATGTGCCGCCACTTACGATGCCGATCCAGCGAGCGCGCTCATCTTCAGGCGCAATGTCGGCGATAATCCCCATTGTTGCAGGGCCAAGCCCCGCAGTCAACGCACCGGCTAAGCCGCGAATGGCAATGAACGCCAGTGACGTGGCGGCCAGATAATAGCCGGTGAAAGCGGCCGTGAAGACCGCAAATGAGCCGAGCAGTAACGGCCGTCTGCCAAAACGGTCTGCCAACGAACCCATAAATGGCGCCGCAATCATACCAGCCAATGAATAGGCCATTACACTCGTCGCCAGAACTTCCACACCGTCGCCGAAATCGCCGATTTTTCTAGCAAAGAGCGGGAAGATCATGCCATAACTGGTCATCTGCAAGGCTGTGCAAAACGCCAACAAAACGATGATGATGCGGGCGCGGCGAGGTTCCATAACGGCCGTTGCCACCCGTGTCGCCTGAATAATTTTCCCCATGTGGGCGTGGTTTTTTGGCCTTTTCATACTCTGGCCCCCAGTTCGACAAGCAATGTAGCCAGGTCCATGTAGATGGTCTCACGCTGAATGAGGCCATCGCACACGTCATAAATGGTCACCCCCCTAAACTGGATGGTTCTACCCGTTGGGTCGAGCCGTTCCTCGAAAACCGGCGGGCCTAATGGGCCAATGTGTGTGCCGGTGAAGACCCACTCCGTGACGACCACTTCCTCGGCGGCAATGGTGCGCTTCACGTCGTAATCTATCTCATCGAAACCGGCAAACCAGGCCGGGAAGAACTGGGCGCTTTCTTCTGCCGAACTGGGTGGATTCTCAAAAGCATCGCCGTAAACCCAATCCACCACGAAATCTTTTGCATGAAGGGATTCCATGGTTTCGGTATCCTGCGCTGACAGGGCCGCCACAAATTGGGAAACAATCTCGAAGGTGGAAGGTGTATCGTTTGAGGTTTTGCTCTTCATTTGCTTTACTCTTCCCAATTCTCCTATATCAGTTAAGTCAAGGAGTTGGCAAACGAAGCGAACTTGCTGTTTGGTTCGGAGCCGCGATACTTGAACTGCGCTACGACTGTTGCCCCTTCTCCCTCCAGCGCCTTCGCCATTTGGCGCAATGTTGAGCCTATGGCCAACTTGTAGGTACAAAAGACGATGACATTCTTGCCTGCCAGGTTTTCCAACCGTTCAATGAACTGCATCGTTCCTTCTGTAGGGTGTTGCCGGATGATGAACAAACCCTTAACCCAGGTCCCGACGCAAATGAGATCAGCTTCAGACACGTCGGACGGGTCGG
>JBNKZT010000162.1:0-13353 GCA_050301775.1 Promineifilaceae bacterium (SeqCode)
AAGTTTTTTGAATATTCTCTGGGTGTTGGGCATGCTCACCATTCCGGCAGCCATTGCTATTGCCATCCTGCGTTACCAATTGTTTGACATTGATGTGATTATTCGGAAAACGGCCGTTTACGCCGTCCTTTCCGCATTATTGGCGCTTGTCTATTTTGGCAGCATCATTCTCTTCCAAACCATTTTCGACGCCGTCACGGCCGAACAATCCCCCGTGATTATTGTCATTTCTACGCTGTTGATTGCGGCCCTCTTTGCCCCACTGCGGCAGCGGATTCAGGCATTCATTGATCGCCGCTTTTTCCGCAAAAAGTATGACGCCCAGCAAATTCTGGCCCAATTTGCCCAATCCGCTCGTGACGAAGTGGAAATAGACGCGCTCACGGCCGAATTGCTGCGGGTGGTACAAGAAACGATGCAGCCCGCTCACATTTCGCTTTGGTTCAAAAACGATGGCCCGTAACGTTTGACAGACGGCCGTTACCTAAAATTTAGTTATGACAAAATCAACCATATCATCGGAAACAAAGTTTGATCGGTCGGCTGGGCTGCTCCTGGCAGCAGTTGCCATCTTTGTCCTCACCGTATTTATCAACACAATCGCCATTTTGCGCTTGCCGGGGGATGGCTGGCAGATGCCGTATAATGACAGAGACACCGGTAATTATCTGTTGAGCTATTTTATGGGTGATTGGGAGACGCCGTTACAGGTGGGGGATGTGGTAACGGCCGTTGGCGATCAAGCCACGCCCAAGACTGTGCAGTACGTTCCCTTGCCCGCGCCTGCCAACTGGGTTGAGGGCAGCACGGTCATCTACACTATCCAACGCGACGGTCAAACAATGGCCCTGCCCGTGACCTTGCACCGTCTATCGGTGCGCGGTATTTTGCGGGGCCTGGCCAAGGCCATGAGCGACGAACTGTCGGGCTGGAGTTGGGTTCTGGTGGGGCTGCTTGTTTTCTGGTTGCGCCCCAATAATCGGGCGGCACGACTGCTTTTAGTGGCCAGCAGCAGTTATGGCATTGTCAATCAAATTGGACTGGCGGCCACGACCATTCCCCTCGATTTTGCGCCGCTGCCACTTTGGACGACCTATTGGGTGGCCACTTTCTTTTGGGGCTGGCTGTTTTTCCCCTCACTCATTTTGCTCCTGCTTGTTTTTCCGCTGCCATTATGGCCAATGACGCGCCGCCCCCGCCTGACCACAACTTTATTTTATGCGATTCCTATTGCCATTATGATCATTACGCTGCTGGTGGGGGTAGACGGTCCGGCGACGGCGCTTTTGATTGTGGAGGCTGTTTTGATTTTTGCGGTGGCGGGAACGGCCGTTTTTCAAGTATTTCGTCAGCGTCATAATCGTATCGCCCGTGCCCAGGTGAGTTGGGTCGCCTTTGGCATCGCCCTCAGCCTGGGCGGCACCTTGATCTTCTACTTATTGAATTGGTTTGAGCTGATTCAGCTTGATACGAATATATTTTGGGCCATCCTAAACTGGCCTGTTTCGTTGGGGTTGCCGGTCAGCTTCGCCATTGCCATTTTGCGCTATCGGCTGTTTGACATCAACGTCATCATCCGCAAGACGCTGGTTTACACACTGCTTTCTGCGCTGCTGGCCCTGGTTTACTTTGGCAGCGTCGTGCTGCTGCAAACTATTTTCGATTCCGTGGCCCAGGAGCGTTCGCCCTTCATCATCGTTGTCTCCACGCTGCTGATCGCCGCCCTTTTTGCCCCGCTGCGCCAGCGGGTGCAGGCGTTCATCGACCGCCGCTTTTTCCGCCAAAAGTACGATGCGCAACAAATCCTGGCCCAATTTGCCCAAACCGCCCGCGATGAAGTGGAGATGGATGTGTTGCAAGTCGAACTACTGCTGGTGGTTCAGGAGACGTTGCAACCAGAAACGGTTGGCATCTGGCTGAAAGAACAGCACTCATAAAGTGATGAAGGTAAAAGACGTGAACACATTATCCACAGCGGAAATGAGGATGAATGAAGGACAGGGGAACGGCCGTTTGGTCCTGCTCTCCCGCCTCGTTTTTCTGCTAAGTATCATTGTGCTGATTGCCAGCCTTGGTCTGTATATTGTCATGACCATCAATGACTTCACTGGCGTCGATGTTTCCATTGCACTCATGATTGCTGGGGCTTCCTTTGCCAATGGGGTAGTGGGGTTATTAATCCTTTCCCGTTATCCGCGACACGGTGTGGGCTGGCTGCTGCTATTTCTGGGCGTAGTCACCACGCTCGTTGCCATGAGCAATCTGGCACTTGGTCTATCGGAAAATGGTCTGATCAGCACCACCAATTTTGCTACCACTATGTTTCTTTGGATAGGGAATTGGGTGTGGTTTGTCTGGGTCGTGCTGCTCCTCATCTTCATTCCCCTTTATTTCCCGGATGGCCAACTGCTCACCCGGCGCTGGCGTTTCATAGCCTTTGCTGGGGTGTTGAGCATTATCGCCATGATCATGGCGATGACAATAGCTCCCGATATTTTGGACAGCACCAGCGATCAACCAAATGCGAGTAGTTCAGCGTTTGCCTTGGCATCTTTCTTAAACAGTTACATTGCCGGCCCCTTGGCAGCAATTGGCATGGCGGGCGCTTTGCTCTCCGTCATCCTGCGCTATCGTCGGTCCGGGCGGGTACAGCGGGCACAACTTAAGTGGGTCTTTTTTACGATTCTGCTGGGTGTTGGAATCGTCTCGCAAATGGATTCTATTGGGCAGCTGCTGCCGATGACGCGTACATTCATCGAACGATATAACTTTAAAATTTTCCTACTTTTTCCTGTCGCTCTGCCCGTTGTTATTGGCATTGCTATTCTGCGTTACAGGCTGTATGACATCGATATTATTATTCGCCGCACCTTGCAGTATACGGTTTTGTCTGGACTGTTGGCATTGGTCTATTTTGGCATTGTGGCGCTGCTGCAACGTGTGTTTGATTCAGTCAGCGGGCAGCAGTCACCACTCGTTATTGTTATTTCCACTTTGCTGATTGCCGCCCTCTTTAACCCACTTCGCCAACGTGTGCAGATATTCATTGACAGCCGCTTCTACCGCCAAAAGCACGATGCTCAGCAAATTCTGGCCCAGTTTGCCCAGACGGCGCGGGATGAGGTAGAGATGGATGTGTTGCAATCTGAACTTTTGCGGGTGGTGCAGGAGACGTTGCAGCCGGAAACGGCCGTTCTCTGGTTCAAGAAAGCAGAAAGGAACATCTCTCATGAGTGATACATGGCTGCGTCGCCTGGCCTGGGGAACGGCCGTTGCCACATTAGCCCTCCTCATTATTTCGGCCGTCATGTTATCTATGGCGTTTAATCCAACCAGCATCAATTGGTTGTGGAACCAGATCACCGCCATTGTAACCATTGGCGCTCCTGTATTGGGGCTGATTATTTTGAGAAAACAACCGCGCCATCCTATCGGCTGGCTGTGGTTGTTATGGGGGGTGGTTGTCAGTTTTAGGACGCTGGGTCATGGCGTTTACTATTTGGGCGGCTCTCGACCCACTGGGTATTCAGCCGTGACCTATTTTCTCTTATGGTCAACCGAACTAGCCAATATAATTACGCTGATTGTCCCCTCTCTGCTCATGCTCTGGTTTCCCCATGGACAACTACTCTCACGACGCTGGCAATTCCTTTATATCTGGCTGTTCCTGGCGAGCACTGCGTTGTTTATAAATTTGTTTCACTCTGGGGTTAATTGGAACGGGATCGATGCTGATGGCATTGTCATTAATAATCCTTATGGCTGGCTGCCTGCGGACTCGGTTACTTTCTTAGCACCCCCTGCTTTCTTCTCGCTCATCTTTATCATGATCCTCGCCGCTGTTTCCCTCGTCCTGCGCTACCGTTCAAGTGAGCAGTTGGTGCGCCTGCAACTGCGCTGGTTTGTTCTTGGCGGTTTTTTATTCGTTATTCTGAATTTCTTTCCCACTGGTTTTATTGGTGACACGACTGTTGGAACAGGCGTCAATCTCTTGATGGTTATACTCAGCTTCTCAGCCATCCTCCCGCTTTATGTAGCTGTCGGCATTGCCATTTTGCGCTATCGCCTGTATGACATTGATGTCATCATCCGCAGGACGCTGGTGTATGCGCTGCTGTCCGGGCTGTTGGCACTGGTTTATTTTGGTCTGGTCATCCTGCTGCAAAATCTGTTCGATTCGGTCAGCGGCGAACAGTCACCGCTGCTCATTGTAGTTTCCACCCTGATCATTGCCGCTTTGTTTGCCCCGCTGCGGCAGCGGGTGCAGGCGTTCATTGACCGCCGCTTTTACCGTAAAAAGTATGACGCTCAGCAGATATTGGCCGCATTTGCTCAAACCGCCCGCGATGAGGTGTCGTTGGAAGCGCTCACGGCCGAGTTGACCCGCGTCGTCCAGGAAACAATACAGCCGGAGCAAATTTCCGTCTATTTGAAGCCGGTCAGCAGCGAACGGCCGTTTTCGTAACGTTTAGCAGACGATACCCTGCTATGATGAGGACATGATGACAACTTTGAAAGGATTTTGGCGCAATTTTAGAGGGAACAAAGAGGTAGATGGTGTGGAAACGGCCACTTCGGCGACGGACACAGCGTCCGCTCTCAATGCAGGCGTTACCCCATCCGCACCCATCACCCAGATCAATACCCCCGATCTGGACATTACCCCGCACGATCCGCTGCTGGTCTACGTACAGCAGCATTCCGGCGTACTCGATGTGTCACAGCTCAAACTCGATTCACCGGCACTGACGGCCATGCGCCAGGCCGACATCAAACTGGTTGTGCCGCTGGTTAGCCAGGGCGAACTGATCGGCCTCATCAATTTGGGAACCCGCCTCAGCGAGCAGGAATATTCCAGCGACGACCACAAGCTGCTGGCCGATCTGGCGACACAGGCCGCGCCCGCACTGCGGGTGGCCCAACTGGTCAGGCAGCAGCAGCTAGAAGCCGCCGAGCGTGAGCGCATTCAACAAGAATTGAAGGTCGCCCGCCTCATTCAGCAAACCCTGCTGCCACAGGAGCTGCCTGCGCTCAACGGTTGGGGTGTGTCTGCTTATTATCAACCGGCTCGCGCCGTCGGTGGCGATTTCTACGATTTTATCTATTTTCCCGATGGCAAGGTGGGCTTCATAGTGGCTGATGTCACCGATAAGGGCGTACCCGCCGCGCTGGTGATGGCCACCACGCGCACCCTGCTTCGTGCCGCCGCCGAACGGTTGACCGCACCAGGTGCAGTCCTGGAACGCACCAACAATGTACTGGTACAGGAAATCCCACCGAAAATGTTCGTCACCTGTTTTTATGCCATCCTGGACCCGGCAACCGGCCATTTGCGTTACGCCAACGCCGGCCACGACGTACCCTACCATTACACCGGTGATGGTGTTTTGGAGCTGCGAGCCACCGGTATGCCCCTGGGTCTGATGCCTGGTATGGGCTACGAAGAAAAAGAGACGACGCTGGCCTCCGGCGACTACATCCTGCTCCACAGTGATGGGCTGGTAGAAGCTCACAACCCCACCCGCGAGATGTTTGGCTTCCCTCGTTTGCAGCAGTTGTTAGCCACCCACGCCGATGGTGACACGCTTAAAGATTTTCTACTGGATCAACTGGCTGCTTTTACCGGTCCCGGCTGGGAACAAGAGGATGATGTGACGTTGGTGACATTGCAAAGAGAAGTGGCGAGTGGCGTGCAACCAGAGGTTGCCTGGCGAGTGGCGAGTGATGATTCAGTCCCCAGTCCCCAGCCCCCAGCCCCCAGCCAACCCATTGAGTTTGAAATACCTTCTGCGTCGGGGAATGAGCGGCTGGCGATGGAGCGGGTGGCAGAATTGGCAGCGGGTTTGCTGCCGCCAGGCCGCCTGGAACGATTGAAAACGGCCGTTGCTGAAGCCACCATGAACGCGATGGAACACGGCAACCACTACGATCCTGACACACCGGCGCGGCTGAAAATATTTATGGACGAAACGGCCGTGCGCGTCGCCATCACCGATGAAGGGGGCGGCCCGCTGCTGAAAATAGCAGCCGCGCCTGATCTGGAAGCGAAGCTGGCCGGTGAACAGTCGCCGCGCGGCTGGGGACTGTTCCTCATTAAAAACATGGTGGATGAGATGATTGTCCATCAAGACGACCATCATCACACCATCGAACTGGTCATGCACCTCACAGGCCAGCAGGGAGAATGAAAATGGCAGAGAAAACCGCAGCTTTTTCGGCTGCAACGAGATTGGAAGGGGAAACGGCCGTTATTGACCTACACGGCGAGATCAACAGCCAGGCCGATGCCGCCCTCGACGCCGCCTACAGCGAAGCTGAGCAAGCCGCACCACAAAAAATAGTGCTCAACTTTGCCGCCGTCGATTACATCAACAGCACCGGCATTGCCCTGATCGTGGGCCTGCTGGCTCGCGCCCGCGCCACCCACCGATCCATCGCCGCCACCGGCCTCAGCGAACATTACCGCGAAATTTTTACCATCACCCGGCTGTCCGATTTTATGGAAATTCAGTAGACTCCCAAGGGTTGGTGACCAAGGGGCATACGAACTCCCTGGCAGCGTGTCGGAAAAGAATAATGGGATACGAATTTCACAGATTAATGGAGAAAAGAAATGGCTGCACGAAGTGTTAATGTATCGTTTACAAATAAGTCCGATGTCGCCCTTATTCTCGGCGGCACCAGTTTGCTGCATGGCGAGTGGACCACTGAGCCGCCAGCACGGATCGAAGCCGGGCAGACCGTTTCGTGGAGATCTGAGTCAAACGGCGTTGCAACCGGCACCGAGGGCACGGCCTATTACGACATCGATGGACTTGGCATAACCAGTCGGTCGTTGTTCCATTGGGACAACCCATATGTCGGATCAAACTCGTATAGTGAAGTCACCCCAGAAACGTTCAAAGCCAGCCATTCGGGAGGTGGCGGCGATAACGCCCACGTCACCTGGGTATTTGACGATGCCTCTTTGACCGGCGACGGCATTCCTGACGACTGGAAGCGCAACGGCGTAACAATCGACCCCGGCGACGGCAGCGGGCCGCAATTCATCAACCTGCCAGCGATGGGAGCAGATGTCAACAAGCCAGATATTTTCATCCAGATCGACTTTATGGCTAATGCGGCCCACAGCCACGCGATGTCCCCTGCGGCTATTAAGGCTGTCGTCGATGCTTTCGCCAATGCACCTTACATTAGCAGGAGCGGCTCGATCGGCATTAATTTACATGTCGATGCTGGCCCCAACAGCATCATGAACTTTGCCACCGGGCAGACCTGGGGTTCCCTAAGCCGATCCCGCCAGCTTGGCGAAGTTCCCCAATTAGGCACCGCAACAGTGGACGGCAGCGGCAACGTCCTCGTCTACAATTGGACCGAGTTCGACAAGATCAAGAACCAGCCAGGTGGCTTCACCAGTTCCGGTCGCAGCAAAATTTTCCGCTACTGTATTTTCGCCCATCAACTGGCAACCGCATCAAACAGCGGCGTTGCCCGGGGAATCCCCGGCTCCGACTTTATCATCAGTCTGGGCACGTTCACCAGCATAACCGACACAAATGTGGCTGGCACGTTTATGCACGAACTGGGTCACTGCCTGGGTCTTGGCCACGGCGGCGGCGATGGCGTGAACAACAAACCAAACTACGTCAGCGTCATGAACTACCTGTGGCAGTTCTCAGGCGTCACGCGTAGTGGAACAGCAAACATCATCGACTTTTCCAATGTAACGCTCAACACGCTGAACGAAGCCGTCCTTGATGAAACAGTGGGCTTGGGACCAGCCGCGGCAGGTGTGGCGATCAAGCACTGGGTACCGGCGAGGGGCGCTGTGCGGGCTGCCTTTGTGCAGGTAGCCGATGGCAGCCAGCCCATAGATTGGAACGGTGATGGCGTAGCCACAAACAAGAACCTGGCTTTTGATACCAACAACGATGGCAGCAATGGCACGTTGGCTCCCTTCGACGATTGGAAAAACATCAAGCTCAGGGGCGGAGCCATCGGCGCAGGCGGAGCCTACGAACCACCAGAAGAGAGTTCTATCATCGAGATTACTCCGGCCGACTTGCAGCGTATCCTGCCAGCAGATACAACACCGCCACAGACCGCGGCTTCAATCTGGCCAGCGCCCAATGCGGCCGGATGGAATCGGACTGACGTCAAAGTTAGCTTCGCTGCTACTGATGACATCTCGGGCGTAGCTCGCACAGTATTTGATCTCGACGGAGCCGGGCCAGTACCTGTAAAAGGCCCGGTTGACATCGCGAATGAGGGTATACACGGTGTTGATTACCACTCAATCGACCGGTCGCAGAACGTCGAAGCTACAAAACACCTCGATGTACGTATCGACAAAACCGCCCCTGAAGCGGTCATCAGCTTCGATCCGGTCGCGAATGACATCGTCGTGATGGGCCGCGACGGGCTGTCGGGCGTGGGCCCCGCACCTGTGAAACCCAGCCATGTCTCACCTACAATTTGGACGGATTTTGGTTCTGACGTTGCTGAAAAACGCACCTACCAAATCTTTGACCGCGCCGATAATAAAACGACGCTCACCATGAAGGTCCGCTGCTCACCGGAAATGTACGAAGCGAGCATTCTCACGATCCGGTACGACGATGCGCGACACGCCAATCGCGAGGACGAAACTTTCGATCCTGGGGAGGGTAAGCGTTTTGATCGCGGAGAGCACCGGCATCGTCAGAGCGAGGAAAAGCGTAGCTCGCCCGGAGAACACGAGCATCGTCCGAGTGAAGATGAGACTTTCGATCAGGGAGAATATGGGGGTTATCCAAGTGAGGATGCACCTTACGATCGTGGGGAGATCAGGGATTACCCAAGTGAACACCAGCGCAACACCATCATTTTTGAACGCCTTGTCGGTCGCAATAACACCCATCCACTCCTTGGCGTGAAACAAATTGTGAGTATTGGGGAAGGCGAGAGCCGCTCGACGGTACGGGCGCGCTACGATGTCCTCGATGATTTGACGCTGCTCGCCCATGAAACAGGCAGCCTTTGTTGCGCCGAAGGCGAGGAGGTTCAGGCCCCGCTGGAAGCAGATATCCGAGGGCTTGTGCTTCTGCATATTGCGACGCACAACGGGCATCTTCTTGTGGAGGAATAATCGACAGCTTCACAAAAACTTATGGACAAATCAAGACGTTATATAATTATTATTCCAACGGCTGAGGGGCGGATTCAGGCCCACTCAAGCAGTGGCAAAGGAAAAACTAGGGCCGGGAATGCCCGCATAGGAGATCACAAATGTCAAATCAATTAACTGCCAACGTTCGTCCGATTACCACCCAAACCTGCATCATCGACGTGCAGGGCGACATTACCGCCCAGGCCGAAACGGTTCTGATGGATGCCTATCATGAAGCCAGTCGAAATGGCACAAAAGCCATCATTCTCAATTTTGAAGGGCTGGATTACATGAACAGTTCCGGCATTGGCCTGCTGGTAACCATGCTAATTCGAGTACAGCGCCAAAAACAAAAGCTGCTGGCCTACGGACTGAGTGACCATTACCAACAAATTTTTGAGCTGACCCGTCTCAATGAAGCGATTGGTATTTATGATGATGAAACGGCAGCGGTAACGGCCGTTGCCGCCCCGGCCTGATATTTCACATTTCAATACAACTGAATGTCGCAGTGCAGACCGGCAGTTGAAAATACCCGGTTGCTGGTCTCCCCTGCCTGGAGGATAAAATGAACGAACCAACCTCAACCCCCAAGACCCCCGAAAACGCCGCCAGTTGGGCCAAACTGGTGGACACCTTAAGTGTCGGCGACACGCCCGACGAGGCGATTAATCTCAACGTCCAGGGCAAACGGGTCAGCGGCCCATTGCAAGGCTTCGGCCAGCTCTGGCAAAAAACATACAAACTGCGGCTCCAAGATGTTGAGACAACGCCGGCTGACGTGGTGCGCCTCTTAAAAGCAAAATTGCCCGATTTCATGCCGGCGAACAGCCGTTTCTATCCTTCCATCACCGGTGTGCAGCCGGGCGAGGTGATCATCATCAACGCCACGATGCCCGGCGTGCCTGGCACCATCTCCACTGGCGTGATGATTTTGTACGCCGACGATGAGGCGTTTACGGTGATGACGCCCGAAGGCCATCCCGAATCGGGCTTCAACACGTTCAGTGCTTACAAAGCCGATGGGACCGTCATTGCCCAAATCCAATCGCTGGCCCGCGCTAATGATCCTGTTTACGAATTTGGCTTCCGCTTTATGGGCGGGTCCAAAGAGCAGGAGAAAATCTGGCATCACGTCTTAACCCAACTGGGGAACCACATGGGCGTCAGCGGCCAGGTGGAAATGGAAAAGGTGTGTGTAGATACCCGTCTGCAATGGTCACGGGCCAAAAATGTCTGGCACAATGCCATGATTCGGAGTACATTGCATTTGCCTGTACGTCTGGTACAGAACGTTTCCAGGCGGCAGTAGAAAAGATGGTTTAACCGCTGAGGTTTTTTTATTTTTATGGCTGAATATGATGCAGTTGTCGTTGGGTCTGGACCGAATGGGCTGGCGGCGGGGATTACCCTGGCCCGGCAGGGCTGGCGGGTGCTGCTGCTGGAGGCCAAAGAGACGGTTGGCGGCGGGATGCGCACGGCCGAATTGACCTTGCCTGGTTTTCGCCACGACGTATGCTCGGCCATTCACCCGTTAGGGATGGGATCGCCCTTTTTCCAAAGCCTGCCCCTGCACGATTACGGCCTGGAGTGGATTCAGCCGGAACTGCCACTGGCCCACCCGCTTGTTGATGGCACGGCCGTTGCCCTCCACAAATCGCTCGACGAAACGGCTGAACAACTGGGCAAAGATGGCCCAGCGTACCGCCACCTCTTTGCCCCGCTGGTCGCCGATTGGGACAAAATCGCCCGCGAATTCCTGGGACCACTGCGTCTGCCGCGCCACCCCCTGGCTATAACCAAATTAGGGATGCGTGCCCTTTGGCCGGCCACGATGCTGGCCCGCACGCTCTTCCGTACCGAGCCGGCACGCGCCCTCTTTGCCGGGCTATCCGCTCATTCGATCATGCCGCTGGAATGGCCACTGACGGCCGCTTTTGGCCTGATGCTGGGTACGCTGGCACACCGGGTGGGCTGGCCGCTGCCGCGCGGCGGCTCCCAATCTATTGCCAAAGCGTTGGCGGCCTTCTTCACCGACCTGGGCGGCGAGATTATCATCAATCATGAAGTGAAGTCGCTGACCGAACTGCCGACCGCTCGTGCTGTGCTGCTGGATGTAACACCGCGCCAACTTCTGGCCATCGCTGGGGAACAACTACCTATAAGCTACCGTAACCAACTGGAAAAATATCGCTATGGACCGGGGGTTTTCAAAATCGATTGGGCACTGAGTGAGCCAATTCCGTGGCAAGCAGCCGCCTGCCGGCGCGCCGGGACCGTTCATTTAGGGCCGACATTGGACGAGGTGGCGTTGAGTGAGCGGTTGGCCTGGCGGGGAGAGGTGGCGGAACGGCCGTATACTCTCGTCACCCAACAAAGTCTATTCGACTCAACCCGCACCCCCAACGGAAAACACACCGGTTGGGCTTACTGCCACGTACCACACGGCAGCACGGTGGACATGACAGCAGCAGTTGAAGCACAAATCGAACGTTTTGCTCCTGGCTTCCGCGACACTATTTTGGCTCGCCACACAATGACGACGCAGGATTATCAGCGATACAATGCCAACTATATCGGCGGAGATATCAATGGCGGCGTACAAAACTGGCGGCAGTTGTTTACACGTCCCGTGCCACGCCTGAATCCATACACAACACCGCTCAAAAACGTGTTTATTTGCTCATCGTCTACGCCGCCCGGCGGCGGCGTACATGGGATGTGCGGCTTCCATGCGGCTCAGGCAGCACTCGACAACCACATTTAGGGACATCGATACAACCTACGTCGGCACAGTTGAAAGCTGCGTTGATTGATCCTCGTCAGAGGCAACGGCCGTTTCCCCCACCCACACAAATCGCCCCTTCACCCGTATATCCCGCGAAGAACGGCCCACCAACACCTCAAACATGCCCGGTTCGGTTACCCAATCGTGAACGGCCGTGTCATAAAACGCCAACGACTGCTGATTTAGCTGCAATGTCACCGTTTTCGTCTCACCCGGTTCCAGCGTGACTTTGGCGAATGATTTGAGTTCTTGCAACGGCCGTTCCACCTTCGCCTGCTCATCCCGCACATAAAGCTGCACCACTTCCTGCCCTGCACAACTCCCGGAATTCGTCACATCCACCTGCACCTCAATTTGGTCACCTGGGCCAAATGATTCGCTATTTAGTCGCAGATTGCTGTAATCAAATGTTGTGTACGACAGCCCGTGGCCAAACGGGAACAGCGGCGTAACTGCTTTTTTATCGTAATAGCGGTAACCCACAAAAATGCCTTCGCCGTAATAAACACGGCCGTTTTCGCCCGGATAATTAATAAACGCCGGATTATCTTCCAAACGCTGTGGCAGCGTGATTGGCAGTTTGCCCGATGGATTCACATCGCCTACAAGCACATCAGCCAGCGCATTGCCGGCCTCCTGCCCCAAATACCACGTTTGCAACACTGCCGCCACATCTGCCACCCAGGGCATCGTCACTGGCGACCCGACGTTGAGAATCACCACCGTATTGGGATTCACGGTGGCCACGCGGGTAATCAATTCATTTTGTTGGCCTACCAGTTCCATATCCGGGCGGTCGTGTCCTTCGCCTTCCCATTCGTTTGTCAGCCCGGCCACAACCACAGCGACATCTGACTGGGCTGCTAAATCGACCGCCGCCTGAATGGGATCATCAACAACAGATGGCGGACAACCCAACCGCACCATGCGCCAACGCGCGGCCGGGTCGGTGCTGTATTCCAAAACCAGTTGGTGCGATTGCCCGGCTTTCATGTTCAGCGTGACGGTTCCGTGCAAATGGCTGTTCGGCGGTTCATCCCGCCAATTGTCGATTTGCACCACGCCATCCAGCAGCAGGCGGCTTTTGCCAATGCTTGCCAGCTGCAGTTCCACCACCTGCTCTTCAGGCACGGTGATGGTTCCGCTTAATCGCAGCGAAAAGTTTATTGGATCAACATAGGGGTTGACGGTGCCAAACCAGGAGAGGAATGTTTTGTGAATAACGGCCGTATGCGACGCCGCACCCGCCAATTCCAGATTATCAAAATATTCCAAAGTCAGGCCGGGCGTTTTGCCGTCAACGGCCGTTAACCAACTCACATCCAGCAAAGGCGACTGTTGGTGAATCAACGTGCCAATTTCATAAGCAACTTCAGCCTTTTCACCCACTTTGTTTTTGATGCCGTCCAGCGGCGAA
>JBNKZT010000163.1:0-13257 GCA_050301775.1 Promineifilaceae bacterium (SeqCode)
CAATGGTATGATCGCGACTATTGGACTAGCATTCACGGCCATGTCGATGAATTAGATGCCTTGATTGATGCGTTTAATGAACGGACTGGCTTATTGAAGGATTGATCCCTATTCGCGGTTCGTATCGTATGCGGCAGGAAATTTACGGTTTCATAGACATAACGCACCAGGGGTAAAGGTGCCTTTTATCAAAAAGGCTACTCCTGCAGGCAAAAAGAAACTCCAACATAGGTGATTACGAATAACAGATTTATCGAGGAGACAAGTTGAAACCTGAATTTCTCTAGCCATATCAGCGTAATATTCGTGAATTTCAAAGGAGGAATTCCTCAAAATGCGGGTGCTTATGTTAATCACACCGTAAATTTCCCGTTACATACGACACAGACCCCTTTAACAAAGATTATCTGCTTGAGCCGGTGATTTTTGATGAAGCCGAATCTTATCAGTTGACGATTACGCAAACGACGACGTTGGACTGGGTGACGCTCACCTCTCCCAACACGGGCGCCGTTTCTTTGGATGGCAACAGCCAGATACCGTTTACGTTGGCGGTGACGCCACCGGAGTGGCTGGCTCCAGGTACCTATCAAGACAAGGCCGTTATAGCCCTGTCCAACTCAGAGAGGGCAGCTCGCGAAGGCTACCTGACCGTGCAAATCATTAAAACGCAATCAGGCGGTGGAACTGCACACGGCGTTTGAATTAGAGGCCCCTGAACTTGAAGAGCGCCCCTTGTCCGGCACAGGCGCCGTTCAGGTGAGATTAAAATCATGTGAGGGCGGTTCGGGAACCAATGAAGTTGAAGAGGAGATGCAATGGGAGACTTTGCCTGAAAGTGATGGCGGCGGATTGATCGGTATCCCAACTGACCCGTCAGGCTGCCCTTACCTTGCACAATTCCTCTGGGATGAGTCTGTCGATGACGTGGCAGTGGAACTGCTGGTCGTGGACGGCAATGACGTTGACTTTACCCACGCGTTTCATATTGAACCGGCCGAGACGATTGGCCTGGGGACGATTCTGGGGCGGCAGCAAAAGACTGCGGCCTGGCTCATTACCCCCAATCAATTGAATGTAACAGACCCGGCCGGGCAGGATTTCAAAGTGTCGGCCAGGGTGCAATACCGGTGGAACGGCGAACTGCGCGAATTCACAACAAGAGCGCATACCATCAACGTATTCTCGTCGCCGGAACTGGTGATTCGTTACGAGCTGCCGGAAACCTCAGAAGATTTTCTCTGTCAAGAGTTTGATCTCGTGGCCACAATTCAAAATGTGGGCAACGGTCCGGCCCGAAACGTCCGCTAATTGGCCGCAGAGTTGTTGCTTGAAAATGGGAGCCTGCCCCAAGGGTTTGAAATCACCGCCGTTCTCCTGGATGGTGAAAGCCTCGCTTCTAAGTCAGTGGACGTCATGGTGGGTGATATCGAAGCCGGTACGTAACGGACCATCACCTGGCGTATCCGGGGCAGTGCCTATGCCCAGTTTAGCGCCTTTACCTCCGACTTCCGCCTGGCTAACCACGAAGGGCGGCTGATGGCCCCGCTGATTCGGGAAATTTACACCACCTTCAACCCCGATTACACCCACGGCTGCGTGACTGTGGACAACCCCAACGTCGGATCGCCTGACCTAGTCGTGACTATCGTCGAGTCACCAACGTCTATCGACGTTGATCAGCCGGTGCAAATACAGGCGGAAATCACCAATGATAGCGGTTTCATCAACGAGGTCGTTCCGGTGCGCTTTGAGTACTTCTATCTGACCGTTGATACGGGTTGGGAAGAGGTAGAAGGCGGCGTTCACTCGAACATAGCTGCTACCTGGGAACCGGTGGCTGAAGAAACCCGCTACTTACGGTTGGATTTAGCTCATGGGGAAAGCCTCCTGGTGATGGATGTGTTTACGCCACCTTACTTCGCTAATTATCAGCTGCGGGTGACAGTAGATCCGGAATTGACAGCAGACCCGGAATCATAAACTGCTGAAAATGATTCTTGTTTTGTACAAGCTACACACAAATGGAAACATAATATGATGAATCCCAAAACACGTCGCATCTATAAAATCATTTCTCTGATTATGCCGGTCGCCATGTTCGGCCACCTGGCTGTCCCACCGGCGGTCGTCCATGCCCGGCAAACAATCCTGAAAGAAAGCCCCGCAGCCCGCCGCAGCGAACAGCTTTTCACCGCCGCTCCGGAAGCAATGGAACACGCCCTGGCTTTGGGCCAGATGATGGCCGAAATCAACGCTGCCAATACCGCAGACCTGACCGAAGAAACCCTGGTCGCCGCGCGGGAACAGGCGCTGCAAACAGCCGAAAAAGCAGCCATCGCCCAGGGGGCGCTGGACGCCATTGTCTACGGTGTGGCCCAGGGCGATTACCAACTGCAAGCGGCCGCCGATATGGATGCGAGTCTGGGGAATTTGGCCGCTACTGAATTCGTCACCGAAACCCTTGATGCCTTGTCGGCGGTCGGATTGACGCCGGCCGAAATCGACCGGTTAGCCGCCGGCGAGAAATTCCAGGTGCGGCGCGACGTTGAGCAGAATGGCCTGGATGCAGCAACGAAAAATCTGCTGGCCACGGCCGGTCTGTCTGCCGCCGAGATTGACGGCATCGAAGCCGAGGTCGCCGGCTATGGCCTGGCCGACACTACCTTGTCTACCAAATTAGACCAGCTAGAGGCCGCCGCTGTCGAGATGAGCCTGGTGCGTTTCCAGGCGCTGACCGCCTATGCCCAACTGCTTACCCGGCAGATCATCTGGCAGCAGATGAACGACGTCTCCGGGCGTAGTCTCACCGAAGCCGACCTGGACACGCTGGCCGAAGACCAATTGCGTTTGCTCACCCACATCAGCTACCTGGAAAACCTGTCGCCAGACGCACCCAACCCGGACCTGGGCGAAGGGCAGTGGCTTTTTGTAGAACGGTACAGCGCGCGGACGGTAGACCACATGGACGCCCTCATCCTGGAAACGCAAAACCTGGGCCTCATCGTTGATTTGTACGTCACCCTGGGTATTCACGCCACGGCGCTGGCGGCGCAGTCCGGCGGGGCCAACCTGGCCGGCGAAGAAATCAGCCAATGGGGCGACGTGTTGGCCGGCATGATGGGCGATGATTTGCCCGGCGGCCAACAGGCGCGACGGGCCGCGCCGCCGTTGACCTGGCGCATGGCGGCGGCGGTGACGCAAATGAGCGGTTACGACCTCTACCCACTTCTTTCCGAGCGGGCGCTTGACGTGACCGAACCGGCTGTGACCCTGGCCGTTCAGCAAATGAAGCATCTTGGCTGTGGGCGGCCCGCATCGTAGGTACAGCTGTATCGCCCTGTGCCTGGCACTTTGATGGCTACGGCCGTTTCCAGCCAACCAGCAATAGATGATGAGAAACGGCCGTCTTTGTTGAGCGCCAGTGAGAGCGACCGTACTGGAGTATATGGTTTGGGGGGAGGAACGGCCGTAAAATCATCCCGAAAACAAAGTCCGGACACGAGGCGGCATGGTGGGGAAACCGGCCGCAGCGCGAGAGGCCACAACAAAAAGAGAAGACGGCACCAGAGCAGGGGGACGTTGGCCACTGCCTATATAACTGGTGTTCATATGGCCCCCTTTTTAGGTTCAGCCTGCGTCCAACTGAGCCGTTCTAGCTGTTGTGCCAACCGTTGGCGACAAAAAGGGGTGTCATTTTGTTGATAGACGGCCAGATATTCTTTGACCAATGCCTGGCTAATTTGCAATGTCAGGCTAATTTCCCCCAGCGAAAGTGCCTGCCGCTGCAATTGGATGACCCGGGCAAATGTTTGGATATAACGTCGAATGCAGTTCAGGCTGTGGCGGGTATGCAACTCGATTTGGTCATACGTTTCCCCTTGCAGCCAACGACCCACTATTTGCGCTTTGTGGGTTTGCCCCCGGCCGATGCCTTTCAAGTTGCCACGCGTGGGCAGGGAAATGCCTTGCTTGGCCATCTTGGCGCAATCTCGTTTGATAGTGCGGACCGATACTTGCAGCGCGGCGGCTATATCTTCTTGTGTTGCCGTCGCCCCTTGTTTGAGCGCTTCGTTCAGCAGCCGCTGGATGCGGACGTGTCGCAACGCTTCCCGTCCCTGTTCTTGTTCGGTCTGATGGTCTTTTTCTCCGGCATTGACCGTCCAGGTCACTTCTTTGGTGGCCGCCTGTTGCAGGGAACGGCCGTGGGCGGCGTTGCTTTGGAGCAATACGACCCGCATTTGTCCGGGTTGAAGCTGTCCGTGGCGGCCCAACAAACAATCCTCCACCTCGGCCAGGACGGCTTGGGCTATTTTAGGGGCGAAATTGAATTCTTGTTGCATCATATTCAAGAAACGTTGCTCTCTACTTTTAGCTTGGAGACGTTGAATTTGGTCGTTTTTCATCATGTACACCTCTTTATTGTGGCCTTTACCAAACCATTTTACATAATTAGAGGTGACATGTGTCACTATATACATTCCCGAACCACGGAAGTAAATAATGGATGGTTACTTAGTCATGATCTTGAACCATGCCGGAATTTTGCCGTCCATTATTACAAGCGAAAATCATTACACGATCCTTTGCTGATTTGACCCGGTTTAACCAAACCTTTACCAGCCCTTAGCGGTTCATTAACTTGATCCGGCCAGATCGCGTGTTGAAAGTAACCCTGGGCGTGATATAATCACAACTGGTTTGTGAAGGGTTTATCAAGCCGATTTTAAGGATGAGGAGAGAATCATGACCACTCAAACCGTAAGCGGTCAGGAAACGGCCGTTTCGCCCCCTCGCTCTGGTTTCTTTTCTGGACGGCGAGGACGAATACTCCGTGAAAATCTAACCGCCTACCTGTTTTTAGCCCCGGCTCTATTCATTGTCTTTACTTTTGGTATCTTCCCCATTCTGTTCGCTGGATATGTCAGTTTGTACAAATGGCGCATCAAGCAAAACGAATGGCGCGGCTTGACCAATTATGTCAATGCTATGGGGGATGTGGCTTATATTGTCTTCCTGCTCATCGCTCTGGCTTTAGCAGTCGTCGGCATCGTTACGATTATCAAATCAATCAGGTTAGCTCAAGAAAAGAGCTTGCCAGTTTACACACCAGCCATCTCCTTGATCCCCGGTGCGATCGTCACGTATGGTCTTATTCAAATATTGCTGCGCGCCATCACCTTTTTTGCCTGGGAGGAGGCCATCGAGGCCGGTGAGGCGGCGCGCTTGGGCAATGTCCCCCTGGGATTGGGTGCCATTTTCGTCGGCCTTCTGATCTCTGTTGGCGTACAACAATTTCAGCAGAATCTGGTTCGGGATAAAAGTTTGAAGGTGCTGCCTAATTTTACAGTAACGGCCGTTACCGTTGTCCTAACTGTAGGTGCAGCCTATTTAATAAGCCGCTTCGTCTTCAGCGAACTGCAACAATCAGAACGGTATGGTTTGGCTGTTGTACGTATGCGCTATCTGACCGGTGCGCTGGCTCTATTGGCTGTAGGATACGCCATCTGGTCCTGGGGCGCCCGGCAGCAGTCCAACCTTAAGCTGGCTCTCAGCCTTGTTGGAGCGGCCGTTCTCATTGGCGGCGGCGTTTGGTTGGCCACCATCTGGCCCGTCGTTAGCCAGGATTCTGACGCCGATTTTTA
This sequence comes from Promineifilaceae bacterium (SeqCode), assembly GCA_050301775.1. Lineage (GTDB taxonomy): Bacteria > Chloroflexota > Anaerolineae > Promineifilales > Promineifilaceae > JACKCC01. The sequence continues at coordinate 5,646 of JBNKZT010000163.1, forward strand.
CCAATCCCTGGCCGTCACCATTTGGTATTCTGTGGGAACTGTGCCCGTCCAACTGGCCGTTTCGATGGTGTTGGCCTATTTGCTTTTCCAAAACATCAAAGCCAAAGGATTGTTCCGCATCATCTTTTTCATCCCTTACATTGCCCCGGCTGTTGCTACTGCCGGTATTTTTCAGGCCATGTTTAGTTTACGGCCGGGCAGCCTGGCCAACCAGTTAATCGGAGCCACATCCCCGGAAACAGCGCTGAGATGGATCCGCGAACCCGGCCCGGCCATCGCCGCCTTTGGTCAACTGATTGGCATCGAATCCGCTGTCAATTGGGATTTTGGGCCTAGCCTGGCCCTGGCCGTCGTCATCCTCTACAACATCTGGGTCTTCGTCGGCTACGACACCGTCATCTTCCTGGCTGGTCTGGGCAACATCCCCTTTTCACTTTACGAAGCGGCCAGAATTGATGGCGCTAGTCAGTGGCAGCTCTTCCGCCACATCACCTTCCCATTGCTGTCACCTACCACCTATTTCCTTTCTGTCATTTCAATTATTGGCACATTCAAAGCTTTCAACCACATCTTCGTCATGCGCACACCGGAAGCACAAGGCACGATGGATGCCGCCAGTGTTCATTTCTTCGTCACATTTCAACGAGCATCCCGCTTTGGTTACTCAACCTCGATGGCGATGGTTCTATTCGTCATCATTCTGGTTCTATACTTAATACAAAATCGCATTGCTGCCAGGAGTGTGCATTATGGCTAAAACAACTGTGCAACTCGCAACACCTATCTGGCAGCGGATCAAAATCACGCAAATCCTCATGTACACAATACTGATTCTATATGCCATCTTGTCAGTATTCCCTTTCTTATTCATGCTGGGCACCTCGTTGATGACCACTGGCGAAGCGACAACAAAAAGCAGTCTCATTCCTGGCGTCGGCTACCAAATCGATACCGAAAACGATATTACCCCTTGCATCCTCTACACCCGCGACACCTTTGTCAATGAGGAAGGCGAAACTGTTACCAAAAATCGCTTCATTGTTGATATTTCTGATGCGGCTCTGGAAGCTCAACAATACAGCAATTACAGTAGACCAGTCTATGAGTCGCGCGAAGAACATTTCCGTTTGCCTTTCTTGACCAATTACTGCGCCGCCTGGCAGCAAGGCAAGTTGGGCAAATACATGTGGAATTCGGTCAAAATCACATTCATTTCTGTTGCAGGCACGGTAATTTTTGCCACTTTAGCCGCTTATGCCTTTGCCCGCATGAGTTTTGCTGGCAAGGATTTACTGTTCGGCATCCTACTCTCCACCTTGATGATTCCGGGTATTGTACAGACTTTACCTAACGTCATCCTCGTCACTAAAATTGGTGAAATCTTTGGCAGTCAGGGCTGGTTTGCGCAAAATATGGGCTTTAGTTTCTGCGGTGAAGCCAAAAACTGTTGGATCAACAACTGGCCGGCATTGACCATTCCCTTTATGGCTCCGGCTGTATCTATTTTCCTGCTGCGCCAACATTTCCAATCAGTGCCCGATGAATTGTGGGATGCCGCCCGCATTGATGGCGCCGGCCATCTGCGCTTCTTGATCCAAATTGTGCTGCCCATTTCAAAGTCAGCACTGTTTGTTATTTTGCTCTTCGCTTTTATTGGCGCCTGGAACGAACTGGCCTGGCCTTTGTTGGTAACGGCCGGTAACGACACCTGGCGGCCTATTGCCGCCGGCTTGCAATCATTCTTTAACGATGAAGGGCGATTACCCCAATTACAGATGGCCGGTTCTATGATCGCCATCTTCCCCGTGCTCATTTTATACGCAATTACACAACGATCCTTTATCGAAGGCCTTTCCCAAAGTGGTCTAAAAGGATAAACTCAGACCGTAACTCTTTAAGGAGGTGATGCACTAACTAAATCTAACAAAATTTAAGAGGTGGGAATTTGAAGTTACCAACTCGCAAGAGGACCAATTTTGGTTATGTTTAAAAATAAAAATGTTTTCTGGAGGAGAACAAATAATGTCGAATCGTAAATTGTTTACTTTATTTATGCTTTTAGCACTGCTGATTCCGGTTGTACTAACCGCTTGCGGCGGCACTGGCGACATCGAGCAGGCAGTCGAAGAAGCAGCGCAACAAGTTCAGGAAGCGGCTCCCACAATCCAAGCCGCCGTAGAAGAAGCAGCGCCCACCGTGGAAGCGGCCGTTGAGGAAGCTGTAGAAGAAGTTACGCAAGAAGAACCGACAGAAGTACCCATGGAAGAACCGACAGAAGTACCCATGGAAGAACCGATGGCTGAGGTGGATTACGACACCGATATCTACGGCATGATTGATGAAATCGATCTGGATGGTGCACAAATAACTTACTGGCACCGCTATGACAGCGGCGGACGTCAGACATTGATGGACGAAATCTGCGCCGACTTTAATGCCACCAACCAGTATGGCATCACGATTGAATGTCTGCCCATCGGTCATTACGGCATTTTGTATGACAATATGATTGCCGCGCTGACCACCGGTGACGTTCCTGACTTGATCGTCGCTTACCAGAACCAGGCGGCTGCTTACCAGGTAGCTGATGGTTTGGTCGCCATTGATCCTTACCTGAACGATCCCGTTTATGGTCTAACTGAAGAAGATCAAGCTGATTTCTTCCAATCCTTCATTGAAGGTGACCGTTTGCCACAATTCGATAACGAAGTCTTTGGCTTCCCAGTGGCTGGACGTTCTATGGAAGTATTTTTCTACAACATGGACTGGCTGGCTGAACTGGGCTATGATGCGCCGCCGCAGACTCCGGATGAATTTGCCGAGATGGTTTGTGCTGGAGCAGAACAGCCATTCAGCAAAAATCAATCTGATTTCTCCACCGGTATGGAACTTTCAACCGACGCTTCAGCATTTGCCTCCTGGGTCTTCGCCTACGGTGGTGATATCTTTGACCTGGAAAATCTTGTCTTCACCTACAATACACCTGAAGCAATTGAAGCCATGACGATGCTGCAAAACTTATATGCCGATGGCTGCATTGCCCAGATTGCTGAACAGTATGGCGACCAAACTGATTTTGGCAATGGTCAGAATTTGTTCAATACTAGCTCATCTTCCGGTCTACCTTACTATGCCAGCGCTGTAAATGACGGCGATACCGGCGGTTTCGAGTGGAGTGTAACTGCATTCCCGCACACAACTCCCGACCCGGTTCAGAACATCTACGGCGCCAGCACCAGCATTGTAAAAACCGATCCACAGTCACAATTGGCCAGTTGGTTATTCCTGAAGTTCCTGTCATCGCCGGAAAACGCGGCCAAGTGGGTCCCGGCCAGCGACTACTTCCCCGCACGAATCAGTGTGGCAGCTCAATTGAGTGACTATATGGCTGAAAATGCGGCCTTTGGCACAGCTTTTGATTTGTTGCAATACGGTAAGGCAGAAGCGCCAGTTGCCGGTTATGATCCTATTCGTAACGAAGTTAGCGAAGCGATGATCGCGATGGTCTTCGATGGCGCTGATGTAGCTGAGACTTTGGCAGCATTGGAAGTTACAGCGAACCAGATTATGGAAGAATCGGCTCCATAAGATAGTCATTCGTTATCAGTGTTCAGTAATCAGTTTGTTTATTATTGCTGAGACTGATTTTAAGTAAGGAATGGCCTCAGAGAGGGAACTCTTTGAGGCCATTCTTTTTGAGCAAAGTTGTTTAAGGAACAGGTTTATTGTGAGTATTGATGTAACTGAATTGTTGAAGGTGGCAGAGGAAACGGCCGTTACCACCGGCCGCCTCATCCTCCAAAAATGGACCCAACCCCGCACAATTAAAAGCAAAGGGTTTCGCGATCTGGTCACCGACACCGATGTGGCGGCACAAAAATTAATTACCGATACCATCCAGGCGCGATTCCCGGAACATGGTTTTCTCACCGAAGAGGATGACAGCGACCTGCCCACCAGTGGCTCCGTGATCTGGGTGATTGACCCGGTAGATGGTACAACGAATTTCAGCCGCGCTGTACCCTCTTTTTGCGTTTCGCTGGGGGCCGTTTCCGAGACGGGCGAACAGTTGGCTGCTGCTGTTTACGACCCTATGCGTAATGAATTATTTAGTGCGGCCCGCAATCAAGGGGCCTGGCTGCGTGATCAATCGGGCCTGCGGCAAGCCTTTTCTGTCAGCCAGGTTGACACATTAGACGGTGCTTTATTTGCTCTGGATTGGAGCCGCAATCCAGATTTACGGCAGGTGGCTGTGAGCGTTTTAACCAAAATAGCCCCCCAGGTACAAGATGTCCGCGCGATTGGGTCAGCGGCATTGGCCTTGAGTTGGCTGGCGGCGGGGCGTTTTGATGCCTATGTCAATATGCAGTTAAGTCCCTGGGATTTGGCGGCGGCCTGTTTAATCATTCAGGAAGCGGGCGGGGAAATTAGTGAGCCAGATGGGCAGCCCTGGCATTATTCACGCCAAAACAGTGGGGTTGTTGCCAGCAACGGCCGTATCCATCAACAACTATTAGCGCAAGTTATCCCTATCACCAGCCGCTGATTTCCATCAGGTTAACCGAGAAAAGAGGGGAACATTGTGTCATTCTTTCCACTTCTCACCGGAATGACAGCCTGATACACTTAGGTCAAATTATTTTTAACAGACTCAGTAGATCAAGATTTCAGACACGAATGACACTAAAAACACGAAATAGAAGCTTTATATTCGTGAGATTCGTGCAATTCGTGTCAGATTTTGGATTTGCTAAGATTAAGAGCAATCACAGATGCGCTGGCCACACTACGAACACATTTTTTTTGACTGCGACTCAACGTTGACGGCCGTTGAAGGCATAGACATCCTGGCCGACACCGACGAAAAGAAAAAAGAAGTAGCCGATCTGACCCAGGCGGCCATGGATGGCAAACTTGACCTGGATGATATTTACGCCCGTCGTTTGCAAACTATCAACCCCACGCACGACCAAATTCGAGAAATTCGCCGCGTTTACAAACGGAATGCTGTCGAAGATGCTGCGGCCGTCATCGCCGCGCTACACGAACAAGGCCATAAAGTTTACATCATCAGCGGCGGGTTGGCCGAGCCGGTAGAAGAGTTTGGCATTTATTTAGGGGTGCCGCGCCAGCGCATCCGGGCCGTTAACATTCGTTACAATCAATTAGACGGCTCATGGTGGCAGTCAGACAATGATAATCATTACCTGGCCTACCAAAAAGGGGCGCTGACTGTCAGTGATGGCAAAGCACAAATTGTACGCGAATTATTAGGGAAGCCGAACGGCCGTGCCCTCCTGATTGGTGACGGCAATAGTGATTTGTTAGCGGGTACGGCCGTTGATTTATTCATCGGTTATGGCGGCGTCGTCGTCCGGGAACAGGTTCTGAATCAGGCCGCCGCCTACATTCACAGCCGCAGCCTGGCCCCCCTGCTGGCCCTGGCCGCCGGTCCCGCCGCCCTCAAGCGGTTGAAAAACCAAGATTTGGCCCAAAAAGCTGTTCAAATCATCAAAAATGGCGGGATCACATTCCAAAACGAGCCGCTCAATCAAAAGTTCCGTAAAGCATGTCAGGCAGTTTATCCCCACCCAAACGTGATGCGCGAACCATGATAGCCACAATCATTACTCACGTTCCAACCTTCACATTTCACGAGGACTCCGATGTTCCAAATACTCATCGCTGATAAATTAGGAAAAGCCGGATTAGAACGGCTGGACCAGATGGATGATGTCCATTACGACTTGAAGCTGGGGTTGAATCAGGCCGAACTAAAGGCCATCATCCCCGACTATGATGCTCTGATTGTTCGTAGTGATACACAGGTCACGGCCGAATTGCTGGCTGCTGCGGCTAATCTCAAAGTAATTGGTCGGGCCGGGATTGGTATAGACAATATCGATGTTGACACGGCGACGCTGAACGGCATCATCGTCATGAACACGCCAGTCGCCAACAGTGTAGCCACAGCCGAACAAACGATAGCCCTCATGCTGGCGGCCAGCCGCCATATGGCTCAGTCCCACATTTCACTCATCGCCGGAGAATGGCGTCGTTCTGATTTTGTCGGCACAGAATTGTTCGGCAAGACGCTGGGTATCATCGGCTTTGGCCGGGTTGGCCAACTGGTTGCGGCGCGTGCCCAGGCATTCGGGATGGAAGTGGTCGCCTATGACCCGTTTATTTCAGAGGAAGTAGGCCGGGAAATGGGCGTAACATTGGTCGATTTGGAAGATTTACTGCCTCAGGCCGACTATGTCACGCTGCATACAGCTGTTACACCCAAAACCAAAAACCTGATTAATGCCGCCACCATCAACCAGATGAAAGATGGTGTCATTATAATTAACGTTGCCCGTGGCAAACTCATCGACGAATCAACCCTGGCCGCGGCACTGCAAAGTGGCAAAGTCAAAGCGGCCGGGCTGGACGTGTACAGCAGCGAACCGCCAACGAACAATCCGCTCATCGGCCTACCCAACGTAGTCCACACGTCACATTTGGGAGCCAGTACGGTGGAAGCACAGCACAATGTTGCCACGCAAATAGTCGAGCAAGTGGTAGACGCCCTGCGCGGTACGGATTTTCGCAATGCGCAAAACATGCCGTTCCAGACAACCACCAGTAGTTTTGATGAGATACGGTCGTACATGGCCTTGGCGGAAAAAATCGGCCAGTTCCATGCCGGAATGGCCGACAGCCCGATCAAAGAAATCAAGCTGGAGGTTCAAGGAGAACGATTGGACGGCATTGTCAAAGCAATCGCCGCCGGTTTACTCCTTGGCCTGCTGAAAGATTTGCGCCCTGAACTAAATTACATCAGCGCTCCGGTTATTGCCAACCAACTCGGCATCAAAATTCGCCAAACGGTAGGCCAAAGTCCGGTGAATTACCCCAATCTCGTCTCCTGCCGGGCAATCGGCGACGGTTGGGAGCGGCTCATCGCTGGTGTGTTGTTTGCCGGCGGCGAACCACGCATTGTCCGGCTAAACGATTACGATGTAGATGCTCGCCCGGAAGGCCACATTTTGCTCATGCAAAACAAGGACGTGCCGGGTGTGGTCGGTCAAATTGGCACGATTTTGGCCGCCTATGAGGTCAATATTGGCGAATGGCGCATGGGGCGGGACAAACCAGGTGGCAAGGCGCTTTCGTTTATTAATCTGGACAGTGATGTACCGCCGGTAGCGCTGGATGCATTGAGCAAGATTACGGCCGTTACCCGTGTCAAACTGATCCACCTATAACCAGAAAGAAAGGAGGTTGTGATGAAAACCCATATTATTGATGGCGCACCAGATGCCATTGGCCCATACAGCCACGCGATTCAAAGTGGCAATCTCATTTTTTGCTCCGGCCAAACGCCGCTCGATCCAGAAACAATGAAACTGGTCGGCAGCGACATAGGCCAGCAGACAGAGCAGGCATTGGCCAATTTGGAAACGGTCCTGAACGGCGTGGGGCTGTCGTTACAAAATGTGGTTAAAACGACGGTTTTTTTGAAGGATATGGCTGATTTTACGGGGATGAATGCGGTATACGGCCGTCTCTTTGCCCCCCACCGCCCGGCCCGAACGACGATTGCTGTTAAACAAAACCCACTCGATGC
>JBNKZT010000164.1:0-13197 GCA_050301775.1 Promineifilaceae bacterium (SeqCode)
ACCTTAAATCTTAGCTTCCGGGAAGGTTCATCCCACTAATTTGTGTAGACCCTAAAAAATTAAGAAAATCTGCGTAAATCCGCCTGATCCGCGTCATCCGCGTTCTATAATCGCCTTTGTTACCCGACAAATCTTCCTGGAAGCTCGATTTTAGGCCGAAATCGGTTCAAGATTCGAGCAATTTTGCTTCAAAACAGCTTCCAGGAAGATGGATTTACCAAAATGTCGGGTAGTGAGATAATCAAAAACATTTTGAACAGTAGCGTCATGCCCGAATGTCGTTATCGGGCATCCATAATAGGCGTGTAAACGTGGATTCCCGCTAAAAACGTGCGGGAATGACGGCTACATTGTGTTCAACATCATCCTGACTACTATACTTTTGTGTAAAAATTTAAAAAAATCTGCGTTTATCTGCGTTAATCTGTGTCCAATTCAGTCCCATCCCTACTTGTACACAGCCTCATTCAACTCAGCAATAAACGGCAGCGTCCGGTGCTTGTCGGCAAAATCAAGACCATAGCCAACAACCCACACATCAGGAATATTGAAACCCAAATAATCAACCGGCACATCCACTTCTGCCCGATTTTTACTGACCAGCGCACACGTCTTCAAAGAAGCGGGCTGCCGGCCTTGCAATGTCTTGTAGAGGTAACTTAACGTCTTACCACTGTCCACAATATCTTCCACAATCAACACATGCTCATTCACCAACGGTTCACGAACATCCATCACAATACGGACTGCACCGGAAACGGCCGTTTTGCCATAACTCGACACCGCCATAAAATCCACCACATGTGGAATCGTTAAATGCCGGGCCAGGTCAGCCAAAAAAATAAAAGCACCACGCAAAACACCAATCAGGTACAAACGCTCCACATCCGCATAATCCTGTGATATTTGATGCGCTAACACCTTAACATGGGCCTGAATGGTATCTTCAGGCACCAAAATGCGCGCCAAATCTGAATTGAGAGTCATGACAGTCTCCTTTTTTGAACTCAAAAAACAAGCGCAGTATACCGCCTAAAAAATAGGACACCAATCAAAACCCCCGATTCCATAAGTTGCTGCACAAAACGGCAATTTTTGTTTGGCGCACCCGAACTTTTGTGTTATTATCATTCGGCTCTCACGCCTCTGTAAAGAATAAAAATACAGATAGGCATTTAATACGGAGGATATGGATTTTGGCTAATATACAATCTGCGAAGAAACGCATTCGGCAAACGGCAAAACGGACGGAAAACAATCGTCGTTACAAGACTGCCGCACGGACTTATGTCAAAAAGGCGCGCCAACTGCTTGACAGTGGCGATCTGGCCGCCGCCGAAGAAGCTGTGCAAACAGCATGCAGCGTATTGGATAAAGCAGCCCGCAAAAACGTTTTGCATGCCGGCAACGCCAGCCGGCGCAAAGGTCGTTTGATGGCCGCCCTTGCTGCCGCTAAAACTGCCGCGGCTGAATAATTAAAGTTAGACAGTCCAAATAACTAAAACGCCACCTGATTTAGGTGGCGTTTTTTTTGGGTTGACACTGAATTGAAATTTAGATGCTCAAACTTCCTTGAGGGGCAGATTACAAAAAACGTATCCTTTGCCCCGTACTGTTTTTAGTATTTTAGGTTTAGCCGGGTTATCTTCAATAATTTCGCGCAGCCAACGAATATGCACGTCCAACGTGCGCGTGTCGCCGATATAGTCCGTATTCCACACATTTTGCATCAATTGGCGGCGGCTGATTACTTCGTTAGGATGGCGAAAAAATTCTTCCAGAAGATTTGCTAATTTGGGCGTCAACCGGGATTCACTCTTTCCATACACTTCAACCGAGGGCTTGGAAAGATAAAGGGTAATATGACCACAACGCGCGACTTCTCCGTTTACATCATCGGCCGGCAGCAAAGCCCGAACCCGATTTAGTAATTTTCGCGCCGTGTAAGGGTGTACCAAATACACGTCAGCTTCAGCCGTCGGATCTTCCATTTCGTGGGAAGCACGGCTGTGAATAATGGGAACATCATTCCCCAACTCGCGTCGCAGCCGGCGACAGCTTCGGCTGCCATTAGAACGCATAGACGAGGCATCGAATACGACCAGATCAGGCGCACTTTCCTGCACCAGCTTGTATGCGGCCGTTCCCGTATTCGCTATTTTCAATTGATAGCCAGCCTTGGTCAGTGCCTGCGCCATAGAATCACTACCGGCACGCTCCGCCTCCACCAGCAAAATAACCGCCTCCTGCATAAAATCCTTTCCTTAAAAAATTGAAGCCGAATATCAAGCCATTATAGGCTGAAAACAGGACAGTGCAAATCAAAAAGGTAACATTTTGGGGACAGCTTTTTGGGGAAAATCATGTTGAAAACGTTCATATTTTGCCAGATCGCATTAAAGCCCGATATAGTAACCGAAAGTCATTCATCCTTTTTGTTTACAAAACCCATTTTATGTGAGGAGATCAGCCATGAGCAAATCGTTGATTAAAGAACAATTCGGGGCCAACGCTGCGACCTACGTAACCAGCCTGCCTCATGCCAAAGGGGCCAGTTTGTCCCGTCTGGTGGAATTGGTTCAACCACAACCACAATGGCAAATGTTAGACATCGCCACGGCCACCGGGCATACGGCATTTATATTTGCGCCGCACGTCGCCCACGTCTGGGCCACAGACATTACACCGGAAATGTTGACATTGGCGCAGCAGCAGGCAGCGGAACGGGGCTTAACCAATGTAACCGTGGAAACGGCCGATGCTGAAGCATTGCCCTATGCCGATGGCCGGTTTGACCTGGTAACCTGCCGTATCGCCCCGCATCACTTTGGCGATGTGGCCCTGTTTGTCCGTGAAGCGGCCCGCGTACTGCGTCCCGGTGGTGTTCTGGCGGTAGTGGACAATATCGTGCCGACTGGCCCGGCCGGCGACTATGTCAATGCGTTTGAAAAGCTAAGAGATCCCAGTCACGGCCGTTGCCTCACCTTAAACGAATGGCTGGAACTCTATGAAGCAGCCGGCCTCACAATTTTACAGCACGAAACACTCACAAAGCAGATGAACTTCGACAAATGGGCTGCCCGCCATAACGCAGCGATGCAGCGGTTTTTGCGCGCCATGCTGTCAGAAGTTCACAGTGAGGCCGCAGCTTTTCTGCAACCGGCACTCGCTGAAAAGGGCACAACTTTTATATTACAAGAGGCGATTATCATTGGCCAACGACCTACGGCTCTTCCCCCGGAAAAATAGGCATGGAGAAACGGCATCGTGTCCTTTTTTCGGAGGCATAAATGACACACAAAAAACGAACCTATCCTACAGTATTCAAAAAATGGCCGTGTCCATTCAATTTTTCCCGCTTCATGTAACCCATAAAATCCCTCAAAATTAGAAACGTTCCCGCTACGTCATTTGACCTAAATCGAGGTCAGCCAAATGACCGTCGTTTTGCCTGTTATAAATTGTTATGCTGGTACGACATATATTTAGGTGACACAAACATGTTTGTCTATCGCTATACGGTAAGGAAATGATTCGATGAAAGTGATGTCAACAGTCATCCAGACTGCGCCCCCACCAGGAGCGGTGCAGCTTGATGAAGAACAATTGGTACAGCAGGCGCGAAAAACGCCGTCCCAATTTGCGCTGCTCTACGACCGGCATGTAACCAGTGTCTATCGTTATCTGCTGGCCCGGGTCGGCAATGTACAAGACGCCGAAGATTTAACATCGCAAACATTCCTGGAAGCGCTGGAAAGCTTGCCACGCTACCGGGGAACAGGCGACTTTCGGGCCTGGCTGTTTCGTATCGCTCGTAATAAGTCAATTGACCATTATCGCAAGCACCGGCGGGATGTTTCGCTGATGGAAGATGATGATTTTGCGGACGATGGCCTGGAAGCGCCCGATACGGCCGTTGAACATTCAATGGCGTTAGCAACTGTCGTACAGCAGCTGCGTGCGTTATCGCCGGATCGGGCCGAAGTGATTTCATTAAGGCTATTCGGTGAACTGGAGATCAAAGAGATAGCCATCACGTTAAATAAACCAGAAACGGCCGTGCGCATGCTGCTTCATCGCGGCATACGCGACCTGCAAAACCGGAACAATCCGTCTACCCAGGAGAAGAAACAATGACCTGGCAACCTAATCAAAATGAACAGCAGTCAGCTAAAGAATTAGATCAGCTGATCACCGCCCTGCAGCAGGGGAAGCAAACGCCTCCTCAGCATGAAGACGGGCAAATGGCGCAGCAGTTGGTACAACTGGCCGCCACAATACAGCCCAATCAACCGTTTGTTAACAGCCTGCGTGTGCAATTAGCGGCGCAGGCTAATCAAAAATCTCAATCAAACAAAGGAGTAACCCTTCCTTCAATCATTGAAGAATGGGTTAGACATATCACAATGAAACGTGCACTTGTAACGCTGGCCGGCGTAACGGCCGTTCTCGTACTCGCAATCGTCGGTTGGAACCTGTTCCGGCCGGCATCAGGTGGCGTCGAACCAGCCACAGAAATCGCGGCGGCAGCCACTGAAACAGATCAGACGGCCGGTCAGGAAGCTGCTGAACCGGAAACGGCAGCGGTTGCGACTGAACCAGATGCAACTGAAGCAAACATGGCTTCGGAAGCTGGGGTTGTCGAACAACCCATTGCAACGGAATCGGTTACAACCGGAGCAGCCGATGCGCCCCTAGCTCCAGCATTCTCTGGGGTGCGTGGTCAAGGCGGTGGCGGCGGTGGCGGTTATGGTTTTGGCGAAGGACAAGGCCCATTCACCGATGCCGCTATCACGCTCAATGCCGAACTACCACAAGAAACGGAAGCGGCCGTTTACGCCGCATCGGTGCAAAATTCAACCACACTTGATCAGGAAAAGGTACGCGCCTTTGCCGACAAAATGGGCATCACCGGTGACATGTACTTTGAATGGTACATGGGGCTGCCGCTCGATGGGAAAGATGATGGCACCGGTAATGTGCCAAATGTTTATCGCATCTTTGATGGCAAGCGACAGGTTACCGCTTATCTCAGCGGTGAAATGTTCTACGAAGATACCACCTTCTATTCGCAAAACTTGCCGCCGCTGCCTTATGCCGACCGGGCTGCGATTGCCGAGCAATATTTACAAGACCGGAATCTGCTTGATTTTACCTACGAAATCCATCCTGGTTGGGGAAATGAAGTGCAATTTCTGCCTCTGGTGGATGGTCGTCCTGTAAACAATTGGTCATTGCTCACGGTCAACGTTGCCGGCGACGGCCAGATCATGAGTGTCTCTATTCGGCCACTAAATGACCTGGATCAGATACAGACTGAATCGCTGCGGTCGGCGGCCGATGCCTGGCAATATTTACAAGACAATTTGGCTGAAGGCCCGGTGATGTTCAATCTGATTGCCAGCAACCCGGCTTATTACGCGCCCCCAGTATCCGACGGTGAAAAGACTCATTGGGATCGGGAATACACATCCGGTCAAGAAGTGACTCTGAACAGTTGGGTGCAAATATTCCGGCCGGCCGATGGGTCTATCACGCCACGGATGGTTACAGATCGCGGCATTTTATTGGCGGCTGACGACGCCACATTGGAAGCAATTGCTGAAACAGTTTCCAATGGCAATAATGTCCGTCTGCAAGGCGTCTTGTCTGGCGAAGCTGACAACCTGACGTTAAATGTATCCAATTGGGAAGCGATTACGGGGCCGTTTGACGTTTACTTGAACGGAACAACCCGGCTGATCGATGGGGCAGTATCGCTGGAATTACCGGGCGGGTTCCCCATCCAGATTGCTAACCCGCCGGCTGATCTACCTATTGATTCGTTCGTAAGCATGTCAAGCTGGAGTGTCAGAATTGCCGATGATGGGGTTAGCGCCATTACTGACTGGGTAACATTTGACCTGATGAACTACTTTGTTGATCCAGGTGTCTATGCTGAGGATCCGTTTAGCAACATTAGCGGTGTGACGATTAGCAAAGTCGATCTGGTCTTCAACTTCCTGTATCCATATGAATCCTTGAACCCATCTACGGGTGTGCCGTTTATTGGAGATGATAACGGTCATCTGGCTCCGGTTTGGCGCTTTACCGGCGAAACCAACAAGGGCGACCTGGTGGAATTTATTGTCCCGGCGCCGGCCAGTGTAGAATTGCCAGCAGCACCGACCGAATAAACCAGATAGGGGTAAAGATAAGGGATGATGTGGTATCTGTCGCATCATCCCTTTTTTGCGTTGTGGGAACGGCCGTGTTTATTGAATTGTTGTGTGGTTTGCAGGATTTGCTTGATTTCGCCAATGCCGCCCTTGAAGCTGCCGATTGACGATCTTCTTTACAAAACTGGAGAGATGGGATTCGCTAACGGCCGTATCAATCCCCCATAATAATTGGCCAGCCACCGATTCGACCAGCCAAACGCCCTGGTCTGCAAAATGATTTGCTTCACCTGATCACGGCCAATTTTAGCCTCACTCAGCAGCACATTGGCATTGCCCCAACTTTTATCCAACGTGGCAATGGCAAAGAAAAACGGCCACATCAACGATAAACGAATGCCATGAAAACGGCGCGGAAACAACGTGATGTAATCCAGACCATAATTCAGGTGCCGAACTGCTTTGCTCACCAATTTATTGGTCACTAACAAAGATCGTTCCAGGTAGTCAGGATGCAAAAGCGTTTCTCGCGTTAATCCCGCCTCCTGCAAAAACGTTTGGGGCACAAACACCCAGCCGCGCTCGTAATCTTTAGGAATACCGCGAATCACATTGACGGTTTGCAGCGCCAACCCACACTGCCGTGATAATGGCAGCAGTGCTTCTCTCCGTTCCCGAATCCGTGGCGAATACCAGGCGAAGAGATCGGTCACCAAATAGCCGACGCGGCCGGCCACTTCGTGCATGTAATCATCAAGGGCGGATTCATTTTCAACATACGGCCCATGATCTTGCCAGCGAGCCATCCCCAACGTGGAACTACACACGCGGTCCAAGATGGGTTCTTGCAAGCCATCCGGTAACTTGCGCAGCCAATCCAGAATCATCCCTGCGTTTTGGGCAACATGGACTTCAGGGTCATGCCCATCTAAATCGGCAATACTGCCCGTTAACCGGGCCACCGGCTCCTTTCCGGCCAATACAGCGGCCCACAGACGCAGCAGGTATGATTTGCGATCGGCCGGCATCGTTTCATGGTCTTCCAAACAATCGGACACGCGCAAGAGTAAATAGGCATTGGCTGTTGCTTCACGCAAGACGCCGGGTAGTTGTTCAATGGATAAGGCGAATGTACGGCTAACCCCGCGCAGCATTTGAGAACTTTCTCTGGTCATGAATGGCACCTTTTAACTACCTATAAAACTCCCGAAGGCTCTGCTGCTGGGGGTTCGTCATTGATCAAACCGCCGGGAGAAACACTAACCCAATCTTATGCTCCCGGTGAAATCTTGTACTTTACGCCATCCGGGGTCTTGATTTCGCGCCAACCAAATTTACGCAGACCTACATCGCTGCGACGGCCGTAGCCACACAAATACTCACCAATTGCCCCGCCCATCATCCCGGCCACTTCGTCAAACAAATCGACCGTATTGACATGCATCTTGCGGGCGATATGGTGATAGACGGCGAGGGATGCTTCCAGGCTGCCCCGATCCAGCGACTGATGGGCAATCGCGGCACCAACCAGCCCTCGCAGCAGCCGCTCCCGCGACTCGGTGCGTATGCCCAGCGTCGCCTCGCGGTGGCCGAATATGCCAAACAATGAACGCTGGGGCTTGTCTAACACGGCCAAGAGCATCTGGCGCTGTTCGGGAGAAGCTGCCATGTAGCGGCTGACGATGTCAGCCATGCGTTCATCCAGCGACGAAGGTAAGGGCAGGCGGAAGTAATCGAGAACGGCCGTTTCTTTCAGGAATACGGCCGTTTCCTCCACAAACACCTTAAATTCGGTTCCATTCTTCATTAACGAGTTTCTGCCTGCCTCAATCAATCACACTACGCCCCGTCATTTCTTCCGGCTGGGCCACACCCATCAAATCTAAAATCGTCGGGGCCACATCAGCCAGGATACCACGCGGGCGCAAATTCAGGTACTCTTCTGCGCCAATGACAAAGAAAGAAACCGGCTGCGTCGTGTGATACGTGTGCGGATTACCCGTTTTATGATCCAGCATACGCTCACAGTTGCCATGATCGGCCGTGACCAAAGCGACGCCGCCCTTATCCACGACAGCCTGCACCAGCCGTCCGGCACATTCATCAACCGCTTCCACCGCCTTGATGGCCGCTTCCAGCACACCTGTATGCCCGACCATATCCGGATTGGCAAAATTGACCAGGATAAAATCATCATCCTTTTCCTGCACCCGCTTCACCACCGCATCCGTCAGCAAATAAGCGCTCATCTCCGGCTGCAAATCGTACGTGGGTACTTTGGGCGACGGTTCCAAATGACGTTCTTCACCATCATACATCTTTTCCACACCACCGTTGAAGAAATAAGTGACGTGGGCATATTTTTCCGTCTCAGCCGCGTGGAACTGCTTCAACCCTTTTTGGCTCAGCACGTCGGCCAGAACATTGGTAATTTCGATCTCCGGGAAAACGACTGCCGCGCCATAAGATTCATCATAATTTGTCATCGTAAGAACGGTCAAATCTTCAATAAAATCACGCTCGAAGCCATCAAATTGACGGTCGGTGAAGATAGTTAACGGCTGGCGCATCCGGTCGGCGCGGAAATTGTAGAAAATGACAACATCTCCCGGCTCAATTTTAACATTTTTGCCGCCGGTATTGATGGCCACCGGCAAGATAAACTCATCCGTTACACCTTCATCGTGCGATTGTTGAATGGCTATACGAGCCGATGCGGCCACACCCCCCTCTTCTCCTTCATGCAAGGCAATGGCCCGGTACCCTTTCTCCGTCCGCGGCCAACGCTTATCACGGTCCATGGTGTAGTAACGGCCGCTAACCGAAGCCACAACCACATCCTTCTTAGCCTGATACGCTTCCAACGTTGCCAAAAAATCAAGACTGCTTTGCGGCGGCGTGTCTCGGCCATCGGTAATGATGTGCAAAATTGGCTCAACACCCACTTCATTAGCCATATCAAAAATAGCATACATATGGTCGCTGTGGCTGTGAACGCCGCCGGCGCCAAACAAACCAATCACATGCAGCTTGCTGCCTTTCGTTTTGACCGTCTCCATTGCCTTGACCAGAGTAGGATTTTGGTTAAAAGAACCATCACGAATGGCCAGATTGATACGCGTCAAATCCTGATAAACAATACGGCCCGCTCCTAAGTTGAGATGGCCAACTTCCGAATTTCCCATCTGGCCATCGGGCAATCCCACCGCCTCACCAGATGCATCTAAAATCGTCCGTTCCAACGAGCGCATCCATTTATCATAATTGGGCGTGTGGCCCAAAACCACCGCATTACTGTCTTCTTTTTCACGAATGCCCCAACCATCCAGAATAATCAGGGCGACCGGTTTATATGTTTTCATGATCCTATTGACTCCTTTTGTCGCTTAAGCGGAATAGATTGATCCGCATCAGGGTAAAATCTTCACAAACCCCAAAGGTTTATCATCTGGCTAACGATTCGCATAACCTGCCGTTGCGATACAAACCCGATAGCCCATTTACTCACTCAAATCGTAATCCCAAGCACAAAACTTGTCACCTTTTAAAATCGAATGAGTGATTGTACATTTCTTGATTTCAATACCAAGTATTGGTTCCCAGAACTGTCTTGCCCATCCTGTTGCTCGATAACAAAAGATTGGATCTACTTTGGGTACTTTCGCTTCTCGAATTAGTGCACAGAAACAGTATGCCTTCCGTATTTCATCCGGAGTTTTTGCTTCATCATATCCTTTTCGATTGAATGCCACTTTGCTCAAATGCAGCACATTGTCTTCATACCACCACGGGTCAATATACCCTCCCGTAGGTGAGGCCTTCAATTGTTCGTTCTGGGCTTCTAGCACTTTGTTCACATCCCCAGTCTCATCATAAATCTTCTTATATTTCATTATGTCTTCAACCGGACGAACCAGAGCCACTCGCGAGAGAATATCGAATTGTTCTTCCTGATTTGAATATTTTTTCAAACGCTCAAGTGACCTGGCAACCCATTCAACTCGTTCATCCACTAACGTAAACGGGGTTATTTGCTCCCCTCCCTTCCAAATTTCACTTGCTTTCTCAGGTCCCAAAACCCGAAACAATTGTTCTTTGTATACTTCTGGCCAAGCCAGAAAAGAAGCTCGCGTCTCGACAACTTGTTCATCCTGATTTTCCGGATCATAATGGTGATATATCTCCATTAGTTCTAATTCCGGAGACAAACCAGTTTGATTCATATGCTCAAAGATTTTCAATGTTGTTTCTCTGATAGTATCTACTGACCCTTTATGCATCAAAGAAAAAAAGTGCATTTTCCGAAGGGTGTGTGTGCGAACTTTACCTGAATTCACTTCTGATGTGACAGGAAAGCCAATCTCGGAATCAAATCCATCAACAGGCGTATCAAATCGAAAAATATGCACCAATGGACCCCGAATCTTGTCGCCGCATACATCTTTGATCTCTTGAATTCTAGGGATCAGCTCTTGTCGACTTTTGATTGGTTCTCTGATGCCTGCAAATAAAGTCTCTTCCCTTATGACGTGTTCTACGTTATTTTTCATCTCTATCTACCTTCACTGGATGTTTCTTCATATCTATTGCATGCGGGCCAACTTGAATTTTACCAGACCTGCGCGTAAAAACATTAGCAAAGCCTCACAATCTTTTGGGTGATGTCTTGTTTCTTTGCTGGCAGTCCCCCAACTGCGATACACTACCTGACAAATGACGAATGAAAAATGAGATAACTTATGGCTCTATTTCAAGAAATTGACCTGACAACATTTGCTGGCGGCCAGATTACAGGCATTGAACCGGGCAGTGTCGCCGACAAGATTGGGCTGCAAGCCGGTGATGAACTGCTGGCAATTAATGACCAGACCGTTGAAGATGTTATTGACGTGCAGTTTTACTCGGCCGATGAGCTGCTGGAACTGCTCATCCGGCGTGATGGCGAGCTGCTGCTTTTCGAGGCGGAACGGGATTACAACCAATCTTTGGGATTGACATTCATCCATCCCACCTTTGATACCGACATCCGGCGCTGTAATAATTTGTGTCCCTTTTGTTTTGTGCTGCAAATGGCGCCCAAGTTCCGGCGCACCATGTATATTAAAGATGACGATTACCGCTATTCGTTCCTCTTTGGCCACTTTGTCACGCTTACCAATTTGAGTGAACATGATTGGCAGCGCATTGAAACGATGGGTTTGTCACCGCTCTACGTCTCGGTTCACGCCACGGACCTGGAGATGCGGCGCAAAATGTTGGGCAATGATACAGCGCCGGACATTATGGAACAATTACGCTGGCTGGCCGAGCGAGGGATTGAGGTTCACACACAGTTGGTGGTGTCGCCGGGGATGAATGACGGCCGTTTCCTGCAACAATCGCTCAATGACCTGGCCCAACTATGGCCGGCCGTGCAATCCGTCAGCGTTGTCCCCGTGGGGCTGACCCGGCATCACAAATATGGCCTGCGGCCGCATACGGTTGAAGAAGCAACGGCCGTTCTCAACACTGTTGAATCCATCCAATCCAATTTTCAGCAAAAAATGGGCGTTCGGTTTGCCTACCCCACCGACGAATGGTACCTGGTCACCGGGCGTGACGTGCCCCCGCTAGAAGTCTACGATGGCCAGCAGCTTCACGAAAACGGGCTGGGGTTGGTGCGCCAGTTTCTAGATGCCTGGGAAAATGAAAAGTTAGAGATTAGGGGCTGGGGACTAGAGACTAATGTCGAATCTCCAATCTCCGATCTCCAGTCTCTAACCTTGGTAACAGGTACCCTGTTCGCCCCGGTCTTGGAAAAGGCAACGGCCGTGTTCAACCAACTTACCCACCTCAACGCAGCCGTCTTGCCCATCACCAACGAACGGCTGGGGCCATCCATCACTACAGCCGGTTTGCTCATGGCCGGCGACGCCCTCAAGCAGCTGCGGGGCACCGACATTGGCGATCTGGTCATTTTTCCGCGCGTCATGTTCGACCATCCCGACACCATTTCACTGGACGATTTATCGCCGCAAGATATGGCCAATCAACTCAATCGCCCCGTCGCCCTGGCCGACACGATGGGTGACGTCTGGGATGCCGTCACCGGCCAATCGCGCGTCACCTATCGGCCAGGATTAAAAAATGTTGAAAAAATCAATCTTCGGGTACTCAACGAAACCGATATTGAGGATAATCAGCATATCTCTTAAGAAATAAGATGGAGAACGAAAAATGAAACTTGCCCAATTACGTTACGCTCGACTGAACCGGGAAAAAATGGCTATGCTGCATGAACTGGAAGGCAAAATCGGCACCTGGGTTATTGCGGTTGAACCGGCTTCGACAATGGCAGAAATCAACGAAGACCAGTTGAAAAAACTAAAAGAACTCGAAGAAGAGCTTGGTGTGATCCTGCTGGCTTACAAGGCTATCTGATTTTATAGATTTTGACCGATTTGTGTGCCAACGGCCGTTTCCGGCTCCCTCAATACGCGTCCAACCGTTTCCGCCACCAAACCTGAAAAAATCCGAACTTGCAGCATGGGTTGCTGCTCTGTCAAAGCCAGCATTCCGCGAACTTTGCTGGCCATTCCCCCGGTCACATCCGTACCGTGCGAACCGCCCAGCGCGGCTTCGATTTGCGGCATATTCACTGGCGTAATAATCGGAATCAACTGCCCGGCCTCATCCAATACCCCATCTGTCACACCGGCCAGCAGCAGCCACAACGGCTGTAAATCCCCCACCAATGCCGCCATAATCTCCTCAGTCGAAATAATCGTTCCCCCACGACTCACATCAAAAGCCACATCGCCATAAATGACCGGAACCAGACCGGCATCCAGGGCAGACTGGATGGCTGCGGTGTTGATGGTGATGATACGGCCGTTCTCACAACGCACCAATGCCGAGGGCTGCAAACTCAAAGCCGGCACCCCCACCGCCAGCAGCGCTTCCACCACCAGCCGATTTAATCGAGCCATCGCTGCGTGAACCTCGGCAAAGCTGTGCCAGTGTTCAGCCGTCTGTACGCCCAGGCGTGTGTTGTGCCGCG
>JBNKZT010000165.1:0-13193 GCA_050301775.1 Promineifilaceae bacterium (SeqCode)
GAATTAGGATTTGAGGGCGGGGATTAGGAGATTAGGGGATGAAATCAAAAAATCCTCAAATCCCTTAATCCCCGCATCACTTGGAGTAGAATATGATCTCACCTGAACTACTGCGCCGTTATCCCTTCTTCGCCGGGTTGACTCCCGAACACCTCGTCATCCTGGCCAACGCGGCCGAAGAAATTTCTGTCGAAGCCGGACACACCCTTTTCAAAGAAGACGAAAAGCTGGATTATTTTTACCTGCTCGTCAAAGGCTCCGTGGCCATCGGCATTCCGGTGCCGGATCGGGAAGCCAGACAAAACGTCTCTGGCCAGCTTTTGGGCGAACTCAAGACCAAAGATGTGACCATCAGCACGGTGGGCACGGGGGATGTGTTTGCCTGGTCGGCGCTAATCCCGCCGTACACGGCTACAGCCAGCGGCACAACGCTCACAGAATGCCATGTTGTTGCTTTTAATGCTGTGAAGTTGTTACAACTGTTTGAGGAAAAGCCTGATTTTGGTTACTTGATGAGTGTCAAAGCCGGGCAGCTCATCCGCAACCGGCTGCGCGATTTACGGATTGAATCTCTGGCCGCTTATGCGTAAAAGATTACTGGAGACTGGAGACTAATTCAGTCTCCAATCTCCAGTCTCCCAAACGCTTAATTCTGACGAACCCAGGCATCTACCGCCTGGCGGATGTTGTGGCGGATGTTGTCGGCGTCCGGCGCATTGGGTTGGGCGCCCAGGTAGGCATCCAGGTAATGGGCCGCCAGCCGTACCTTTCCCCGCTGAAAGTGAACAAATCCTAAATCGCGTAAATGGTGAAACACGTCCGGCTCGGCCTGGTTCAGCAGATCGATGACGGCCGCCGCCGGAGACCACTGCTGGTACTGCACATAGACGTTGCGCAGGTTATTCAACATTCTGATCAAAATGGCGCGCGATTCAGTCGGCGCCAACCATTCTGTTCGAAATTCAAAACCGGTCGTCTGGCGCACCAGGTTAGCACATTCCTGAATTGTCAGCCGTTTGCCCTCGTGGTAGGGATCAAAGTAAATGTCCTGGCCGCCGTAACGCAAGGCAGCGATAAAATGGCCGGGCATCCCCACGCCATACAGCGGCAGCCCTAGTTTGCGGCCAACGGTCATGAACAGAACAGACAGGGTGATCGGAATCCCCAGGCGGCGGTCCAACACGTCGTTGAGGAAGCTGTTGCGCGGATCGAAGTAGAAGGGCAGGTTGCCCTGGAACTGCTGTTCCTCGAATAAGAAGACGGCCAGTTTTTCGGTTTGGGTTAGGATGGGGGTGTGGGGGGAGACGGCCGTTTCCGCCACCTCAGCCAACTCATCCAACCGGCGCAAATACCCGGCCACGTCCAAATCAGGATACGCCACCTCGCGGGCCAGCTTCAAAGCAGCGCGGGGTAGGTCGATGGGCGTTTGGCGGATTTCGTCGTGGAATGTCCAGGTGATTGGGTCGTTCATCTTGATTGAATTATAAACGGCCGTTCCCCTAATTTCCACCATCTCGCCCCCAATTGTTGCCCATCAACCCATCCCTTGCTATCTTTATGCTCATCAATCTGGAGGAAAAGTAACTTGCGACTGAAAGCGATCCTACATTCCCGCTGTCCCCACTGCCTGCGCGGCCCGGTCTTCGCCTCATTCATGAAAATGAACGAGACTTGCTCTGTTTGCGGCATAAAATTTGAGCGGGAAGACGGCTATTTTATGATGTCGGTCTTCATTGGCTACGTGATGGCCACTGTTGTCCTTGCCCCCATCGCCATTTTTTTGTATGTGAATGATGCCTCAGCCACCTGGTATCTGCTGGCGCTGCTGCCCACCCTCGTGATTTTGTCCCCCGTCATCTTCCACTACGCCCGCATTCTCTGGCTGCACATTGATGAGGTGTTGGACCCGAGGCGAGAGAGGAAGTGATAACGGGCCTTCCCTTCACTCATCTTTGTCATCAACAACTTCCCGGTTGGCCGGAATCAATGTATAAACCAACAAGAGTGCCAAAACCAAAATCGTAAACCAGTCCACAAGGTTCGCTGCTTTCCCCAATAAAAACTCCAACTTCCACTCATAGTATGAACCAATTTGGCTGAAAGATCACTGAGAAAGTGGTCACAAATTGGTCGTCGCTTTACAATGACGGGCATGGATACGAAGGAACTTTATCGAGGCAGCTTACTGGGCCTGGCCGCAGCCGACGCCGTGGGCACAACGCTGGAATTCAAACCGCCGGGCAGCTTCACACCCATCAACGACATGGTCGGCGGCGGCCCGTTCCGGCTGGAACCGGCCCAGTGGACCGATGACACGTCGATGGCCCTGTGTCTGGCAGCCAGTCTGGTGGAAAAGCAAGGCTTTGACCCGTCCGATCAAATGGATCGCTACCTGCGCTGGTACAAAGAGGGGTACATGAGCAGTAACGGCCGTTGCTTCGACATCGGCAACACGGTCCGGGGCGCGCTGCACCACTATGAACAAACCGGCGATCCGTATGCCGGTTCGACTGACCCGTATTCGGCCGGCAATGGTTCGATTATGCGATTGGCGCCCGTGCCCATGTTTTACGGCCGTTCCCCCATCCAGGCCATCGAACAATCGGGACAGAGTTCACGCACGACGCATGGGGCGGAAACGGCCGTTGATGCCTGCCGCTATTTGGGCGGGCTGATTTGGGGGGCGCTGCATGGGGCGGACAAGGATGAACTGCTGTCGCCCCATTATGCGCCGGTGGCCGGGTACTGGGAGAAAAATCCACTAACGGCCGTTATCGCCGAAATCGCCGCCGGTTCCTTCAAAGAAAAGCAGCCGCCGGACATCAAAGGCAGCGGCTACGTCGTCAAATCGTTGGAAGCGGCGTTGTGGGCCTTCTACCACAGCGACAACTTCCGCGACGGCTGCCTGCTGGCCGCCAACCTGGGCGACGACGCCGACACGACAGCGGCCGTTTACGGCCAACTGGCCGGCGCCTTCTATGGCGAGCTGGCCATCCCCGCCGCCTGGCGGGAAAAACTGGCCCTACACTCCACTATCGAGTCTCTGGCCGACCAATTATATCTATTGTCGCAACCATAATAAATCGGACACTGATACTTCGGCAAAGCTCAACCCAAGTCTTCATCTGTGTTTATCTGCGTTAATCAGTGTCCCCAAAGGCATTTCATGAGTCGCAAGAAAGTTACTATTCTGGATTTACAGCGCAAGAAAGACAACAAGCAGCCCATCACCATGCTAACCGCCTACGATTTCACCGGGGCCACCCTGGTGGACAAAGCCGAAATCGACGTCATCCTGGTCGGCGATTCGCTGGGGATGGTCATGCTGGGCTACGACAGCACCGTGCCGGTGACGATGGCCGAGATGCTCCATCACTGCCGCGCCGTCGCCCGTGGCACGCAGCTCGCCTTCACCGTAGGCGACATGCCCTTCCTCTCTTATCAAGCGGACATGGCTGAAGCGGTGCGCAACGCCGGTCTATTTCTAAAGGAGGGCGGCATGGATTCGGTGAAATTGGAAGGCGGACGGGAAATGGTCCCGGTAATTGAGGCCATCAGCCGGGCCGGGATACCGGTGATGGGCCATATCGGCCTGACACCGCAGTCGCAGTCGAAATTGGGCGGCTATCGGGTACAGGGGAAAACGGCCGTTTCCGCCCACAATCTGCTGCAAGACGCCCTGGCCCTGGAAGCCGCCGGCTGCTTCAGCCTCGTCCTGGAAGCCGTGCCGGAACCGGTGGCCGCCGCCATCAGCCAAAAATTGGCCATCCCCACGATTGGCATCGGCGCCGGGGCCGGCTGTGACGGGCAGGTGCTGGTTTACCACGATTTGCTGGGCCTGTTCGACCGTTTGCAGCCTCGTTTTGTCAAGCAGTACGCCAATCTGGGGCAGGCCGCACTGGATGCCTTTGTCGCTTTCCGGGAAGATGTGGTCAACGGCCGTTTCCCCGCCGCCGAACACACTTACCCCATGCCGGAAGAGGAAGAGGCTGAGTTTAGAAGGATGATTGCTGAATGATGAACGTAGCCATCATTGGCGTGGGCGCGATGGGCTGCCTGTTTGGCACATTTTTGTCGCCGCTGGCCAATGTGACCCTGTTGGGCCACTGGCCAGAACAAATCGCGGCTCTCTCTCACGATGGATTGGCGTTGATTGGCGTTGACGGCCGTTCCACCCACCACTCCATTCACGCCACCAACGATCCAACGGCCGTTCCCCCGGCCGATTTGGCGCTCATCCTGGTCAAAAGCCGCCAGACCGAACAAGCGGCCCAACTAGCCCGGCAAATTCTTGTGCCCAATGGATTGGCCCTGACGCTGCAAAACGGACTGGGCAATCTGGAAAAGGTAACGGCCGTACTCGGTCCAACTCACACCGCGCTGGGCGTCACTGCCCAGGGGGCGACGCTGCTCCAGCCGGGCACAGTGCGCCACGCCGGACACGGCCCGACTCATCTGGCCACTACGCCGCAAACGGAGGAACGGTTAACGGCCGTAGCCAACCTCTTCAATCAAGCCGGAATAACAACGCATCTGGTGGACAAGGTGGACAGCCTGGTCTGGGGCAAACTGGCCGTCAACTGCGGCATCAATCCGCTGACAGCCCTATTGGGTGTGCCTAATGGCTTTCTGGCAGAAAATGAAGTGGCGAAACAGGTGATGATGGCGGCGGCGCGGGAAACGGCCGTTGTTGCCCAAGCCCTCAGCATCACTCTGCCCTATCCCGACGCCGGCCGGCGCGCCCTGGAAGTCGCCCAGGCCACCGCCGCCAACCACTCCTCAATGCTGCAAGATATTTTGCGCGGCGCCCCCACCGAGATTGAGGCGATTTGTGGGGCGGTGGTCAGAAACGGCCGTCGTATTGGTGTGCCAACGCCTGTTAACTCAGAACTCTTACGCATGATAAAATTGAAAGAGACTGGAGATTGGAGACTTGTCCTGAGCGGAGTCGAAGGGCTGGAGATTGAACAAACACTCGCCGGTCTCCAATCTCTAGTGTCCAATCTCACCTTTGGAGGCTCAACTTGATTGTAACTGCAAAAATAGATGAAGTCCGTGCCATACGGAAACAGGATAAGGATGAAAGCTGGGGCTTTGTGCCCACGATGGGGTTTCTACACGAAGGGCATTTGTCGTTGGTACGGCGGGCGCGGCAGGAAAACGGCCGTGTCGCCGCCAGCATCTACGTCAACCCCACCCAATTTGCCCCCACCGAAGATTTGAGCAGCTATCCCCGCGATTTAGAACGCGATTTGGCTCTGCTTAAAGCCGAAAACGTAGACCTGGTTTTCACCCCATCCGATGAAATCATGTACCCAACCGATTTCCAGACAACGATTTTGCTTTCCGACGTGACCAAACCACTCGAAGGCGCGTCCCGCCCTACCCATTTTGCCGGAGTGGCCACCGTCGTTGCCAAGCTGTTTAACATCGTCCAGCCCGATCGAGCTTATTTTGGCCAAAAAGATGCTCAACAAACCGTCGTTCTGCGCCAGATGGTACGCGATCTCAACTTCGATCTGGCCTTAATCGTCTGCCCCATCGTGCGCGAGCCAGACGGGCTGGCGATGAGTTCTCGCAACAAATATCTGTCACCCGACGAAAGAAAAGCCGCATTGATTCTTAGCCGATCTCTACAACAAGCCCAATCTGCTTTTAAACAAGGGGAACGGGATGCCAATACGCTGCGCCGCCTTATGACCGATCTCATCACCGCTGAACCACTGGCGCGGCTGGACTATGTCAGCGCGGCCAATCCCGAAACATTGGCCGAACTGGACCAAATCAATGGAAAAGCGCTTTTATCGACGGCCGTGTTTATTGGCAAAACGAGATTGATCGATAATTTGATTATTTCGGGATAAGGAAATACTGCGGAGGGATGGAGAAAGCAGAGAAATGAAAGAAGCGGCCCGATTTCGTTTTGAAATCGGGCCGTTTCTTTTAATAAGCTTCTTGTTGGTTTGGCTGCCAGCGCTGGGCCAGATGCAGACCAATGATTGGCCCCAGCCAGCCGCAAGGCAGAACCAGCAAGGCCAGCCAGCCCATCAATCCTTGCGTCAGGTAATGGTCGGGATTGGACATGGCCAAATCGGGGTAAAGACCGGCGGCGGCGGAAAATTCGGCGAACAAAGCTTGACTGATGAGGAGTACCAGGGCCGTAATCAGGGAGGCAATGATGATTTGTGCCAGATTACGAATGCGGGTTAAGCCCAGGAACAAGATGATGATGATTGACCAAAACGCCATGTAAATCGGGAGCATCTCACACCTCTCTTTTGAAGTTTCTGCTAATCCTTTTACAAATGGGCTGCGATGTGGGCTTGATAGTACTAGTGTACTAAAGTCAAGCTCAATTTTCAGGGAGATGCACTACATATGGCGTGTTAATTGGTTAACTTTTTGGTTCGGAGTGCCCGTTTATGAACCCGCAAAATTATATCGGTAATAACGACATCGAATGAATTCGACGTCTAAACGCTGGAAACCTGTTTGAAACAGGTTTAATTTCGATAGCCCCAAAATTCATTTTGGGGCAAAGGCAATTACCGATTAAATAAACTTTCATTAACGGGCTAAAGCCCCACTACAAACTTACTGCTGGCTCCAGAAAGGCATGTCGCCATCGGCAATGGGACGGGGTGAATCGCCATTAATGGCGATAACCGTGACCTGACTGCCGCTGTCGTTTACCACCGGCAGCACAATGGCCGAACTATCCGGCGACCAAATCTGATGGCTGAGGGCATATTGGTCAAAATAGGGCAGGAATTGCGTAATAAAAACAACACTGGGCTGGAATGACATCAATCGCCACCTATCGCCGGTGGCAGCTTCAATGAGGGTCACATTCAGGCTGATGTCGGGGTGTCTCTGGGTATTCGGCTTGCTCAAAGCGCGACGGCCGTTTCCCTCTACAATATCGCCGTCTAATCCTTGATTGAGCGAAATAGTAACCAGGTAACGGCCGTCCGGCGACCAGAAAAAAGCCGCTACCTGATCACGGGAAAGTAAAGTGGTTTCCCCGGTCACCGCATCCATCAAACGCAGCGGGCCGGTAAAGTTCATTCTGTTTTCGCCGGTGCTGATAAAGGCCACCTGATTGGTCACTGGACTCCAGCCGAGAGCTACCAATCCGGCATGCCGCTGCCGCTGCACCCCGCCGGTCTGGCCATCGGCAATGATGAGCCAACTGCTGCCGTTTTCATCTTGTTCGGCGTAGGCCCAATAACGGCCGTTGTGCGAAATATCCGGCGCCTGGAACAAACCCGGATCGGCAATATTGGGGCCAACGCTGCCATTTTCTACATCCAGCAATGCCAAACGGGCATTGTCGCCGGTCGAACCGGAGTGAATCAGTATTTGTGTGGAATCGGCCTGCCAATCCCAATAAAACGGGCTGCCAGTCGCCAACAGTCGGCCGCCCGATTCATCATCGTTCGCCACCAGATGAAGCCCAATCCCCGAGGGATGGTTAGCCAGAAAAGTCAGGTAACGGCCGTCCGGCGACCAATAAAAATAAAATGGGTTCTGGCTGCGGCTGCTGTACAATTCGACCGACTCCGGTTCAGCAGCGTCAGCCAGGCGGAATAGACTGCTCCCACCCAATGCGGCCACATACTCCCCGGAAGGCGACCAGGCCGGAAATTGAAAACGAACGGCCGTATCGCTGATCGTCCGTTGTTCACTGCCATCCGGGGCAATCGTGGCCACCTGGCCATCGGCATCCACGTAAACGATGCGATTGATGGCGTCGGCGGGATCAATTGTGGAAACAGGTTCGTTCGTCGGTTGGATCGCACTGGGAGGAATATTTTCGGCCACATCTTCGGTGGGAACGGCCGCAGCCTCCCGCGCCTGCTGCACCAGCCAGGCCACCCCGCTAATGCCCGACC
Source organism: Promineifilaceae bacterium (SeqCode) (assembly GCA_050301775.1). GTDB lineage: Bacteria > Chloroflexota > Anaerolineae > Promineifilales > Promineifilaceae > JACKCC01. The sequence continues at coordinate 7,896 of JBNKZT010000165.1, forward strand.
ACAAAAGGCCAATCATCAGCACCAAAATCAGCGCCAAATAAAAAACCAGCTTCCAGCGGGAACGGCCGTTTTTATCCTCTTCCGGTTCCGGCTGGGTTGGTTCGTATTCGTTAAAATCGTAATCGTTCATCCCGTTTCACCTGTCCAACGTTTCTGCCATTTTCCTCACAAAGCAGCGATTGCACAAGGGAAACGGCCGTGACCGGCCCGACGCTCATCGAAACCTCAGCCAACAACAAGCAAAACGGGAACCGATTTATCAGCAAATGCGGGGCAGCATTTCGCCCATGAGCAAATCGACGATGCGGGTGCTGCCGATGGCGGTTTTCATCAGAACCCGCCCTTTGGCTTCTGCCTGAACCTGGCCGATAACGGCCGCATCCACCCCATATTGATTCTGACGCATGACATCCAATACTTGCTCGGCATCTTCAGGGTGAACAATGACCAGCAGTTTGCCTTCGTTGGCGATGTAGAGGGGGTCGAAGCCCAACATTTCGCAGGCAGCGCGCACGGCCGTTTTCACCGGAATCGCCCCTTCATTCAACACAATCCCCACCTGGGACTGGCGGGCAATCTCGTTGAGCGCACTGGCCACGCCACCCCGCGTCGGGTCACGCATCACGTGAATCCGGTCACTGGCATCCAGCATCGCCGCAATCATATGATTCAACGGAGCAACATCGCTTTGCAGATTGGTTTCAAACCCCAATTCACCCCGTGCTTCCAAAACGGCAATACCGTGATCGCCCATCGTGCCGGAGAGGATGACCACGTCGCCCGGCTGGGCCAGCGAACCGCTGATTTTTGTTCCCGGCAGCATGACGCCGACGCCGGCCGTGTTAATGTACAGCCCATCCGCTTTGCCGCGCTCCACCACTTTGGTGTCGCCGGCAACAATTTGCACGCCAGCTTCGGCGGCCGCTTCTCTCATCGATTCGACAACTTTTTCCAGTAAGCCAATCTCCAATCCTTCTTCAAGGATAAAACCGGCGGTCAAAAATTGCGGTGTGGCCCCCATCACGGCCACATCGTTAACGGTGCCGCAGATGGCCAGCTTGCCAATGTCGCCACCGGGGAAAAAGAGGGGAAAGACGACGTGGGAATCGGTGCTGATAGCCAGTTGGGTGCAGGCATTGCCCTCAACGACTCCAGCGTCGTCGCCAGCGCGCAGAGCAGGATTGTCAAAGGGGGGCAAAAACAGGTCGGCGATCAGATCGCCAGACAGTTTGCCGCCGCTGCCATGCCCTAAAATGATATGGCCGCGATCCCGAATTGGCAAGGGACACATGGCGCTTTCGATATAAACAGGTTCGGATTCTTTCATGATTTTCACGTTTTATCGGCGATAATCCAGGCGGCGAAACGGCCGTCACCCTCCACGCGGGTACTCAAACCAAGCGCCACCAACATCGCCTCAATCTGGTTGGGATAGTAAAAGTGGCTGCGCATCAAGGCCAGTTTCTCGGCTACAGCCACCATTTTGACCGAAAAACGGTTCAAATCCGGCTCTTCGATGACCAGACGGCCGCCCGGTTTCAAGACACGGGCCAAATCGGCTACCGCTTCGCGCTGATTGGCGAAATGGTGCAGGGCATCGACGACCATGACGCGGTCAAAGCTGGCATCGGGAAAGGGCAGGGTTTCCACCGCGCCGACGACGGGACAGCACAACGTTTTGGCCTGCGCTTGGGCCAGCATTTTGGCCGATTCGTCGCTGATGACCAGGTGGTTGACAAACGGCCGTAACTGCGCCGACACCCGCCCGGTCCCACCACCGGCATCCAGCAAACTGCCAGCCACCGGAAGCTGCAACAATTCCTGCCACCGGGCCATATCCGGCGGCGGAATCACACGTTCATAAAATGGGGCCAAAAGGCCGAAGTGGTCAAACATAATAAATGATGAGCGCTGAACGATGAATGCGGAAACCATTCATCATTCAGCATTCTGCGTTCCTCAATTCCTTTTGTAGCGATAATAGGCCGCACACGCCCCTTCACCAGACACCATCGTCGCCCCCAGGGGATGTTCCGGCGTGCATTCTTTGCCAAAAGCAGGGCACTCGTTTGGTTTGAGCAATCCTTGCAAGACCAGTCCGGCCTGACACAACGGCGATTCTTCAGGATGAATGCTGCCCACATCAAAGCGGCGTTCGGCGTCAAAGTGGGCGAATTCGGGACGTAAGCACCAGCCGCTGGCGGGGATTGTGCCAATCCCGCGCCATTTTCGATCACATTCCTGGAATACTTTATTGATGACGGCCTGGGCTGGTTTGTTGCCCTCGAAGGTAACGGCACGGCCGTAGCCATTCTCCACCTCAGCCCGTCCCTCAGCCAACTGCTTCACCGTCATGAGAATGCCTTGCAAAATGTCCAGCGGCTCAAAACCGGTGACAACGATGGGCGTCTGGTATTGCTCGGCGATGGGCGGATATTCCCAATAGCCCATGACGGCGTTAACGTGACCGGCCGCCAAAAACGCCTGCACCCGATTGTTGGGCGAGCCAAGAATGGCGTGCATGGCCGGCGGTACGCGAACATGGGACACCAAAATGCTGAAGTTTTCCACACCCAGCGCTTTGGCCTGAACAACGCTCATCGCATTGGCCGGGGCTGTCGTTTCAAAACCGATGGCGAAAAAGACGATCTGTTTGTCCGGGTTTTGCTGAGCGATTTTGACCGCGTCCAGCGGCGAGTAAACAACGCGCACATCACCACCGGCGGCGCGGATAGAAAACAAATCCTTGCTGGAACCAGGAACGCGGAGCATGTCGCCATAGGAGGTGAAAATCACGTCGGGGCGGCTGGCGATTTCTAGTGCTTTGTCGATTTGCTCCAGCGGCGTGACGCAAACCGGGCAGCCAGGGCCGTGAACCAGTTCAATCTCGTCGGGCAGCAGTTGGTCGAGGCCAAAGTGCATGATGGCGTGGGTCTGGCCGCCGCAGATTTCCATGATAGTGTACGGCCGTGTCGCCACCCTTTTAATCTCCGCCACCGTCTTTTTTACTAACTCGGCGTCGCGGAATTCGTCAATATATTTCATAAATTAACCTTCTCGTTTATGCCGGCGCTGCCACATGGCATGGATAGCATAAATTTCACCGAGATGGCGCACGTTATCCAGCAGCGCCATGCCGATGACTTGATATTTGGAGAAACGGCCGTCAAACCCCGGCGCATCCTCCAGCAGTTCCTCAATCGTATGGCTCCGCACCACTTCTCGAACCGATTCCACCACCTGGCCGTGATAATCCAACAGTTGCTCACAACTGAACCGAGGAATCGCGGCCACTTCTTCCGGCGTGTAATCATTGATCGAACCCCAGCCATCACGCCCAATGCCACGCGGATCATAACCAGTCTGTTCTGCCCATCCCTGGCCAAACCAAACTTCGTCGGCTGCCGGCCGGCCCAAAACGAGCTGCGCCAGAAAAACGTCCAGCAGCCGCCCCATGTGCCAGATAATCAGGGCAATCGAGTTGGCTTCTCCGTCCGGCGACCAATGCAGGCAGTCGTCGCTGACATTCGTCATAGCCCTGACCAATCGCCGTCGGTTATCATCCAGATAATCGACCACGACGTCGTTGGCGTTCATGAAAGAGGGCCGGGGAATCATGGCTCGTTGGCTGAAGTGATTTCCAACTCGCCCGGCTTGGCGCCCAACTCTTCTTCAATATCGGCGATTTCGTTGAGCAGTTTCAACGTCTCCATCGCCTCTTCTTCGCTGAGCTGGCTGATGGCAAAGCCGACGTGGATGATGGTGTAATCGCCGACCTGCACCTCGGGCACATATTCCAGGCACGCTTCGCGGGTCACGCCGCCGAAGTCGACTTTGCCCATTTTCAGGCCACCAGCCTCATAAATTTCAGTGATTTTTCCGGGTACGCCTAAGCACATAGGTTACTCCTGTTGTTTGGAAAGATAAGGATCAGTAAATGCAACTATTATTTCGTATGCTTTTCCTGAGTGTTCAAGCACTGTCTGAATTAACTCTTTAACTTCATCTTGTGTAAGATAATCGTATTCTTTCAATAGAATTTCACAAAAACCAACTGAATTGAAAAGATGATGCCCAACATCATGTCGCAGCAAGCCAATGCTTTCCTCACATGTTAATTTTGCAAATTGTTCTTTGTGATCTTTTTTATCGAACATTGACATAAGCTATTGCTGCCTGTCCCAGCGCCAATCCACCATCATTGGGCGGTACCTTTTCGTGTACGTAAACTGTGAATTCGTCCTGACGCAGAAGCTGTACCGCCCGCGTCAGCAGGGTTACATTCTGCCACACGCCGCCGCTTAACACAACCTCCGCCAGGCCAGATTCATCGCGGATTAAGCGGCACACATCGAGCACCATCCTCGCCACACCATTGTGGAAACGCGCTGCAATTGTGCCGATGGGCACGCCGGCCTGCCGGTCGTTCACGATGGATTGGACAAGCGGAATTGGCGAAATGTCGGATGATGAATGCTGAATAATGAATGGATAAGCGCCGGTTTCACGCGGATCAACTAATTGCTCAAATTCAATCGCCGCCTGAGCTTCGTAGTTGACGATCTGGCGCATGCCAGCCAGCGCCGCCGCCGCGTCAAACAGGCGGCCCATACTAGAAGTGGGCGGTGCGTTGATGCCTTTATCAATCTGATGTAAAACAACATCAACTACAGATTGCTCCATTCCGAATTCCGCATTCCGAATTTCGCATTCCGCTTGCTGGAGCCAGGCCAAAGCCATCCGCCAGGGTTCGCGGACGGCTTTGTCGCCGCCGGGGAGGGGGATGTATTCGAGGTGATACGGCCGTTCATACCCCCCATAATCCGCCACCAAAAACTCACCACCCCAAATCGCGCCGTCATCCCCGTAGCCCGTGCCGTCAAAACTGACGCCAATGACTTTACGCTCGCCTGTTAAGCCGTGCTCAGCCATGCAGGCCGCGATGTGGGCGTGATGGTGTTGGACGCCAACGGCCGTTATCCCTTCCCGCTCAGCGCGGGCCAGAGCGTAGCGGCTGGCCAGATAGTTAGGATGCAGGTCATAGGCAATCAATTCCGGTTGGACGCGGAACAATTTCTCGAAATGGTTAATACCCTCCTCAAATGATTGCATGGTTTCGTAATTTTCCAGGTCGCCAATGTGATGGCTGAGGAAGGCGTAACGGCCGTTCACCAAACAAAACGTATTCTTCAACTCAGCCCCAACTGCCAGTATTGGCAGTCCATCCCAGGGCAGCCGCACCGGAAACGGCGCGTAGCCGCGGGAACGGCGGATAGGCAGTAATGATTGATGATTGAT
>JBNKZT010000166.1:0-13183 GCA_050301775.1 Promineifilaceae bacterium (SeqCode)
CCGTTTGAAGTGGAAGTGCTTTCAACCGCTGGTGGCCGCCAGCTCCTGAGCGGCGAGGTACGGCCCGGCGCTCTTATCCCGCCTGGTATTTTATATGCCCTGATTTTTGTGGTGACGTTTGCCTGTGTCATCGGGGCATTGGCTTTGCTTTCCAATCGGCAGCCGTTGATTGGCCGAACTACGGAGACGCCAACGGTGCTGGTGGATATGACGGGCACGGCCGTTGCTGCTGCAGAAACCATTGCGGCGGCGACCAGTTTAGCGGGCACGGCCGTTACCGCGGGTGATGTCGATGGTGATGGCCTGAGCGATTCGCAGGAAATCCAAATCAAAACTGATCCCAACAACCCTGATAGTGATGGTGATGGCATACGTGATGGGGATGAAGTGCTCATTTACGGCAGTGACCCCTTGCGGCGCGATACCGACGGCGATATTTTGCCAGATGGTGACGAGATCAATGTTTATAAAACCGATCCGCGTAAGGCTGATACAGATGGCGATGGGATTCCCGATGGTACAGAATTGACGCAGGGCAGCGATCCGCTGGTAGCGGAGACGCCGACTCCCGGCCCGACGGCCACCGAAACGGCGACTGTTCAGGTGACCCCTTCGGCGACGCTGCCGCCCAGCTTGACACCGACGATTACCAACACGCCGCTGCCATCCACAACGCCAACCCATACACCGACAGCTACCAATACACCCACACCCACGCAAACGCAGCCCCCGACGGCGACGCCTACCAATACCAACACGCCAACGATCACCCCGACCGCAACGAACACACCGCTGCCGGTGCCTTCGTTAGCCTGCCTGGCCACCCCGCCAGTGATTGACGGTTCGTTCCAGATTACAGAATGGCCTGGCACGCCTTTGTTCCAATTCAAACCAGGTAATAACGCAGCCCGATTGGTCCAGGTTTACGCCGGGCGCGATGCGGCTCAATATTATCTGGCCTTTCTCATTAATGATGATACGGCCGATGCCAGCGATTCGCTGCGCTTGTATTTTGATACAACGAACAACGGCGGCGATCCGGATACTTCCGATCGTTTCTTCCAGTTTGGCCGGGATAAATCTAAGTCAATTTGGGCCGGCACGGGCAGCAACAGCGATGGTCAAAACTGGAATGCCAACTATACCAGCAATAACTGGACGGCCGTTATCGCTGAACCAGGCGGTAATCAATGGGTTGTTGAAATGGCGGTCAGCACGGCTGAATTAAACGCACTGACCAATCCTTTTGGCTTGATGGCCCAGGTTGTCTATACTGGCGACCTGGCTACGTGGCCTGAAGGCGCTGTCGGCACCAATCCCAATACCTGGCAGGATGTCAATAATGTCACCTGCCCATAGAACCCAATAAACAGTATGCTTGATTTCACACCTCTACGAACCCGAGAAAAAACGATTAGCCAGTTAACGGCCGATCTTAACCCTGATGATTTGCGACACCTGACGGACGAAATGATCGATCGGATGTTGGCCTTGATTGTTGATTGTACTGACGCTGATGTCGTTTTTAAGCCGGTAGACCCGGATGCGCACGATTCATTTGCCGCCGATGATGCAGATGTCGATTTGGCCTGGACATTGGGTCATGTTATTGTGCATGTGACGGCGTCGGCTGAGGAAAGCGCTTTTCTGGCGGCTGAGATGGCGCGGGGCGTTCCGGCGGAAAAACGCCGTTCTCGTTACGAAACACCCTGGAAATCGGTGACGACGATTGCACAATGTCGTCATCGGCTGGAAGAAAGCCGCCGGATGCGGCAAGCCAGCCTGGCTTTGTGGCCTGCTGACCCGCACCTGGATAACTGTTACGAACCCTGGCCGGGTATCGGTGAGATCAATGCCGTTGGCCGGTTTGTGCTGGGACTGCTGCATGATGATGATCATCTGGCGCAAATTGACGATATTGTGCAGCAAGTGAGGGTTGGCCAGGTATGAAGTCAGTAAATCAGGAATGGTTGGCTTGTCAGTGGCACGAACTGATGGCGTTTTATGGTGTTGCATCAGCTAAGGCTGAGGAATTGTTTGTTGATTTAGTGGCTTATTATGAGGGAGACGGCCGTTACTACCACAACCTGCATCACATCCAAAACGTTCTTAAAACCATTGAGTCATTTCATAGTAGTGCTCAGGACATCCGGGCTATTCAATTGGCGGCCTGGTTCCATGATGTGATTTACGATGTCCACCGCACTGACAACGAGACACAGAGCGCCATTTATGCCGGAACCGTGCTGAAAAAAGTGGGTGTTCCTGCGGAAACGATTACCAAAGTAGGGCATATGATTCGGGCTACCAGGCACAATCAGGCCTGTCCGGCAGATATTGATTGCCAGATTATGCTGGATGCTGATTTGGCGACCTTTGCTTCAGATTGGGAAACCCAGGAAGAAATTGAGCGGGCAATTCGGCAGGAATATGCGTTTGTACCGGACCAAGCGTACCGCGAAGGGCGGCAGCGTATCCTGCAAAATTTCTTAAAACGGGAACGAATTTATTGCACTGAATTTATGTTTGAAGTGCGCGAGGCTGTGGCGCGGGAGAATATTTCACGGACGATTGAATTTTTGAAGGATCAATAAAGCAGGAAACGGCCGTTACAGTTACCCCCCGCAAGATGATGGGTAACGGCCGTTTCTCAAAAAATAGTACCCCCAGAGGCGTCGTTCACAAGATAGTGGTTTGTGAACGGTAATAAGTCATCTAGCCATAAGCAAGCCAAAATCAACTTATCAACCTGATGGTCTCTTCAGTGTACAACTTAAAGTGGTGCAGCGTGAAGTTGCGACTGTCACATAGGATTGTGACATTTGTCACGTGTCTGGGTCGTTTTCCTCTAACAGGCTGTCGTAAAAGTCGGAATGAAGAAATTTTGGACGCGGATTGCGCAGATTTACGCAGATAAAAGAATTACGTCAGCGTTTATCGGCACCCTATTATTCTTTCTCTGATAAGCTGCTAGATTTGTGAGTTTAGCGTTCTTGACGGCGGCGCAGGTGGGCGCGAAGCCGTTTCCAATGCTCTTTAACCGGATTGACATATTCGGCGGCAATGGGTTGGGGGCTGTACCGAGCTTGTAAAAAGGCATCGGTTAATGTTTCCACGTCCACCTCGGCATCGGGCCAGTTTTCCTTTAGATCCTGGGCAAATTCCAGCGGTGTTTCACTTTCCTGGCGGGCAACGCCGCGCTGACCGGCGCGTTCGAGGGTGGAAAGGTAAAAGTAGCGCAGTTGGTCACGAGGGGAGAGGGCATTCAGGCGAATGAAGCGCTGCCGGGGGCGCAAACCGGCCATTATTCCATCCGGCCGTTGGCGACGGCGGGACTGAATGGCTTGACGGGCTGTGGTTATTTGCCGGGACATATTTTTTCGGAGGTTGTGCCACCATTGGGTAACGGCCGTCCACCACTGCCGCCACAACTCTTTATTCAACGAAATCTCCCGTTCACGCAGGAAAAACAGGAAAGCGACCACTGTCATAACGATAGCAACAGCCCAGAATGCGGAACTGCCGATGATTTGCAGGGTCTCGGATGCTTCAGTGGGAGCGGATGGCGTAGGGAAAATAAGTGGTTCGACCGATGGTATGGGGTAAGCTTCAACGGGTTGGTTTGGTGCTGGAAACAAAAAAGATAATAATCCAATGAACAGGGCGATGATGAGTGCGATAACGGCTGTTATCCCTTCGATAATCGCCGCCACAATCTGGCCCAATGCAATCGTCGATCCTAACGGCAGCAAAGCTGCCACAAACGCAACCAACGCTAATAATCGTAAGCTGAACCGGTACCAACTCCGTTCCAACTGCTCATTTTTTTTGACACCGTTAATCAGCCACCGCGCATTTAGCAAAGCCAATCGTCCCTGGCTCAACAGCAAAAAGCCGGCCAGAAAATAAAACACCAACGACAGCAATAGCTGCTGTGGTAAGGGCAGCCGGCCAATACTAAAAATCGAGCGCCCGGCGGCCGGTTCTAACAAGTCGAATGTCGATAACGCGGCACAAATCACCAAAATCAAGCCGCCAAACAGCCATTGGTGCAGGAAAGCGGCAATCAGCCGGCCCCGATCGGTGATATTGGGGCGCGTATCTAATTGATGTTTGCCAAATACGGCAGCGTAATAAGCCGCTTCCGCCCGATCCAGCGCCAAATCCGTAAATAAATAAGTGATTTGGATGGTCATTTGCCAGACGATGAACACAGCAATCGCAACAACCAGGAAAAAACCGTCGGCAAAGATGAGCAATGGTTCAAACAAGAAGGATTGCCACATTTCCAGGTTGGGCCAACTGTCGGTGAAACCCCAGGTCAACAATCGAACCAAAACAATGAACACGAGCAGTTCGGCCGCGCGGTAAGCAAGATTGTTGAGACTGCGCTGTGTGGGGCGCTTGAGCCACAGCGTGGTATAGACTGTTTCCAGGATGAGAAAGAAGAAGACGGGCGTAAAGGCACGCCAGGGAGTCGTTGGCATAATTTGCTGTAAGACGGCCAATGGCCCAGCGATGAACGCGGTAAACATGACTGTGATGAGGATGGGTTGGGCAATCGTGCGCGACCAGCGATTGGTGATGTAGGCCAAACTATCGTTGGCTGCGGGCTGTTGTTTATTGGTCGTTGGTGTCATGCTGGCACCCCCGACTGTGGCTGCTGCCATTGGCTCAGGCTGCTGCGTTGGCTGATGTTGTAGGCGGCAAAGCCCAGGCGTCGCGCCCGTTCGCGCACCAGCCCGAAGTTGGCATCTGGTTCAATGGTGATGAGGATGGGATTAAAGCCGGTGCGTACCAGTCGATGCAGGGTCTGGCAAACGGCTTCGTCGCCGCGTGACGTGATGGCCAGAATGGTGACTCCCCATCCCAGATGAATGCAGGCGGTGGGTGTCCACCGGGTGAAGGCGGTGGTTTGTCCCGCTTCAATGCGGGCTAATCGTTCCAGGATTTTCATGAGATTGGCGCGGCCGGGGCGGGGCGGAATGGCGATTGGAGGGTTGATTGGTTGGCTGGCTGATTCCTCACTGACTAAACGGCCGCTTTCTTCATCGAATACGGCCGTTTCCCCACTACCCAGTGGATCGATGCCATTGGTAAGCAGGCCGACTGCCTGCCGTTGGTCAACAAGATGGGCGGCGAAGGAGGCGGCCACTTCAATCGCCCACTCGATGCGGTTGGCGCGATTTTCTTTCGCATAATCATCCAGGTGTAGATTGAGGAGTACGGCCGTTTCCAGCGAAATGGCTGGTTGATACGTTTTTACCATCAGTTGGCGGGTGTGGGCGCTGGTTTTCCAATTGATCTGGCGGATAGAATCGCCGGAACGAAAATCGCGCACACCGGCTGGCCGGGTAGGGTCTTCAAACAGGCGCTGCCGGCTGGCAATTGTGCCAAACGGCAGGCGCGATGGCAGCCCTAACTGGCTTAGTGGTGTGATACGCGGGTAGACGGTTAAATAGTCGGCCGGATAACGGCCGATTTTTTCTTCGGTCAGGCCAAACAGGTCGCCGCTGGAGAGGCGCATGGGACCTAGCTGGTAATAACCTCGCTGCCAGACCTGAATTTTGTAGCCGAATTCGGCCGTATCTTTGCCACGCAAAGCCACCACATGACTCATTTGGCTGGCTGCGGTCAGCTCAACCGCCTGACTTTCTTGCACCGTAATCCAGGGCAGCGGCAGCCGTCTATCATTTTGCAGCCGAATGGTGACCGGCACCGTTTCGCCCCAAAAAGCATGGTCATTGTATTCACGCCGGATTTTTAGCTGTTTCAATGCCCACCCCGGATACCAGCGGCTCCAGGCGTACAGGCCAATGCAGATGTAGAGAATGTAAAAGATGAAATCAATCCGCAGCAGGAAGGCAACGGCCAGAAGGAGGAGGATTAAGACGGTAATGTCCATTTTGGAATAATGAATGATGAATGATGAATAGTGAATTCAGCATTCATCATTCCTAATTCATAATTTTCCTATGTCCAGCGGCGTGGTTTCGATGATGTCGGCTATGAGGTGGGTGATGGTGCTGCCGCGCAGGGCGCTTTCGGGGTGGATAATACAGCGGTGGCCGAGTACGGCTGTTGCCATTAATTTCACATCGTCGGGTAGCGTGTAGTCACGGCCCTGGAGGGCGGCGTAAGCCTGGCTGGCCCGGTAGAGGGCGTGGCTGCCGCGCGGGCTGGCCCCCAGGATTAAATCTGTGTGGCGGCGGGTGGCAAAAACAAGGCGCACGATGTAATCGCGCACGGTGTCATCGACGTGAACCTGCCAGATTTGCCGGGCCAGGCCAGGAAGCTGGCTACCATCCACGACTTGTCCTAAATTCTCAATGGGATGTTGGCCGCCCAGATTGATGAGCATCTGATTTTCGGCGGCTTCGTCCAGGTAGCCCAGGCTGAGTTTCAGGAAGAAGCGGTCGAGTTGGGCTTCGGGCAGGGGAAAGGTGCCTTCGTATTCGATGGGATTTTGGGTGGCCAGGACGAAAAACGGCCGTTCTAACTCATGCGTCACTCCATCCACTGACACCTGCCGCTCGCCCATCGCTTCCAGCAGCGCCGATTGGGTGCGCGGCGTAGCCCGGTTAATCTCGTCGGCCAGCAAAATATGGGTGAAGGCTGGACCAGGGATAAAGGTAAACTGCTGCGCTATCTGGTCGAAAATGGAAACGCCGGTCACGTCATTGGGCAGCAAATCGGGCGTACATTGCAGCCGCTTGAAGTTGATGCCCAGGCTGACGCCAATCGCCCGCGCCAGCATTGTTTTGCCGGTGCCGGGCACGTCTTCCAGCAGGACGTGGCCTTCGCAAAGCAGGGCGACCAGCATCAGTTCCAGCGCCTCCCGCTTGCCGATGATGACTTTTTCTACGTTTTCAATAACTTGCCGGGCGAATTCCTGAATTTCTTTCATGGGCGGATCATACCAGATGATTTTACGATTGCCTATCACCTTGCTTTAGGTTACAAATGCAGCCAATGAAGACGTCGCCGATTCCCCTGGACACTGATTTTCCGATTGATTTTGCCAATCAGATCGCCCGATTGGAAACGTATAACAAGCATTATTACCGGCCCAACACTTACCTGCACAAATGGTGGGCGCGGCGCTGCGGCAGCACGTTTCGCCTGATTTTGAAGCAGTTGGCGGCGGACGAGGCGAAGCGGGATTATTACGCGCCGGGGGGGCTAGAAGGCAAGCTCATCCTGGACCCGATGATGGGCGGCGGGACGACTTTGCATGAGGCTATTCGATTGGGGGCTAACGTGCTGGGCGCTGATTTGGACCCCATCCCGGTTTTGCAAGCGCGGGCGTCGCTTTCGTCGCTGAAGTTGGTGGATTTGGAGCAGGCGTACCGGCGTTTTTTCCGGGCGCTGCAAGTTGAGTTGGCCCCTTATTTCACGACAAACTGCCCGGAGTGTGGGATAGAAACGGCCGTACGTTTCACCCTCTACGCACTACGCCGCCATTGCGCCTGCGGGCCGGCCTTGTTTGTCGATTCGTTGGTCTTGCGCCAGGAGACGGATGGCACGGCGATCCGGCTGTGCCCGGTCTGCCATGCCGTATTGACCGGTGATGAACCGTGCGCCTGCGGCGGCCAATCGGATAAACCACCTCTACGTGAAAAGCGAACGAAAAATTGCCCGGATTGTGACCATGATTACGAAGATGATTTGGAGACGCCATTTTACGGCCGTTATGAGCCGCTGGTGATCGTGGGACGCTGCCGGGAACACGGCTTGTTTTTCAAGAATCTGGATGAGCGAGATTGGGAAGTGTGGCAGGCGGCGGAAGCGCAACGGCCGTTCCTCTTCCCCAACCGCGCCGACTTCACCATCGAATCGGGCCGGAAGTCGCGCCAACTGATTTTGCGCGGCATCGACAACTACCTTGACCTGTTCTCCAGCCGCCAGCTCATTTATTTGCAGCAGGCAATCAAACTGCTGCCCCAATTTGAGCCGTTGATTCGCTTAAATCTGGGCCTGCTGGTCTCGACCTCGCTGGAATTTAACGCCATGCTCTCCGGCTACAAAGGCAAAAACAAACGCCGGGCCGGGGCCATCCGGCATACTTTTTCCCATCATGCTTACTCGTTTCCTTACACGGCCGTAGAAAACAACCCGGTTTATCCCCGCAAATCATCAGGGACGTTGCAGCGGTTGTTTGAGGCGAATGTGAGGAACGGCCGTTTATGGGCCGCTGCCCCCCGCGAACGTGATTTAGCTCACGAAAAACCGGTCTTCGTTGAGATTGAGGGAGAGGTGGATGCCGGGGTTGAGGTGTGCGATTTGGCGCAGATGGCTGGCCAACAGCGCCGCTTCTGGCTGCGACAGGGGTCGTCAACCCGGCTCGATTTGCCCGACGACAGCGTTGACGCCATCGTCACCGACCCGCCTTATTTTGACAGCGTGCAGTACAGCGACCTAGCTGCCTTCTTCCGCGTTTGGCTGCGCCATTTGCTGCCTGATGCCGCCGATTGGGAGTATGACATGGGCCAATCGGCCGTTGACCCGCACAAAAACGACCGCCAGAGCCGCTACACGGAAATCATCAGCGGCATTTTTGCCGAGTGTCATCGAGTGTTGAAGAAGGAGAACGGCCGTTTCGTTTTCACTTTTCACCACTGGAACCCCAAGGGTTGGGCGGCGCTGACGATTGCCTTGAAGCGGGCCGGGTTCGTCCTGATCAACCGCTACGTCGTCCTTTCTGAAAGCCCGATTTCGGTGCACGTCAGCAATATGAAGGCGCTGCGGCATGATGCGATTCTGGTCCTCAGTCCTCAGTCCTCAGTTCTCAGTCCTCAGTGGGAACGGCCGTCCGCAATCAATATCGATGACAGCCGCCAATTCACCAATGACTGTGCCGCCCTGCTGGGCTGGCTGTTGGCCAATGACTTGTCCGATGCCGAAATTAGACGCTTATGGCGGCAGGCTTTGGGGTAATCGTTCAGGGCAGTCTAATGAGACGATATGAATATGATCCCGGACCAGAAAGCTCATGACGAAAGATAAGTTACAAGAACAACTCACAAAGATTATCAATTTGCAGGGATATGAATATAGGCTTTGGCAGTACCAGGCTAGCCATTCTGTATTGACAGTACGTGCTTATCACCCTACAAATCCAGGATCTAATGTTCATATTGTCTTTGAAACGGTCTACTACATACAAATGCCTATATCATGGACATCGGGAGATTTCAGGTTGGGAACCCTCGAAGAACGTAAAAAAGTCGCAATCAAAATAGAGCTTGAAGATTTCAAAGCTGAGCGATTAATCTTGTTTGTAGCGGAACCGTTAAATGTACAAAAGGTTTATTTGTTGTGCCATAGTGCTCGCGTAGAGTACGATGTTCCACCTCTCTATTAAACTGTTCTGTAATGTTCTACTTTGCAAAAATAACGGCCGTTCACGATTCGACCTTTAGCTGCCAACGCCAGCGACTGCTGCCAATTCACCTACGACTGCGGTACGGCCGTTCCTTCACGCGGCACATTTGATTGTGGGGGAACGGCCGTATCCCTAACAACAACGGATTGAGAATGGAATGGATAAGTCGTCTGGAAACGGCCATACTGGATAGTAGCTTATCTCACCACCAGAAGATGTTGTGAGGAACGGCCGTATCCAAACACCAGAAACGGCCGTTCCCACCACCATCAACTACCGCCACTCCTCATCTTCTCAGCCGCCTCCGCCGGGTTCCACACCCACTGCTGGATCAGTTCCCGAATAATCGTATTGGCTTGGTACACACATGGGGTTATTCCTGCTTCTTGCTGCACTCTCTTAATCGTCAGCCGCTCACCCTGCGCCACCAGAGACGCGGCCACTTCCTGGATGCGGGCGCACCGCTGCCGACGCTTTTCTTCCCTGAGCCAGGCCAACTGCTCCCGCGCGGCAGTGCGGGCCTTGTCTGTTTTGTTCCGCGCCAAGTGAAGATGCCAATTTTCTATTGACGTGATTTTGGCGTTCTGGCTATACTGTACCTGAAATTGGGCCGTGGCTCGGGGTCAGGCCAGTTTGAAGAATGCGTTAATCCTCAAAGGAAACCGCGTTCCCCGGCTTAGTTCAACCAAGGTATTCGATAGAATACCCTTTATGCGGCGGCTGACAAGCTGGTCGATGTAGGTTGTTTTTGACCGCGCCGCACGAAACGCTTATTTCGTTAGCCCTAAACAAAGACTGGGGAAGAATGGACTGCTTTTACATCGCTGTCGCGGCTGGCAGCGCCCGAAATTCGCGGAAGTTGATCAGCTTAAAATTAGCTTCATCCCACAGCCGGTAATCCAGGCAGTGTAAACTTTCTCTAAACGTTAGTGGCTTTATCTGCAAGGCCGGGTTAGCCTCATGACACGCTTCCAGATTGTAGTTGGGAATGCGCGGACTCAGGTGGTGGATATGGTGATAGCCGATATTGCCCGTAAACCATTGCAGGATACGGGGCAGCTTGTAAAAGGAACTGCCAATAACCGCCGCAATCGCATAGTCCCATGAGCTGTGCCGTTCCCAATAGACTCCTTCGTACTGGTGTTGTACATAAAAGAGCCAGACCCCGGCCGTTGCCGCCAGCGCCATCACCGCCGTTTGCAAAATAATGTACGCCTTAAAGCCGATGAGCAGGCTGAGCACAACCGCCTGCAGCAAAATCGCCAGGTCGGTGAGGTAAACGCTGCGCCGCTCTTTGGCCCGATCATACTTGTTGGGGAACCGCTGGAACAGCAAAAAGAGCAGGGCCGGCCCGATGAGGAGGAGGATTACCGGCGTGCGGTACATGCGGTAGCCAAAACGCTGCCAGGGCGAGGCGGCGCGGTACTCATCAACGGTCATCATCCAGATGTCTCCAGGTCCGCGCCGGTCCAGGTCGCCGGAGGCGGCGTGGTGCAGGGCGTGGCCGTGCCGCCAGGAAAAGTAAGGGGTGAGAACGACCAGACCGGTGATAAAACCGACGATTTCGTTGGCGCGGCGCGAGGCAAAAAATGCACCGTGGCCGCAGTCGTGGAAAATAATGAAAGCTCGAATCATAAAACCGGCCGTCAAAACAATGAGGGGAATTGTCAGCCAGTAGGAGACACGGACGGCCAGGGCCATCATGACCCAGAGCAGGGTGTAGGGGATGAGCGTGTTAGCCAACTGCCACAGGCTGCGGCGCAGGTCGGGCTGCTGGTAGGGCGCGATGGCTTTCTTCCAGGCGGCCTTATCGGATAAAAATGCTTCAATTTGTTGCGTCATTTAATGACTCCGTTGGGATTGGGGCGTGGGGGCGGTGAAGGGCTGTTGCATATGTAAGATAGATGGCTATGTTTTATGGGGTAAGGGGAATGTTACATCTTAATTTAATTGATAGTAGCATCTGTGTGATTAACCGTCAAAGCAATTTG
The DNA here is from genome assembly GCA_050301775.1 of Promineifilaceae bacterium (SeqCode). GTDB lineage: Bacteria > Chloroflexota > Anaerolineae > Promineifilales > Promineifilaceae > JACKCC01. The sequence goes on from JBNKZT010000166.1 coordinate 11,377, forward strand.
AATCCCCACTATTTAATAAACTCATTTTACTCATTAAATAATCATTAAACGCGGTGTGAAGGAGTGAATTTGACAATTATTGGCTCTATATTGGTTCAAAAAAAGGGTTGACATGCCTGATGGGGCGTGATAGCATGTTCCTACTATGTTAAACAAGCACGTCTGCGCTTATGTTGGTTTAGGGACTATGGCCATTGATTCCCCGCAATGGACAATGGTCTGTGCCGCGTGTTTGGGTGATGAGTTGAGCGACGGGTAGCCTACCCACAGCAATAATTTCAATTAGTTCATTCGAGGACGCGGCCTAAAAACCGCGTCTTTTTTGTTTTGAGACATGTATCGGGAATTGGAATTCCCGATACCCGCCTGAGCGCATTGTTTCGGGAATTCCAATTCCCGAAATAGTAAATACGGAGGGTTTATGAATGGATTCGCTGTTGAAGTAACCGGCCTGGAAAAGACATTCCAGGTCAAACAGAAAGCGCCAGGGCTGCGAGGTTCCTGGCAGTCGATTTGGAAGCCGGTGAGTCATGAGGTAACGGCCGTGTCCGACATCAATTTCACCCTGGACGAAGGCGAAATCCTGGGCTTTATTGGTCCCAATGGGGCCGGCAAATCGACGACGATCAAGATGCTGACCGGCATCTTGTATCCCAGCGGCGGCCAGGCGTCGGTGTTGGGTTACACGCCCTGGAAAGACCGGCGCAAATTGGGCTATCAAATCGGGTCTGTCTTCGGCCAGAAGCCGCAGCTTTGGTACCATCTGCCGGCCGAGGATACGTTCCGCCTCTTTGCCCGCATTTACGAATTGGACATGACCGTTTTCCAAAAACGACGCGACTTTTTGGTGGAAGCGTTCGAGATTGAGCATTTGCTGCGTACGCCGGTGCGCAAACTTAGTTTGGGACAGCGGATGAAGTGCGAAATCGCCGCCTCGCTGCTGCACCAGCCGCGTATCATCTTTCTCGACGAGCCAACGATTGGGCTGGACGTTGTCGCCAAGCAGCAAATCCGTGATGCGATTCGTTATCTGAACGAGCAAGAAAAGACGACGATTTTCCTGACCAGTCATGATACTGGCGACATCGAAAAGCTGGCCAAGCGGGTGATTGTGATCAATCATGGGCGGCTGATTTATGACGGCCGTACCTCAGCCCTTAAGCGGCAGTATCTCACGCGTAAAATCATCGACGTCCGTTTTACCGAGCGGCTCAACGGCGGCGAGTTAAATATTCCCGGCGTCAACATCCTCAAACAAGGGAAATACGGCGTTAAGTTGGAATTCGACAGCCGCGCCGTGCCGGTGGAGCAGGTGGTGCAGCAGCTCATGGCCGTCAGCCCGACGCAGGACATTAACATCGCCGACCCGCCGTTGGAAGAGATTATTCGGGAGATATATCAGGAGTAAACCGTAGTGCGTAGTGTGTATTCCGACTAAGAATACGCACTACGTACTGCGCACTACGCATCATGTTAAATCAACTTCGCATAACCACTATTAAATACGGTTCAATTTCACTGGTCAATTTGCAGAACCAACTGGCTTACGTCTGGGATGTGGCCGGGCGGTCGGCGATGATCGTCTTTTTCATGTTTATTTTTGTACAGTTGTGGACGGCCGTTTACCAATCCCAAAGCGCGGCCGAAATTGCCGGGCTGACGTTGGCCAATACCATCTGGTACTTCCTCATCGCCGAGGTGATGGAGTTGGGCAAGCCGCGTCATGACGTTCGCATCTCGGAAGAGGTGAAGGATGGATCGATAGCGTATACGATGGTACGGCCGTACAACTACCTGGGCTACCACT
>JBNKZT010000167.1:0-13154 GCA_050301775.1 Promineifilaceae bacterium (SeqCode)
GCTCAGTGGCCACAGGCTCAGTGGCCGCAGGCTCAGTGGCCGCAGGCTCAGTGGCCGTTCTCCACTCCACCGGCCTCAATCACCCCCGCCGTCCTGCCTATGAGCTGCCGCTGGGCCGTCCCGTGCCGCCGGAGAAGTGGGACGAGATGATGTCTGAACGGGATTTACGCCATCTGCCGCCTATCGCTGGTGACCTAACCGTTACCGAAGTGACGAACGGCTTTGATCTGCACTTGCAAACAACAGACGGCATGGAGAACGTGGCCGGGCAGATTGCGTTTGATTTTGCGCCGGGCGGGGTGTGGGAAACGGCCGATACACGCTTACAGCCCCAGGCCGGCCAGGAAATCTTCCTCAAACAAGGTGCAGGCACGATGCGCTACGGCAGCGACGTGATTCGGATTGGCCCTGGAAATGGGGCGCATGGATACGCACAAATGCGGGCAGCGGAACTGGCCCCCGACCACGTGCGCGTGCTGCTTACCTTTTTTACCCCGGTTGATCATTTGATACACCTGCGTGTGTATCGCGGACTGGCCGGGGATGGATCGTAGGGCAAGACGCTGTCTTGCCCGGACGGACAAAAGGAGTTTTAACCATGAAACAAACAACGCTTACCCTTCACACCAAATTTCAACACGGTCCTGTGGACCCGCGTGTTTTTGGCGGCTTTTTGGAGCACCTGGGGCGGGCAATTTATGAGGGCGTTTACCAGTCTGACAGCGGTCATGCCGACGCCGAAGGGTGTCGCCGGGACGTGCTGGATGCACTGCGGCGGCTAAACATGACCGCCATCCGCTACCCGGGCGGCAATTTTGCCTCCGGTTACCACTGGCAGGATGGTATTGGCCCAAAGGCCAACCGGCCCACAGCACGTGACCTGGCCTGGAACAGCATCGAACCAAATCAATTCGGCACGGATGAGTACATCCACCTCTGCCGCAAGATGGGGTGGACGCCGATGATCACTGTCAATTTGGGCACCGGCACGCCGGAAGAAGCACGCAACTGGGTTGAATATTGCAATTTGCCGCACGGCACGCGCTACGCAGACATGCGCCCCGGCGATCCGCACGGCGTGAAGCTGTGGTGTTTGGGTAATGAAATGGACGGCAGTTGGCAAATCGGACATGTGCCCGCAGACCAGTATGCCATCCGCGCCCAGCAGGCGGCCAATATGATGAAAATGGCCGATCCGACGATTGAACTGGTTGCCTGCGGCTCTTGCTCCATCAGCCTGCCCACATACCTTGAGTGGGATCAGACTGTGCTGGCACACCTGGGAGACATGACCGACTACATCAGTCTGCACCGCTATGTCGGCAACCAGGCAAACGACACACCAAACTACCTGGCAGTGAGCAACAGCATTGACCGGCAAATAGAGGAGATGGATGCGGTCTGCCGCTTTGTGCAGGCGAAGCGGCGCAGCAAAAAACGAGCCTATCTTTGCTTTGATGAGTGGAATGTCTGGTACAAAAATAGAGAAATGGATGGCGTGGGCAAATTGGCTCCCCATTTGATTGAAGAGGTGTATAACCTGGAAGATGCGCTGGTCGTGGCCGGTTTTTTGAACAGTTTTATTCGCCATGCCGATGTGGTAAAGATTGCCAATATTGCCCAGATTGTGAATGTGATTGCGCCACTGCTGACGCAGGGGGATGACCTGCTGGTGCAGTCGATTTTTTATCCGTTTGAGATGATGTCGAAGCGGCGCGAGGGCGTCTCGCTGCAAGTAGCGCAGGATGGGCCGGGATATGAGAGTACCGAATATGGCCGGGCAAGCCTGGTTGATGCCAGTGCCATTTTGGATGATGACAAGCTGCACTGTTTTTTGGTCAATCGTAGCCTGGATAAGGCGCAGCAGGTGCAGGTGGGGTTGGCGGACACGGCCGTTTCCCACCTGATTAACGGCGAACTGCTCACCGGCCCTGACGCCAAAGCAGCCAATTCATGGACAGAGAAAGAGGCGGTGGAAAAACAGCCGTTTTCCGACGTGCAAATACAAAACGGCCGTGCCACGGTGGAACTGCCGCCACTCTCGTTTGCGGCGCTGACATTGGGATTGGAGAGATGAGGCGTAGTGCGTAGTGCGTAGTTAGTGGGGTTTGTGATGGAAATTGTTTGTCATCGAGGCGCGAATGAGTTTGCGCCGGAAAACACCTATGCTTCGGCACAAATGTGCCTGGACTGGGGCATGGATTATGTGGAAATTGACGTGAATACGAGTGCGGATGGGGTGCTGTATTTGTTTCACGGGCCGGGGCTGGAAAAAACAACAAACGGCCTGGGAGTGATTATGGAACATGCAGCAGCAATGATTGACCGGTTGGATGCAGGCAGTTGGTTCGATCCGAAGTTTGCCAATGAACGTGTGCCGCGACTGGACGAATTTCTGCGCTGGATTAAAGGCAAGGCGAAGCTGTTTTTGGATGTGAAGTGGGCTGATTTGCCACAATTAGTAACGTTGATTCGAGAAACAGGGTTTGAGCAAGACTGTTTTTTCTGGTTTAAGCTGCCGGAGCTGGCGGCGGAATTTCGGCAGTTGGCGCCGGATTTGCAATTGAAGGTGAATGCAGGGACGGCGGTGGAGGTGGAAACGGCCGTTTCCCAACTCCACCCCAACATCATCGAAACCGGCTACCCGATCAACCCGGACGTAGCAGCCGCCTGCAAAAAACACGGCTTAAAGCTGATGGTCAACTACATGGGCAAAGACGAAGCAATTTTTGCCGACATCATCCGCCAGCAGCCGGACATGGTGAACGTGAATTTTGGCGACCGGTTTGCTCAGGTATTAAGAGGAATAGGACACAGATGACACAGATTAACACAGATTTTTTTCTCTCTGCCCTCTGCGTATCTCTTTGTCTTCTCAGTGTTCTCTGTGTCCCGTTTGTCAAGGAGTGTAACGATGACAACAATTGAACCGGTGAAGATGATACGGCCGTACCGCCAAATCACGGGCATGTCGGCGATGCTGCTGCCGTTTCGAGAGGATGGCGCGGTGGATTGGGATGGGTTTACGGCGCATTTGCGGCGCACGGTGGGTGCGGGACTGGTTCCGGCGGTAAATATGGATACCGGCTATGCGAATTTGATTGATGAGAAGACGAGAACGGCCGTTTTGCAGCGCACCCAAACCGTGATGGCCGGCAAGCCCTTCGTGGCCGGGGCCTATGTCGGCGACCAACCCGGCGACCCGTTTAACCACGATGCCTACGCCCAACAAATCGACCAGATTCAGCAGCACGGCGGCACACCGATCCTCTTCCAATCGTTTGGGCTGACGAGTCAATCGCCGGAAAAAATCGTGCAGTCATACGCCGGGCTGGGCAAGCTGTGCGACCAGTTTATTGCCTTTGAACTGGGCCAGATGTTTGCACCGTTCGGCCAGATCTATGATTTAGAAACCTACGCCGGACTGATGGCGATTCCGCAATGCAGTGGGGCCAAACATTCGTCGCTGAACCGCGAGCTGGAGTGGCAGCGGCTGGCGCTGCGCGACGCCACCCGCCCCGACTTCAAGGTACTCACCGGCAACGATTTAGCCATTGATATGGTAATGTACGGCAGCGATTACCTGCTGGGCATTAGCACATTTGCGCCAGATTTGTTTGCGCGGCGGGATGCGTTTTGGGCGACAGGCGACCCGGCATTTTATGAGCTGAATGATTTGCTGCAATATCTGGGATTCTTCGCATTTCGGCCACCGGTACCGGCTTACAAACACAGCGCCGCCCAATTTTTGAAGCTGCGCGGCTGGCTGGATTGTGACGATACACATCCGAATGCGCCAGGCAGACCGGAGAGTGATCGGGATGTGCTGCGAGATATTGTGAGCAGGATTCAGTAAACAGTAAGAAGTATCGAAGAAATAGGACGCGGATGAACGCGGATAAGTAGGGGAATGATAATGAGTCACAAACGAATTGCTCAATTACGAACGATTGAACAGTTTCGGCATCATTTGGCGGAATTGGGTGTTGAATTACCTTCAGATGAGGTGATGGAGGCGGGGGATGATGCGCCGTTGGCACAACCTTATGCAGTTGATGGTTTTACGATTGGCAACCGCTTTGCGGTGCTGCCGATGGAGGGGTGGGACGGCACTGCTGACGGCCGTCCGACGGCGTTCACGCAGCGGCGCTGGCAGCGCTTTGGGTTGAGTGGGGCCAAGCTAATTTGGGGCGGCGAGGCGGTGGCGGTGCGGCACGATGGCCGGGCGAATCCCCGGCAGTTGATGTTGAATGAAGAAACGGCCGTTTCCCTAAACTCCCTGCGCCAGACCCTGGTTAATGCCCACGAACAACACCACCAACGCACCGATGATTTGCTGATAGGGCTGCAACTGACCCATTCGGGCCGTTTTGCTCGCCCGGAGCCGGACAACAAGTTACTGCCGTTTATTCTCTACCGCCATCCCATTTTGGATGAAAAATTCGGGTTGCCGGATGATTATCCCATCATGACAGATGATGAGATTCGCGTGTTGATTGCTGATTTTGTGAAAACGGCCGTTCTCGCCCAACAAATCGGCTTTGACTTTGTCGATTTGAAACATTGTCACGGTTACCTGGGACACGAATTTCTCACGGCCTTTGACCGGCCAGGCCCCTATGGCGGCAGCTTTGAAAACCGCACCCGCTTTTTGTGTGAATTGGTGGCCGGTATCCGGCAGCACGCGCCCGGTTTGGGCATTGGTGTGCGACTGAGTGCCATCGACCTGGTTCCATTTTCGCCCGGAGCCAATCACATCGGGCAGCCACAACTTGATGGTGCGTATCGGTATGCATTTGGTGGCGACGGTTCCGGCACCGGGCTGGATTTGACCGAGCCGATTGCTTTTCTGAACCTGTTGCAAGAACTAAACATCAAGATGGCCTGCATCAGTGCGGGCAGCCCCTACTACACGCCACACGTCATCCGCCCTGCCCTTTTCCCACCGTCAGATGGCTATCTGCCGCCGGAAGATCCACTGGTCGGTGTGGCCCGGCAAATTGCCGTCACCGCAGAATTGAAATCCCATTTCCCGGATTTGCTGCTGGTGGGATCGGGCTACAGCTATTTGCAGGAGTGGCTGCCGCACGTGGCCCAGGCAGTCATTCGCCAGGGCAAAGCTGATTTTGTGGGGCTGGGCCGAATGGTGTTGTCCTATCCGCAGTTGCCGACTGATGTGTTGGCGGGTAACAAGATGCAGCGCAAGCTGTTTTGCCGCACATTTAGCGACTGCACCACCGCCCCACGCAGCGGCATCGTGTCCGGCTGTTACCCGCTGGACGATTTTTACAAACAGCGGCCTGAGGCAGAACAGCTAAAAGCCGCCAAAGCAGACATGAAAAAGTAGGGGAACTGTTTTTATGGCGACGTATGATATTTTAGATTTTGGCGCTGTTGGCGATCAGGCAATCAACAACGCCGCTGCCATTCAAAAAGCAATTGACACGTGCAGTGACGCCGGCGGCGGGCGGGTGATTGTCCCGGCCGGTCACGTTTTTATCAGTGGCCCTTTCCAGTTGAAGTCACACGTGGACCTACATCTGGAACCGAACGCCGTTTTGCAGGCCAGCACCGACGAATCGCTCTATACCAAGACGCCCTTTCGTAACAATTTTAGCGAAGGCAGTATGTGGATCAGCGCCAGGGGGCAGCAAAATATCGCCATCACCGGCACCGGTACGCTTAACGGCAGTGGGCGGGCTTTCATGCTCAACGAGGAGCCGACGCATTACAATTTCAAATTTGTTGATGGGGTGGATAAACGGCCGCACCTACTTACGCTCATCGGCTGCCAACACATTACGATTCGGGATGTGACCTTTGAGGATGCGGCCTACTGGTGCGTCCATCCGGCCGGCTGTGAAGACGTGCTCATTCAAGGCGTGCGCATTCACAACAGCCTGCGCATCCGCAACTGTGACGGCATTGACATTGACCACTGCCGCAATGTGCGTATCAGCGACTGTGACATTCGCTCGGCCGATGATTGTATCTGCATCAAAAACCGGCGCGAATACGAGGAATATGGCCCGTGCGAAAATATCACGGTGACCGGCTGCGTTTTGACATCAACGTCTTGTGCCATTAAGTTGGGCAGCGAAAATATGGATGATATGCGAAATATCATCTTTGATGCGTGCGTTATTTATGGCACCAATCGCGCATTGGGTATTCAAAACCGGGATGAAGGCAATATCGAGAACGTGATTTTCAGCAACATCATCATCGAGTCGCGGCTGTTTGCGGATGTGTGGTGGGGCAAATCGGAGCCAATTTATGTGACGGCGTTTAAACGCGCACCGGGGACAAAACATCGATTTAAAAACGGCCGTTCCGAAGGCGACATCGGTAAAGTGCGTAACATCCGGTTCAGCAACATCACCTGTGACAGCGAAAACGGCATCTACGTCAGCGGCACCGAAGGCAGCCGCATTGAAGATGTACTGTTTGAAAATGTGCGGCTGCACATCAACAAAACCACCAGCTATCCGGGCGGCCTCTATGACCGCCGTCCCTGTGATGTTGTGGGAATTATTCAGCGCAAAACAGCCGGTTTTTACCTCAACGAAGCTGACGAAATCACGCTGCGAAACTGCCGGGTCAGTTGGGGCGATAATCGTCCCGATTATTACGGCCACGCTGTTGAGTCTCACAACGTGCATGACCTTCACCTGGAAAACTTCAAAGGTGCTGCAGCCCATCCTGAACAAGACCAGCCGCAGCAGATCGTCGGCGAAGCTGATGAAGAGAAAGGGGATGGTTACACGGAGATGACTCTGCAATAGCGGGCGCATTTAAGCTAATGAGGAAGCGGGGAAGATGCTGTTTTGACCACTGATGACTATCATCTTCGGCGGCACAACCACACCCCGGCCGATGCCATTAAAACCATCGTCAGCACACCTTCCCAACTGGGCGTAAACAGGGCGTTGGACACGCTTACATGACCCTCTACCAACAAGGTTGTGATGACGATGTTGCTCATCGTGTGCATCAGCACGGCCGGCCATGTCGAGCCGGTGATCAGGCGAATTTCACCAAAAACGATCCCGGCAAGCGTCGTGCCCAGCACAATCATCGGCAGGAAGGTGGCCAGGCTTTGCGAGGTGTAACCGGCCAACGTGGCTTGATCCAGCAGCCCCAGATAATACGGAATATGCCAGGTTCCCCAGATAAAACCAACCAGCAGATGACCAGCTATCCTATTTTTCACCAGCGTATTTACTTTGGGCGTCAAGTAGCCGCGCCAGGCAAACTCTTCCAGGATGTTTTTGATGAATGTTGAGACGAAAGCTACCCCTAACGCCTGGAAGAATAAACTGCCCTCAAAGTTGGCAAAAGAAACCCCGCCGAAAAGCAAACCGATGAGCAAAACGGCCGTTACAATCACCGGAAACACAACAACGCTAAAAAGGTACCATCGGCCATTCCCCCTAAAATGGGGTGCGAGACCCATGTCCCGCCAATCTTTGCTGAACAGGCGCAGCAAGAGCGAGACCAGCAGCGGGGCCGCCAGCCAGATCAGGTTGCCCAGTCCCAACGCATCGGCGCTGCCGTCTTGGGCGACCATCCACCCCAACCAGCCCAAGACGTTAAAAACGATGACAAAAACAACCAGATTGCGAATCGTAGTTTTTCTATTTTCAGTTTGAGCATTCATGAGAAACTTCCCTTTTTCATCCAAAGCGCAAGATAAAATCAGCCAGCATGCAAAATGCGGATGCCAGCAGCCACAACCCGATAACGGCCGTATTCACAACCGGCCGCTTATAGGTGTTGTACAGCCAGATCGTGGTCGAGATCATGCCCACCACGATCAGGATGTGCATCGCGGCCCAATCAGAAAAGGCCAATATATTCAAGTGGGAGGGATCGTCGAAATATAAAAACAGGGTGATGATGACAATCAGCGGCCAAAACCCTGGCCATACCCGGCGCGTCATAGCCGGGATTGCATTGATAAAGCCAACGGCGCTAAATTCGTTGTTCATCGGTTTCCTCGTGGGTGGATTTTATCTTTTCAGGAATAACCACACCATGATTAACCCGACCACTACCATCGAGAAGCCAGGTTTGATAAAGTGGGCAAGGCGGATCACAGCAGAAGGAATGATCAGGGAAACGGCCGTTTCCATAAACAACATCAATCGCATCATCCAGGCTTGCAGCCGGGTCCGGATTCCTCATAAAACAGGCATCGAGAATAAAACCCATAACGCACCTCGCAAAACATCAAACAGTAACAGCGCCCAAATCGTTGTCGAGATCATGCTCAACCCGGTTGTCTTCTGGGGATGTCTTAACTTTCAGCAATAACCACACCATGAACAGACCCACCGGAATCATGGAAACGGTCAGTTCGATGAAATGGGCAAAGCGGACGTTGCCCGGCAAAAATGCGGAGGGGGTGATGAGGGAAACGGCCGTTCCCGTGAACAAGATCAGCGGCAGCAGCCAATAAGCCTGTCGGCGGGTTCTGGCTCCCAAAAGAATTGGCAGCGAGAACAAGAACCAGAGCGCACCCCGGAAAACATTAAACAGCAGCAGTACAGGGATGGGTTCCGTGGTGGACGCCCAGCCAGCGTAAAATGCCCGCACTTCCGGGAAAGACCAGGGAATAAAGCCGCAGAGATAATAAAAGAGGGGGTAGAGCACACAGAACAGGCCAATCCGCCACCCGAAGCGGCCAGCCTCGAACGTCGTCTCTCTTTCCTGAGCGTCTCGTTTGAAACCACCCACCAGCCACGTCCCCACCAGCGTTGTCGCGCCATATGTGACCAGGGCGGAAACGACTATTTTTGTCACGTCCAGATAAGTAAACAGCGGGAAAGATTCGTGATACCAATACAGTTCAATCGCATTCAAAACGGTAAACAGCCCCCAAAACGCCATCCACACCCCCAGGAAAAGCTTCAAGCCCTGGTCGCGCAGATAGCGCAGCATCAGGTACATCACCACCATGTTGATAAACACGTTGAGCAAAAAGAGCGGCATGAAGACAGCCTGGTCTTCAGAGGTCATGGCCGCCACCATGTCGTGAGACAGCGGCAGCAAAACCCCCATGACGGCGTTGGCAATGAAAAAAACGATGGTCAACAACAAGATTTTCCCAATAGCGATCAATACCTTCTTCATTTTGAACTCCCGACGTTCATCCCCTGTAACGCAGCCAGCGCCAGGGCAAACAACCCGATGCTTAACATCGTAATGCTGGTCTCTATTGTGGTGGCTTGCAGGATGCTGAGTACGAGAACGGCCGTTCCCATCCCCAGCGCCACCACCTTCAAAATACGAGAAACAAGAACCTGGTTTTGTGTCATTTTTTCCACTCCTTTTTGTCAGGACACATTATCAATAATCTTCACGGAAGTTGTTCATGATGAACCTGAATCGCCAAATAACTTCCGGGATGATGGTTTCGGCTCAATTTGAGTGACTGAAATCAAAGTCAGGTTCAGGTCTCGAATGCGATCCAGGAGGCCGTGCAGCGCCGGTTGGTCAGCAATGGTTCCGGTAAGCACGGTGTTATCCTGCTCATCGTAGCTCACGGCTATTTCACCAAACCAGCTTGCCCACTCCGGAACAAGATGCCCTTTAATCACAATTTGAACCCTGCTTGACATCAACACTCCATAAGTAAGCCTAAACTAAAACTATCCCCAGTGTAATGACTGTAGGGATAATTGTGATGTCCCGAAGGGGCTATTTGAGGGCTATTCTCAATTAGAAATTATTGGCTGTAGGGGCGGGACGGTGCGGATAGGAGTTGGGCAAAACAAACGGCCGTGTCTCCGCGCCGTCTCGCCCGGCGGCGGTTTATACGGGAGATCAGTCGAGCAAACCCAGGTCCCGGGCACGGGCAGCCGCTTGGGTGCGGCTGCGAACATTCAGCTTATCGTAGATATTCTTGAGATGATTTTTAACCGTCCCCGGCGCGATATGCAGCGCCAGGGCGGTTTCTTGATTGGTCGCTCCCCGGGCAATCAGTTGCAGCACATCTTGCTCCCGGGGGCTGAGCGGTTCGACTAGAGCAGCTTGTGAATTAAAGTCAGGGGAGTGTTCCTCAGTTACCGGAAAAGCAGCTAACAAACGGCCGGCATAAGCCGGTGCAATATTCGCTTCAATGGCTTTGTATAGCAAACAAGCCATCGGCGGGCCTTCCTGGATAAAACGTTGCATATATCCTTCCGGTTCGGCTAAAGTCAATGTAGCGGCCAGCCGTTCCAGGGCCATATCCTCTTTGCCTTGAGCTTGAAAGATGAGCGCCTGCAAAATTTGTAACTCAATCAGCTTGTCAACCCAGCCTTTTGTGTTTAGATAGGCGTGCAATCGTGTCAGTAAACCTTCCGCTGCCGGGAAATCGCCCCGGGCAATCAACAACCGGGCCAACGCCAAATATTCGACTTCATTTGGGTAGGCGAATTCCCCATCAAGGCTGATACCGCGCCCTTGAAGCACCCGCCCCGCCCCATCCAAATTCCCACGCAGGATCAGTAAACGAACTTGCCAGGCCGTGAACCAATTCATCGTCCAGACCGGCAGCGTGTTTTTTTGGATGCGCGTCTCCAGTTGGCGCAGCGCTTCTTCCGCCCTGGCTAAATCGCCCTGGGAAAAACGGGCCTGGATGGCCGAGAGACAGCTCCAGGCCACCCCGGCCGCATAATTCTGCCGCTCGCTGAGGTTCAGTCCGCGCTGAATATGCTCAATGGCTTCTTCTAACCGGTTCCATTCAAGCAGGACATCACCATAAACCGCATACAAGGCTCCGGCGACTGCCATCTGTGTGTAACCGCCGTCAAAGGCGCGCCGGGTTTGCGCCTCAAAAGTTCTTGCTGCCTGCCGCAGCCTGCCCAGGCGTTTTTGGGCGACAACTACCTTGGCACTTCCCAATAATGCAAAGAAAATGTTCCCGGTCTTTTCAGCTTCACCAAGAGTACTGCTCCAAATCTCTTCACAAGTGGGAACGTAGCCGTAAAAGGCATTTACGTCACCGTGGATCGACAGCGCCAGAGACCGCCACATATGCTGATCAGGCGCAAGATGATGGAGGGCCTGTTTTGCATAATTGGCTGCGGCCTCGATTTCGTTGCTGTAGAGACTCGCGTAGGCCCTCACAGTAGCTGACGTCCCGGCAAAGAGTTTTTGATTGGGGTTAGTACACCTACCGGCCAACAGTAATTGCGCTTCGGCTGCGTCAAATTGACCGGAAAAGCACAGGGCAAAGGCGTGGTGGGTCAGGATGAGTGGATGTTGGCTGATTTCATCTTCGGGCAGCGAGGCCAGCCATCTGGTCAACCGGATTTGGTCGCCATGTTCCCAAATCGCCTCGATATATTTGCCGATCAGTTGGATCGCCTTTTGATTATCATCTGCGGCCAGGGCATGTTCAATCGCTTGCGCCAGAAAATGGTTTTGCTCATGCCACAGGCTGGCCAGGCGGTGTAAGGCAGGGACTGAGTCTGGTGCAACCAGTGAAAGACGTTGGCGCAGCAAGTCACCAAACAGGTGATGGTAGCGGAACCAGCCCCGTTGGTCGTCCAGGGGGATCACAAACAAATTGGTGCGCTCCATCTTTTCCAGCATTTGTTGGCTGGCGCTGTCACCCGTCACGGCCCGGCAAAGCTCCCCACAAAGCCTATCCAGGAGCGATGTTTTCAACAGGAAGTCGCGCATCTCTGCGGGCTGCTGCTCCAGCACTTCTTCGAGTAGATAGTCGAGGATGTACCGATTGCTGCCGGTAAAGGATTGGACGAATTCGCTTTTGTTGGTACGTCCCTGCATGGACAGAAAGGCCATTTGCAAGCCGGTGATCCAGCCTTCGGTACGGCCGTTCAAAGCCACCACATCCTCGCTGGAAAGCTGCAACGCCTGCACCTGGTTGAAAAACGCCGCAGCTTCCGCGTGCGAAAACCGCAAATCCGCCGTGCGTAATTCGGTAAGCTGGCGGCGGCCGCGCAAACGCGGCAGCGGCAGCGGCGGGTCCGTGCGGGTGGCAATGATCAGGTGCAAATTGCGCGGCATATGTTGCAGCAAGTAATCCACAATGTCATGAACGGCCTGCGTTTTGATGAGGTGATAATCATCCAGCACCAGCGTCATGTCGGCACAGGCTGCGATGTCGCTGATCAGGTACGGCAGAACAGACAGCGGGGGCGTCGGCTGGGGCGATTGCAGCCCGGCCGGCACAGACACGCCAATCTCGGCATCAATGGTTTGCAGGGAGGCAATGACATACACCAAAAACCGGGCGGCGTCATTGTCGTCCTCATCCAGCGAAACCCAGGCCACCGGCCGCGTCGTCTGTTCGATCCAGGCGCTCAACAGGGAAGTTTTGCCAAACCCTGCCGGGGCCGAAACCAGCGTCAATTTGCCCCGCAGCCCCGCGTTTAATTGGTCAATCAAACAGGGTCGCGCGACTAGATCTGGTCGCGCAGACGGAATATAGAGCTTGGTAACGAGTATGGGCACGGACATGGATAAATTATACCGAAAAAAAGACGGCCGTTTAGGGGAAACGGCCGTCTCTATCCGCAAAATATTCCTTTCTTGCACCAAAGGATTAGACCACTTTCGGCTTGCGTTTGATCCAGGCAAAAATCAGCAAACCAATCAGGCCAATGAACATGATTTGACCAACGGCGTCGCCAACCTGCGTGTACAAGGTGTCTACGGAGCCAATCGGGGTCAGCACCATTTGTTCGCCGCCCCAGGTGTCTGAGGTTTCTTCCTCATACATATCGGTGCGATTGACGACACGGCCGTATCCATCCGTCACCAAAGAAACCCCGTCGCCCGTCTGGCGGTACAGCGACATGCCATTTTCCACCGCGCGGAAAGTTGCCATGCCGGCATGAATATCCCGCACTTCCAGCCAGTCATTGGAAGGCACAAAGAGCAAATCCACATCCTGCTCACCGGCTTGCTTGATAGTTGTGGGAAAATCGGCGTCCCAGCAGATGACGGCACTTAGCGTACCATAAGGCGTTTCCACTGTTTGCAGTTCGCCGCTGCCGGTGACAGAGCCTTCAAACTGCGTGCCCCCGTATTTGACATGTTCCAAAACCACCTCGCCGTTGGGGTCAATGATGCGCACGACATTCTGGAATGGTTCCGCGCCGGCCGGATCAAGAGTCGCGGTGGGCAGCACCAGATAG
>JBNKZT010000168.1:0-13151 GCA_050301775.1 Promineifilaceae bacterium (SeqCode)
ACACCCAGTTTACCCAAAATATTAGTGAGGTGATTCTTGACTGTGCCTTCCGTGATGAACAATGTGGCGGCAATCTCTTTGTTGCTGGCTCCGGTAGCGACTTGCTGCAACACTTCCAATTCCCGCTCTGAAAGCGGTTCAACAAGTGGCTGACTGGTTGGTGGCTGGTGGCCAGTGACACGGGCGAACTCGCTAATCAATTTGGCGGCCACGGAAGGTTGAAGGAAGGATTGGCCGCCAGCGGTGGCGCGGATGGCCTCAACCAGCTTTTCGGAAGAAACATCTTTGAGCAGGTAGCCCACCGCCCCGGCCCGCAAGCCATCAAAAATATGTTCGTCGTCATCGAAGGTGGTGAGAACGATGACACGGCTGTCGGGTTGGGTTTCAGCTAAACGGCGGGTGGCGGCCACACCATCGAGGACAGGCATACGCAAATCCATCAAAACGACATCAGGCGCGGTTTGGGCGGCCATTTGAATGGCTTCTTCGCCGTTGTTGGCCTCGCCGACCACTTCGATATCGCTGTGGATGGAAAGCAAGGTGTTTAGTCCTTCACGAAAAAGGGCTTGATCGTCTACGAGTAAAACACGAATTGTCATAGTCAAATTCCCAGGGTTAGTTGTGTGGCCGTTTGGAGCTGATACGGCCGTATCCGCATCGCCACACCATACCGCGCACACAAATCTGCAAAAACAGCCTTCAATTTTTCGTAATTGTTGACCGGCGCAAAATATTGATTGCCAAACTGCCGTTCGTATTTCTGGCGCAGGCCGGGGAAATGGCGGTCGAGTTTGTCATAATAGTAAGTCCGCTGCCGGTCGCGCAAAGTCACGCCAAAGCCAGGCAGGATGTAGGCGGCCCCGTTTTCGTAGGCCTGGGTGACGATTTCGCTGATGTTTTCTTCATTGTCCTGGATGAAGGGCAGGATGGGCATCATGGTGATACCGGTCAGAATGCCATTTTCGGCCAGGATTTTCATAGCCCGGAAACGAGCCGAAGGCAGCGACGCGCCCGGTTCCAACTTCTTGGCCAGTTGGTCGTCGGCAGTGGTGATGGTGAAGGAAACGGCCGTGTACACTTCATTAATTTGCTTCAACAGTTCTAAATCGCGCAAGACCAAATCACTTTTGGTAATAATATGAACTGGAAAACGATAGCGGGCAATCAATTCCAGCGCCCGCCCGGTCAACTTTAGCTTTTTCTCCACCGGCATGTAGGGATCATTCATCGAGCCGGTGCCAATCGTGCCTTTGAACCGTTTGCGAGCTAACTCATTTTCCAGCAGATCGATGGCGTTTTCCTTGTACAGGATGTCGTTGAAATTTTCGATCTGGTAACATTCGCTGCGTGAGTCGCAGTAGATACATTGATGCTGGCAGCCACGGTACAAGTTCATGTTATATTTCAGCCCGAACCAGGTATCGGGCTGTTTGACGTGAGACAGCATCACTTTGGCTTGGATTGGTTTGATCACGGCCGTTCTCCTGCCCCCATGATACACCAGATTACAAAAGTCTGGCAGACTTTTACAATCTTCCAAATTCACACTTGGCATAATGAAAAACTGTGTTATAAATTGTCGCTGTTATCATCTTCTATCATAAAATCACACAATATAACATAAAGAGGAGGTGTCCGGCCGCGAAATCAACTCAATCGTTGACTTTATCACAAATTAAAAGGAGAAAGGAAACCCAATAATGAAGTTCAAACAAAAGAGATTTTGGTGGGCGACGCTGCTTATCATGAGCTTTTTGCTCGTGATTGGATTGTCTGCCTGTCAAGCAAACGAACCTGCGGAGGAAACGGCCGTATCCCCCACAGACACAGAAGCAACCACCGACGGCCCTCAAATCACAATTCAGGGAGCCTGGTCACGTTCAACGCCGGAAATGATGGACGGGTCAGGCATTGTGTACATGGTTATCCACAACAACGGCAGCAAAGCCGACAAACTGGTCGCCGCCAAAAGTGATGTTTCGGAAGCAGCCGAACTGCATACACATACGATGGATGACAACGGCGTGATGCGCATGCGTCCCGTACCGGAAGGATACATCGAAATCCCAGCCAATGGTTCGGTTGAGTTGAAGTCCGGTGGACTGCATGTCATGCTCATCAACCTTAATGAGGCGCTCAAAGTGGGCGAAACATTCCCGCTGACGCTCAAGTTCGAAGAATTTGGCGAAGTGGTCATCGACGTGCCGGTGAAGGATGTCGAACCGGACACAGCCGATGCGATGCCGATGGAGATGGCCGAGCTAGAAGAGGAAGCGGCGGTTGAAGATCCAGCGGCTGAAGAAGTAGAAGCCGTCGTTGAAGAACCAACGGCTGAAGCAGAAGCGCCGGAAGAAGAGGCGGCCGATGAAACCGCTGCTGAACCTGGCATCGTCCCCACCCCGCGCGCCCCTGAAGATTTAGCCGGCGGCCTGTTCGTCAACCTGACCACCGACGATATTGACCGGGCGGCAATGGCTATCGGTTTTGCGACCAAAGTCCTCAACAATACCGACAAACCGGTTACCATCTTCATAAATGTTCAAGGTGTGCGTTGGGTTGATACCAATATCCCGCCCAATACGCATAAAAGTGGCAAAACCATCCAGGAAATGCTGCAAAAATTTATGGACGATGGCGGTGTGGCCCTGGTTTGCCCCGTTTGCATGGTCAATGTCGGCGGGTTGACCGAATCTGAAGTTATGGACGGCGTGATCATCGGAACACCGGAGTACACCTGGTCAGCGATGTTTGCCGAAGATGTGACTCTTGTGAGTTATTAAAAAAAGCTGGTCAGCAGGTCGGCCAAAAAGCTGATTGCTGAGACGCTGAAATGCTGAATTGCTATCTTGAGGAGATATTATTTACCATGAAAAAGTTGAACCATTTATTCCGTTTGGTTGTTGTGTTGTTTGCCATTTTTGGCTTGTTTAGTTTTGTGAATATGGTTGTATCGCCATCGGCAACGGCCGTTGCCGCATCAGCCCCAACACAAGACGCCCCCCCTCCGCCCCGTGGACCAGAAGAGTTAAAAGACGGTCTGTTCGTCAACCTGACCACCGACGATATTGACCGGGCGGCAATGGCGGTTGGCTTTGCCACCAAAGTTCTCAATAACACCGATAAACCGGTCACCATCTTCATGAATACGCAAGGCGTGCGGTTTGCCGATGTTACTATCCCGCAAAATATTCATAAAAGCGGTAAAACCATCCACGAAATGCTGCAGAAATTCATGGACGACGGCGGCGTTGTTCTGCTTTGCCCAGTATGTATGGTCAATGTGGGTGGCATGGCTGAGGAAGACGTGCTGGATGGCATCATCATCGGCACGCCAGAATACACCTGGTCGGCAATGTTCGCTGAGAATGTAACCGTATTGAGTTACTAAAAATCGAGGCTAGGGACTGGAGGCTGGGGACTGGATTCGTCTCTAATCTCCAGTCCCCAACCTCCCAAACAATCCCGTGAAAAGACAATTATTAGCCCTTACATTATTATTTGTACTGTTTCTATCTGGCTGCCAAAACAAACCGGCGGCTGAGTCAAGTTTAGACGGTCAGTTGCGGGAAATTATTGCCGCCAATGGCTTAACTGGCGACCCTAGTTTAGGGCGTGATTTACCGGAAATAACGGATCCCATCGCACAATTAGGCATGAATTTGTTCTACACAAAAGCGTTAAGCGGCACGGGCGACTCGGCTTGTGTTAGCTGCCATCATCCATCTCTGGGCGGGGGCGATGCGATTCCGTTATCTATTGGCGTGGGCGCGGACCAGCCAGATTTGTTGGGGCCGGGGCGAATCCACCCCGAAGGGCCGAAGGTTCCGCGCAACGCGCCCACCACGTTCAACAGCGGCCTGTGGGATGAGGTAATGTTTTGGGACGGCCGTATCGAAAGCCTGGGCAAAACGCCGCTTATGAACGGCGACGACGGCTACGGCATCCACACCCCGGATCGCATGTTCCGCTACCCTGACCTGGACGCCGGGGCTAATCTAGTCGAAGCCCAAAGCCGCTTCCCAACCACATCCGAAGATGAAATGCGCGGCTTTGATTTTGGCATGGATACCGGCAACGGATCGGAAGTCCTCGACAATCGCAGCCGGGATTTGTTGGCCGCCATTCTGGGCAACTACGGCGATGGCGCCGGCGTGCTGGCGCAAAATGATTGGCTGGCCCATTTCCAGGCCGCCTTCAACAGCAATGCCAGCGCCGAAGAACTCATTACTTACCAAACCATTGCCCACGCCATTGGCGAGTACGAACGGTCGCAGGTGTTCGTGGAAACGCCCTGGAAAGCGTACGTAGCGGGCGATGACGGCGCTATCAGCGAATCGGCCAAGCGCGGGGCACAGTTGTTCTTCACCTCATCAACTGAAGGTGGCGCTAACTGCTCAAGCTGCCATACGGGCGACTTTTTTACCGATGAGCAGTTCCATGTGCTGGCTGTCCCCCAATTTGGCCCTGGTAAGGACAGCGGCACCTACGGCGACGACGATTGGGGCCGCTTCCTGGAAACGGGTGAACCGACAGATAAGTATGCTTTCCGCACGCCTACGCTGCTCAATGTGGAAGTGACCGGTCCTTACGGGCATGACGGCGCGTATCAGACGTTGGAGGAAATTGTGCGCCATCATCTAAATCCGGCAGAAATGGCAGCAGCCTACGATTTCAGCCAATTAGACCCCAGCATCCGCACGGTTAGTTCTGTTGACTACACACAAAACGCTGTTAGGCAGTTGCAAGCCAACCGTGCCGCAGGCATTGTAACGGTGATGGATTTGGATTTGACGGATGAGCAGGTGTCTGATTTGGTTAATTTTTTGCTGGCACTGACGGATCCGTGCGTCAAAGACCCGGCTTGCCTGGCTCCCTGGATACCGAATGAGTCGCTGCCTGACCCGGATGGGCTGCGGCTGATTGCCGTTGATGCAGCGGGGAACCGGCTAAATTAATGTGATCAAGCCGCAGAGGTGCAAAGAGAGCATCTTATTGTCTCCTTCAATGCTCCCTTTGTGCTTCTGCGGTAAGATTCCTTCATATCTTAAACGGCCGTTGCCCCATCCCCAAATTTTCGCCCCCAAATCAGTCTCTATTCTCCAATCTCCGCTTTAACCCGGCACGGCCGTTTCCAGCCGAAACCCTTTCCCTCTCGCCGACTCAATCGCCAACTGGCCGCCCAACATCTGAATCCGCTCCTGCATCCCGATGAGGCCAAACCCATCACCGGCCGCCGCCGATTTGCCCACACCGTTATCCTTGATTGACAGGCGGACGGTTTGAGGCAGGCTGTAGTCCAGGGCCACGTCTACACGGGAGGCGTGGGCATGTTTGCGCACATTGGTTAATCCTTCCTGAGTGACGCGGAACAACGTCAGCTTGGTTTGGGAATCAAGAGAGCGTCGCTCACCAATCACTTCAAATTCAACCACCAGGCCGGAACTGCGCGTTTCCTGCACCAGGGACTCAATCGCATTGATCAATGTCTGATTGTCGGTAGGTGATTCGCGGAGGGCGGCGACGGATTGGCGCACAGAAGCCAGCCCCTCTCTCGTCAATTTTTGGGCCTTGTCCAACGCTTCCTCAGCCCGTTCAGGATTCTGGGACATCACGGCCCGTGCTGCTTCAATCTGCACATTCACCACCGTCAAATAGTGGCCTAAATTATCATGAATTTCTCGCGCCAGCCGGTTACGCTCCTGGACCGTAGCCATTTCTTCGGCCTGGACGGCATAACTGGCCAACTGACGATTCGCTTTTTCCAACTGAACCGTCAGTTCCTCGGCTTCCTCACGGGCACGCTGTTCGCCTAAACGCGCCTCGGTAAACGCCACAACAAACAAGATAGCCGGAACAAACACCAGGGCCAAACCCGGTATCTGGCTGGTATCGTCTGTGACCAGCCATACAGGCAGCACCATGCCCAGCAAAGCGGCAAAATAGATAGGCCAGCGCCAGATCGGGCGCAGCCGTTCCACAGCAATGGAGACGATGGGCAGCGACAGCAGCCAGGTTCCGTTGGCTCCCAGGATGATTTGCACGGTCAAAACAAGGAAGATGGGGACGATAAAGAGTACGGCCGTTCCCCAGGCAGAGTCAAAGCGGTCAAACAATTCGTCACTGCGCACTCCCCAAAAAACGTAAACGACGCCCAGGAGCAGAGAAACCACAATACCCCACAGCGGCGGATTCCAGCCGCTGTCCAGTATAATGCCCCCCAAAGCAATTCCATAGCCAACAATGATGACAGCAAAAAAAGCGGTAAAATTCCCCAGCTCTTGATGAGCTTTCTTTGACTTGCCTGAGGCCATGTCTGGCTCCTTACTCACGTATTTTCTTCTTCAACAACCAGACCGGCTTCCGTAATTTGCAAATGAATAACACCCTTTACCACTTTGGGATCGGCCGGTTCACCCTTGCGCAAAATGGTCAGCAAACCAGCCGCCGCTAACTGCTTACCCATTAAACGGACCCGCTTGAGCATGGTTTGCCAATGTTCGGGCAAAATCACACGAGCAACTGCTTCCGGCCGAACAACACCATCCAGACCGGCCTCGCGACACATGGTTAAAATTGTTTCGCGCACTTCATCATCACTGACCCGGCGCGGTTTTTTCGGTAATTCTCTTGCCATTTATTCTCTCCAAGTGACGGGTATTTTCAAAATGCTTGTCACTTTTTTTTGGTATCGCCCCATTTTACCATAACCTTTGTCACGCTCCCGCATCCACTCTAAAATACAGGGTATGAAAACTGATTCTGATTCTGACACAACATTCCGCACCGGAGCCGCCTTCGTCGTTGTGGGCTTCCTGGTGATTGCCGCCATCTGGTACATCTTTTTGCGCCCCGCAGATGATCGATATGCACAGCCAGCTGCGATTCCAATCACCACAGCCAACAGCAACGAGACCATTTACGAGCTAGTCCCTGGTGAATCGGGCGTTCGATTCACGATGGATGAACTGCTGCGCGGCCAGCCCAAAACAGTTGTAGGGGTAACCAGGCTGATATCGGGGCAAATTGCTTTGGATTTGACCGATTTAAGTACCGCACAAGTCGGCGTTATCCAAATCAATGCCCGCTCTTTTTATACAGATGATGCTTTTCGGGATGAAGCGCTGCATACGTTTATTATCGACAGCCCCACCTTTCCGCTGATGACCTTCACCCCCACACATATTGATGGTTTGCCGGAACAGATTGCGGTGGGCGAAACGGCCGTTTTCACCCTCACCGGTGATTTGACCATCAGAGACATTACCCAAACGGTGGTTTTTGACGGCACGGCCGACCTCACTACTCCCACTCGCCTCGAAGGCCACGCCGCCGCCACCATCAGCCGCGCCGATTTCAATCTGGTGATTCCGGAAGTGCCTCAAGTGGCAAATGTGGATGATGCGTTTTTGATTGAGATTGAGTTTGTGGCAACGGCCGTAGAAGAGGGGTAGGAAACGGATAAACGCAGATTTTGGGGAAATTACTGGCGTGCTTTGCTGGCCGGGAACGCCGGGGCATCAATGCCCCCGGCTACAAAACAACGTCCGATTATGAAAGTTAAAAATTTATTTCGGTAATGACGACATCGAATGAATTCGACGTCTAAACGCTGGAAACCTGTTTCAAACAGGTTTAATTCCGATAGCCCCAAAATTCATTTTGGGGCAAGAGGCGAATACCGATTTAATTTCTTAAAGTCCATAATCGGACTGATCCAACGTCAACTGGCCATTTGCAGCCATTTGGGGTAGCTGTACGACTGTTCGATGGGTAGCAGCGGCGCGTCCTCCTGGCCCAGAAATTGTTTGGCTGCACGCAATAAACTTTCCCGCCGCTCAACGGCCGTTCCGCCAAACGCTTCAAATCCTAAACTCCACCATTGTTCAGACGAATCGGCCAGGCGCACATCGGTCAGTTCACAGGCACAGCCCTTTTCCAGGATGGTGGCGGGCGGTGCGGGGATGATACGGCCGTTCTCCTCCACCTCAAACAAACACCAGCGCCGTGCCTTCCACACGCCCACCCACTGCTCAGTCACATTTTCCGCATCAGCCAGCCCAAAACTCCACTTGCGCCACGATTCCACCTGCCCGACCGCCTGACCGCTCAACTCAATCGTCTCACCCGCTCCCTCGCGCTGTT
Source organism: Promineifilaceae bacterium (SeqCode) (assembly GCA_050301775.1). GTDB lineage: Bacteria > Chloroflexota > Anaerolineae > Promineifilales > Promineifilaceae > JACKCC01. Next base: position 8,143 of record JBNKZT010000168.1, read on the forward strand.
TGACCTCTATCCGGCCTTGACGCAGTTTGATACCCAGCGAGTCGCTGTCAGCCAGTTGCAGGTAATAATCGGTGCGCGGCAGCGGGGCCGGGGCAATGCAGACCTGTGGCGCGCAAACCTGCGCGCCAAACCAGGTCGCCACCGATTCCGGTATCATCCCGACAAAAAACCAGCGCATTTCTTCTGTGGCTAACATCATTTTGCAGGTTTCCGTGCATCAACGATTAACGATACAAATCCGATCTGCCCGTCCTTGTTACGATGATCAGACAGCAGCGAACGGTAAATCGGGCCGTCGGCAGATGACCATTGATGATAGTGGAAACGGCCGTTCTCATCACAATACTCCAGTAGTTCCACGTCAAAACCGACACTGCGGAAGACGTCGGCAAACAAAACGTAATCGTACACAATTTTATGATCGGCCGCCGGATGGTCTAACGGTCCCGGCCCACCCACCTGGCCATGCGTTGATACTCGGCGTCAGGAAAGTTAGCGTCGGGCACAGCACAGCGCAAAGTGCCGCCCGGCTTGAGAAATTCAAAACAGATGGCTGCCGCCTGCCGCCCTTCCGCTTCGGTCAGATGTTCCCAAACATGTTCTGCCAGCAAGGCATCAATCCGCCGCTGGCCAAAACTGGCCAGCCAATCCTCGCGCCGCAGCAAATCAAGCTGCTCCTTGTTTGTGGCCAGCCAGCCGGGATATGACTGCGTGCCCGCACCTATGATGATTTTGAGCGGTATCTCTGCGGGAATCGAGGTAATGTCAATCATAATTTAGCTTATCCAATGCCTGGGCGATGAAACCATTCATGTTTTCCTGAATCGTCTGGGTCGTGATGTCGGCACGGCCGTACCCCGCAAAGTATGCCGCAAAGCCGGTCAAATCGCCACCGACCAGGCGAATGATACGCAGCGCCGCACACAAATCCCGGTAAGGTAAATTGCGATAATCCAGGTCGCTCAGCGATTGGTAATGCCGAGTGAAAACGTTCATCGCCTCAAAGCCAAATATCCAGACGATTTCCGACCGGCTTTGGGCCAAGTCAATGAGGGGATCGCCCAATTGGGCATCTTCCCAATCAATGACGGCGGCTAAACGGCCGTTGCGCCACAAACTGTTACCCGGCCAAAAATCGCCATGCAGCAGCGTGGCAGGATTGCCGGATGGGGGTGTATGGACGGTCAGCGCGGCCCGGATACGTGTTTCATCAAAGATGGCGGCGGTTGGGGCGAACGGCTGTGCCAACTCCACACAATCCTGCCCCGCCTGCGGCAAAAACAACAAATCGCCCGTCTTCACGCGATGAATTTGGACCAACTGCGCCGCCATCTGCCGGACATGGTCGCCCAGATTAGCCGGAGCAAACTCCATTTCACCTTCGCTGTAGCTGATGACCAGGTAAGGCGCAGCCAAAATCCGGCCGGATAAATCGAGGTGATAAGGCGTGGGTGCGACTAAATCCAGGGAACTGATTTGCTGCAACAATCGAAACTCGTTTTCGGCTATGGCCGGATGTTGGTGCGTGCGGATGATGAGTTTGTGAGAACGGCCGTTCCCTATCGCCACTTCCAGCCCCATCATCCCCGCTGAGATGCCGCCTGATAGCGTCCAAACGCGGCACAGCCTGCCTTGCGGGAAGATGGTTTGCACGATTTGTTCAAATTCTCTCATGGAGAGAATGAGGGGTAAGTGGGAACAGTTGACTGGATGGTTAAGCGCCCTCCTTCAATATTTCTTCAGTCGAGCGGACCGTACAGAATTCACCATCCAGACTCACTAAATTGATTTTATGAATGTCCTCGGCCGAATACAGGACGCCATCATAGCCAACACGCTCGTGGGCCGCCGTCGCGTCGGCAACCAACGTGACGTCGAATCCCAGGTCTGACGCCATTCGTGTTGACGCCGAAACGCAGTGATCGGTCGTCAGCCCTACGATCACCAGAGAGGAAATGCCCTGTTCGCGCAGGTACGCCTCAAGCCCGGTTCCGATGAAGGCGCTGTTGACGGTTTTGCTGAACAGCTTTTCGCCCGGTAACGGCCGTACCTCATCCTTGATCGCATTCCCCGGCAGTTCCGGCCGCAGGGGAGAATTGGGTTGGGTGGAGTTGTGTTTGACGTGGATTAACGGCCGTTCCTCCTCCCGCCACGCCGCAATCAGCCGCGCCATATTCGCTTCCGCCTCCGGATTATTCCGCTTCCCCAAAGATGGGTCATCCAGTCCCTTTTGCACATCAATCACCAACAAAGCTGTTTTTCTCATGGGAATTCCTTCATCGCCTGACGAGGGTTTCAGCGGCACGACGTTATCAGAAAGCGACTTTCTTTATCGTCATCAATCACGCTGCTTTCCCGATGGCACGGCCGTGTCCCTTACAAGCGGGGTTAGGCACAAAATTTTCTATTGCTATTAATTGTATTATTACCGCGGTTGTCCTGGATCAGAGTCAGGCTCGAAACCAATACTCACTGAGTCGTTCCAATTGGGATGCTCGTGATCCCTAAGATCCGGTCCACCGGCCATGATGGACCGCAGATTAGTCATAAAATATATCCAACAGCTCCGACAATTTACATGCTGCCAGGCGCGATCTGGATCGATGGTAGCACAATTCGTCTGATGAAGATCGACTTCTATAGCATCACCAACATCTCGAAAGCGCACAACTACTGTCATTGTGCCAAATGTGAAACGGACTAACTGATTGGTTTCAACAAGTAAATATTCGCCACCATGGGCAAAATCGTGAACATAGGTCCAATGGTAGCTGTCACCAGTCTGTACCGGCTCATCCGCCTTACGAATTGTGCCGTCTTTCCCAGTATGCACCGCTTTATGAATGAAAAATGACTCAAGACCCTCGGCTGTCGAAAAATAACTAAAAACTTGCTCCAATGGGGCCAAATAATACATCCGGACATGAAATTGGGACCAATCATAAGATGTCATACGCTATCTCCTAACAATTTCCCTTGATCAATCGATAATTGTTTATGTGGGAATTGTACTAAATCCTTAAACGCATTCCCCGGCAGTTCTGGCCGGAGGGGTGAGTTGGATTGGGTGGAATTGTGTTTGATGTGGATTAACGGCTGTTTCCCCTCCCGCCACGCCACAATCAGCCGCGCCATATTCTCCTCCGCCTCCGGGTTATTCCGCTTCCCCCAATACGCCAGCTCATCAAACCCTTTTTGCACGTCAATAACCAATAAAGCTGTCTTACTCATATCAAATCTTTCAGCGTCTAGCACCACTGAGGCGCAACCTATTTACTGAAGTTTATTCCAAACATTATCAAACTCACCGGTCGCATTGATGATGTTGGTCCCATGTACAGCAAAGGAACCATCCGAGCGTAATTCAGCATGATGAGTTCCAATAACGCCAGATAAACGACCAACATTGTCATAGTATCTAAAGACTCCTAAATAATTTTGACCGTCGAATATTCCCATTCCATGCCATACTTTTGGACTTTCAATATGGAATTCGTTCTCCGACAATTCTTTGATAACAATTGTGTTATTAGTGACATCGTTTACATAATATTTCCCTGCAAAATCTATTTTCCCCCATTTAACATCTGGCCGTTGTCTTTTGCAGATTAATACTAAATCAGATATCCGATGCTCTCGTTTAATTTGCGCAATAAGCTCCCTGCCTTTATCTTGTTTTCCGGAACCTGCTAAACTCTCATAATCCAAGTTTAAGTCAAAGCAAATGTCCCTTAACTCGCTTTCATTGAAAAATTTAATAAGTTGTTTCCGCAACTCCCATAGATTATATTGTTTATCATTTTCCATTAGATTCTACCTTATCTGTCATCGCTTTTCGGTTATACGCATTATTCATACCGATTCATAGAAAGAGATATTTGCACCCTAAGTGCTTGTCAGGCGAGGATAAAACCCGATATGCCTTTTGAAGCAATCAGCTGAAAATGCTTGGCTTACTAACGGTCGAAATATGATACCTGTAGAAACCGCATCCCGGCCAGGATTTGGTCTATCCGCTGCCCGGTCAGCGTGCCGACATACTCACCTGATCGCGTTTTATTAAAGGTAGAGACCTTCGAAACCACCACGATGCTTTGCCGGGGTAAATTGGTTTCACCGGCTTCAAGCAAGACGTTACCCGACGCTTTGGTCTGCTTCCAACCACCGTATCGATGCGGCTGCGGTTAAACACGTCATCCTGAACGACCACTTAGGGATGAGGATAGTAGCCCAGTTCTGATCTGTCCGGCTCTTCTTCCCGAATCCAGTAGATGTCACCTTGATTGATTACCATTTGACCTTCACCGGTTTGCGCTAACTTTTTTGCGGCAGGTAGCGAATAGCCGGCAAGCCCAGGAACACCAGCAGCGCACTCCATAAAAAGGCATTGGTCAGGCCGTAACGGTCGGCCAGCAGGCCCACGACCCAAATCGCCAGCGCCCGAATGAGGAAGTTCATCGCCAGGTAAAGGCCGTTGGCCAGCGCCCGGTTGTCGGGGAACTCATCCTGCACCAGCGCCAGAAAAACCGGCTGCGGCGTAATCGCCGTCAGGCCCAGACCGATGAGCAGGGGCAGCGCCAGCCAGGTCGGGCCGTACAAAAAGGCGATCAACAGCAGCGGCGCGGCCGCCAGCAGGTAAAACAGCACCCGTGAGCGGCCCAACCGGTCGCTGATGGTCCCCGTCGCCAGCGCGCCAACGACCCCGGCCCCTTCCAAAATGGTCAGCGAAGCGGCGGCCAGCCACAAGCTGGAATTGAGAACATCGCTCATGAAAATGGGTAGGTAAGTCGTCAACGCCACCTGCATGAAGACTCGGGCCAGCATCAGCCAGGTGAGGACGGGGAACACTTTTTTGGCTTTGGGTAAAATGCTTTGCCAGGACGGCCGTTCCCCCACAGCCACCGGCCGCGCCGACACATTACGCAGCCGATAATACAAAATCCCCGACACCAGCCAGCCAACCAGCGCCAGCCGCCAAAGGCCGCCTAAGCCAAACCATTCTACACCAG
>JBNKZT010000169.1:0-13090 GCA_050301775.1 Promineifilaceae bacterium (SeqCode)
AGGCGACTATACCCGATGCAGCGGATATCGAGTATATGAGGTGGACGAATGACCAGACAGATATGTTCTTTCTGGTGAATAGCTATGGGACACCTGCACGATTAAACGGGTCTAGTTGGGTCTTGGTCTGCCTCAATACTGACGGCAATACAAGTACCGGAAGCACCGCCGGATTCTTATACTATGATAATTGTAATCAGCAGACAGGCTTCGACCGAATCGTTTTGCTGCAATCAAGTTTCGGCGCGTATAGTGTGGGCGTAGGAACTGTAGATAACGCCGACAACATCACGTTCTCTGGTACAGGTTCATATGGGCACACAACTAATGATGTCGTAGAAATTTCAGCTCCTCTCACTCTTTTGGGTTTTACTGCCGCTAACTGCCCTTCCCCATTCCCCGCTGTTTTATATTACGATGGTGGTGATACAAGCGACGATGACAATACACCCGACACGGGCACCTTGAATCTCAACTGTGGTTCCCCAACTGCCGTTACTCTGCAAAATGTCAGTGCGAATGACCAATCTGCAATAGTTCCTTTTGCGATTGGAGCGCTGCTGCTGGTTCTGTTTAGCACCGGGGTTGTTTACAGCCGCAAGCGGCAGGTTGCTAAATAATTGCTCGCTGTTAAATTTTTAATTAGTCATGAACGAGGGGCATTCTGCGGAATGCCCCTCGTTTTTTGTTGTTTGAATTTGGCTAACAAGGTCACTTCGAAAATATTGAGTTGATAGAATTGGGCCGTGTTGACATTGAGATTGGTGAAGAATGAAATCTAAGGGTTCGCTCAAAAATAAGTTTTGACTTTCGGAGACTAGAGATTAGAGATTAGAGACTGGTAGTATCTAATCTCTAATCTCCAGTCTCCCAGTCAAACGAGGAAGTTAATAACGAGCGGACCCTAAGGGACGTCTGAAGTACTAAAGTACTATGATCATGTTCAGTACAAGTGATCGAGTAAAATAGCAAATATGGACTTTCCAATTGTTGACCTAATGGATCGCGCCTCATGCGAGGCATGGATAGAAACATATTTTCACCCTGATGGAATTAAATGCCCCCATTGTGGGGCACCGTTTGTGCAAGGCCGCTGGTTTCGACGTACCAAAAGGAGCGACCTGGAGGTGTATCGCTGTCAGGAATGCAAAGGTATCTACAATTTGTACAGCAATACGGTCTTTGAAGGACGTTATTTTCGCCCCGAGCAAACGGTCTTGTTTATTCGAGGCGTTTGCCAAGGGAAACCGACGGCACAGTTGGCGCGGGAATTGAGTATCAGCCGCACCACAGCGACGGAAGTACGACATCAGTTGCAGGCCAATGCCAAAGAAGAACAACCGGAAACTCCACTGGAAGATGAGGAAGTAGAAACCGACGAGATGTTCCAGAATGCGGGGGAAAAAAGGTGAGTGGCATGGCGACCCAGATGACCTGCCCCGTCGCCGGGCCAATAAATGGCGCGGTCGGGGTACATACGCCAATGACCGGCCACCGGTTTGTGCTGTCATTGGTCGCCAATCGCGCCAAGTGCGTATCCGTGTGGTGCAAAACACCCAAGGAGCCACATTGTGTCCTTTTGTCGAGAAGTTTACCAAAGCCGATGCTACCTTATACACAGACGAGTATGACAGTTACAATCGGCTCAAACGAATCCGTCACACCGTCTGTCATAGTCAAAACGAATGGGCACGGGATGATGATGGCGAGGGCATCCGTGAGGTCCATGTGAATTCTAATGAAGGCGGTTGGACAGGTTTACGCAATTTCTTGCGGCCCTTTCGCGGCGTTCATAAGAACTACCTGTCCGGTTATGTTGCCATTCATGAATTTGCCGTCAATCAAAAATGCGTATCTCCCGAATTCATTGCTGCCATCGTTCGTTTGCACTAGTCCTGAACATGAGCCAAGTGCTAAAGTGACCCCACTTGTTCAGCCCCATTCTAACCAAATCCGAACCGTCCAACAGGTGTTGATTCGATATAATGCTAGTGTGTTTAAAAAACATGTAACTTTATAATTTTTGAGAAGAAAAGAACTTAAGGAGTATTAAGATGAACTTGAACCGAAAAGTACCAGTTTTTTTGATGGTAGCAATGGCGTTGGTGTTGGTAACGGCCGTTACTTATGCGCTCACGATTACGGTTGATGGTAATGAAGCCGACTGGGTTGCTACCTCTGCCGGTACCCAGATTGATCCCGGAGGGAATGAGGGGACTATACCCGATGCAGCGGATATCGAGTATATGAGGTGGACAAATGACCAGACAAACATGTTCTTTCTGGTGAACACCTATGGGACACCTTCACGATTAAATGGGGCCAGTTGGGTCTTGGTCTGCCTCAATACTGACGGCAATACAGGTACCGGAAGCACCACCGGATTCTTATACTATGATAATTGTAATCAGCAGACAGGCTTCGACCGAATCGTTTTGCTGCAATCAAATTTTGGCTCTTATGCTGTAGGTGTAGGCACTGTAAGTGATACTGATGTCATCACCTACCCTGGTCAAGGTACATATGGCTACACAACTAATGATGTTGTAGAAATGTCAGCTCCTCTCACACTTTTGGGCTTTAATGCCGCTAACTGCCCCGCCGCAATCCCAGCTGTTTTATATTATGATGGTGGTGATACAAGCGACGATGATCATACACCAGAGACTGGTACCATAAATATCAATTGTGGTGCTCCAACTGCCGTTACCCTGCAAAATGTCAGTGCTTCCGGCCAATCAGCGGTACTGCCCTTTGTTTTGGGCGCGTTCGGACTGATTGTTGTCAGCACCGGACTGGTCATTAACCGCAAACGGAAGACCGTTCAATAAGCAAACCCGTTACGACGAATTAGTAAAAGAGGGTGGTTCCGCAAAACCACCCTCTTTTTTTGTCTAAATGGTGGGTGAATGGGCTTGAACACGGCCGTTAATTCGTGTAACCTCTTCCCCATGAAACAGATCACACTTTATTTGTTGATAAGCATCCTGCTGCTTGGGGGCCGGATCGACGTGCATGCCCAATCATTTGCGCCGACCATCGTTCGCAACGGGGCCAATGTCCAATTCCCCGATCAAGTAACCTTCCAACTGCAATTTGAAGGCCAGGCAGATGCTGCCGTGCTGACCTATGACGTGGTTCAGGTAAGCTGTCTGGAAGCCAGCGCCCAGGTTCCGGTCGAAATGGACGGGAACCGCCTGGAATGGACCTGGGTGATGAGCCGTTCCGGCAACCCGCCGCCGGGATCTGTGTTGTGGTGGGAATGGACGCTGACCGATGGCGACGGCCGTACCTTTACCACGCCGCGCCAGACAATTACCCTCACCGATGATCGCTTCGATTGGCGGTCTGTCACCGCCGAAAACATCCGCTTGAACTGGTATCAGGGCGATGAAGTGGGGCCGCTGCTGCTGGATGCGGCCGTTGCCGGTTTACACCAACTCCAGGATGAGATGGGCATCCAACTGCAAACCGAGGTCCAGTTTTACATTTACGGCAGTTCTCAGGATATGCGCGATGCTGTTTTATACATTCAGGATTGGGCCGGGGGCGTGGCCTTCAGCGAGTACAATACCATTCTCATGGGCGTGCCGCCCAACATTGCTGCCGATTGGGGGCGCACCACCGTCCGCCATGAATTAGCCCATTTGGTTATTGGCCAGTTTGGCGCTAGCTGCATCGGCGGGCATCGCCCAACCTGGCTCGATGAAGGATTGGCCGTCTACGCCGAGGGAGAACCGGACAGCGGCACAATGGCCGATATTGAAAATGGCATCCGCAACGATCAATTTGAGCCGCTGCGCAGTTTGAATGGTGCTTTCCCGGCTCACAATGATGCTGCCGGCATGGCTTACAGCCAGAGTTACAGTGTCGTCGATTTTATGCTGACGGCTTACGGGCAGGAAAAAATGCAGGATTTGATCCTGACGTTGGCCGAAGGTGAAGGGTATGATGACGCGTTGATGCAAGTGTACGGGATGAATGTGGATGGGATAGAAACAGCCTGGCGGGCGGCAATCGGTGCGCCAGCGCGACAGATTCCGCCGACACCAACGCCATTGACAGCGGCCAGTGTGCCAACGGCCGTTCCCATTGGCGCGCCGGTCAGTGTCCCAACCCCACCTGCCGCTGCGGTAGCACCCCCAGAAACAAAACCAACCTCAACCGGTGTCTGCGGGTTAGGTCTGCTGCCCTTGTTATTGATTACATTTGTCTCAAAGCGCCGTTATTTTACTACCCATGATTAAATTGCACCCCCGCACTCCCGCAACTCTGCGCCCCCTCATCTTGCTTCTCTTCACTGCCCTGCTCCTTTTCAACTGCCAAGTGGTGAATCGCGTATTACAATCGGGCACGGCCGTTACCAATCCCACCGACACCATCTGCCTGATTTCTAGCCAGCCACGTACCCTGGACCCGGCCCTGACTTTGGGCGGGCCAGATGGGCCGCTGGGACACATTTTCTCCGGCCTGGTTTCTTTGGATACGAATTTGCAGGTTCAACCGGAACTGGCCGCCGGCTGGACGGTAAGCGATGACGGGCTGGTTTATACATTTTACTTGCGCCAGAACGCGGTGTTTCATGACGGCCGTGCCGTCACCGCCGCTGACATCATCTACTCCTGGGAACGCGCCGCCGATCCTACCATCGCCTCCGATACCGTGTTGACCTATTTGGGTGATATTGACGGGCTTCAGGCCAAATACGAAGGCCGGGCCGAGCAGATCAGCGGCTTACGGCAGATAGATGATCACACGCTGGAAGTGCGGCTGAATGCGCCGGTTGTTTATTTTTTGCAAAAACTGGCTTATCCCGTTGCTTATGTCGTCGATGAGCAAAATGTCACCCAGACCGATTGGGAACACCGGCCCAATGGAACTGGCCCGTTTCAATTGGAAACGTGGCGTGATGATGATGTAATGATTTTGCTGCGCAGCGAAAATTACTACCTGGAACCGGCCCATATCAGCCGATTGGTGTATCAATTGGGGCCAGGCTTGCCGTTGGCCATGTATGAGACGAATGAAATCGACCTGGTGGGGATTGGCGGAGATTCGTTGGCGCGAGTGCTGGACCCCAATGATCCATTGTCGGCTGATTTACGTACCGGGGTGAGTATGTGTACGTCGGCCATTGGTCTCAATAATCGGTTAGCGCCGTTTGATGATGTGCGGGTACGGCAGGCGTTTAATTATGCGTTGGACAAGCAAGTATTAATTGAGACATTTGCCGATGGCAATGGCTTGGTGGCGACTGGGCCGCTGCCGCCGGGGATGCCGGGCTACACTGGACAATCGGCCGGTTATCCGTTTGACCCGAAGCGCGGCAGACAGCTTTTAGCTGAAGCTGGCTATGCTAATCCAGATGATTTGCCGGTTATTACGTACACGACGGCCGGGTATGGCGATGTGGGGGCGTATGTAACGGCCGTTATCACCATGTGGCAGGAAAATCTGGGAGTCATTATCCAGCCGGTGATCCTCGACCCGTTCACCTACTACGACGAGTTGTATGACGGCAATATTGGCCATCTTTTTAGCAGCGGCTGGTGTGCCGATTATCCCGATCCACAAAACTTTCTGGATGTGCTGTATCACAGCGATTCGCCGCAAAATTTGGGCGGCTACAGCAATGCTGGTGTTGATAAGATGCTGGAACAGGCCCGTGTGGAACGAGATGTGACCTCGCGCATGGCCCTTTATGGTGAAATTGAGCAGCAGATTGTGGCCGACGCGCCGGTTGTTTTTACGTCTCATGAGGTAACGGCCGTACTCGTTAAACCCCGCGTGCAAAACTACGTTCTCACGCCGCTTGGCGTTGCTCAATGGCATCGGGTTAGATTGCAGCCTTGATGGGTAAAAGCAGGCGATCTTTCAATAAAACAGCCCGCCGGGAGTTGATTTTCCAGCGGGCTGTTTTTCGTAAGGTAAATCGTTAGAAATGATTTCTAAACTAAAAATCAAGTAATGGTTTTTCAATATTTATTTGTATAGGATGAAATCATGTCAACCATTAGTATCATCATGCTCAGTTCGGTTTTAGGAATCTTTCTCTGTCTCAATCCGATTCGACGCCGTCCGCATCATGTTAATCGACGCAAAGTACTGGAGCAGGAACGAAAAAAAATGCCAGGTAATAAGTGGAATGCTGGCAAGGTCTAATCGGAGTCGGCGTTTTGTGCCCGTATTAAGTCGATGGTTTCGACGGCGTGGCGCAAGTGGGGGATGACAATACTGCCCCCCACAACCAGGGCGACATTGAGCGCGTCGGTCAGTTCTTCATCATCCCAACCTGCGTTTATGCATTGAATCAAGTGGTAGTCGATGCAGTCATTACAGCGTAGAACGGCCGACGCGACCAATCCCAGTAATTCTTTTGTTTTGCCGTTGAGGGCGCCATCCCGGTAAGCGGCCGTATCCAGATTAAAAAACCGTTTGATCCCCAAATGATCCAATTCAACAATGCGCTCGTTCATTTTTTCGCGGTAAGCGTTAAATGCATCTAAACGGGTGTCCATCACATCTCCTTGTTGTTTTGTTTTTTCTGTCATGGACTTTATCCTATTCTGCCCTATAGACGCAAAAACGGCCGTTTCTGTCACAAGAAACGGCCGTTCACTCAAAACCCAGGCAGCTACGCCATTTTAGCGGCCACGAAATGGTCGGCAGCTTCATTCTGAAGCAGTACCCAGAGGGTGTATACGCCAACGGCCGTACCCAATGGAAAATTCGTCAAATTGATAATCCCCAGGACAGCAGCGGCAACCCGTGCCCACGGTTTCCGTTTTAGCAAGCCAATTCCGGTCAGGATGCCCGGCAGGGCCAGTACAGTCATAAATCCGCTAACGGCCGTGCCGACAATAGGCATAACCCGTACCGCTTCAGCATCGCCCGATGCTAACCCAATACCGACCATCATAACAAACATAAAGGCGGCAATTAAAATGAGCAGAATATTGAGGGCAATGTGCAGCCAGCCAAGTAAAGTGATGTGCTGTTCCATTGATTGATAACTTTGTTTATTCATGATTTACCATCCTTTTGGTAATAAAAAGCCACCAACACCATGCTGGTGGCTTGTCCATCGTTGAGAGTCCCCGTATTTATCTTTTATCCGGTATCAGATTCAAGCCTTCGGTAATCAATGTAAGCGTTGGTACGGCCGTCTGCTAACCTGGAAAAGGTTCAATTCAATTGTTTAGGTCTCTCAAGCAAATTCGTTACACAGTACGCGAAATCGCGTAAAAAGTTGCGTTGTTGAGGATGCACTCACAAATAAGTTCCGGTAAAGAAACGCATCCTCAAGGGGTGCCCGTTTACCGAAATCTAAAGTAAAAACGTGCAATCCCTTACGCTTCCGGCATCACGATCCACATGATAATGTAAATCAGGATGCCCGGGCCGCCAGCCAGCCCCAACAGGACAAACAACAGCCGGACAATTGTCGGGTCCAAATTCATGTAATCGGCCAATCCGGCGGCTACACCGGCTATCATGCGGTCAGTTGTGGGTCTTACCAGTCTTTTTTCATCCATCGTATCACCTCGTTAATTTTTCAGCGTTTATCAGTTCACGCATTATTGTTTTACAATTCGTTATTTAATACGCATCGGTTCGGCAAAGGTTGCAGACGTTCATAACGCTATGTCTTGTTTCGTATTGTTGATCCGGGTCAGCATGGGATGTTGACCCGGCGTAATTAGGGCATAATTACAAAAAAAGGGAGTGTCTTACAGGTGTGACGTACTTTCCGTGCTTATTTTTTGCCAGGGTAAGTGTGTCACGCCTCTGGAACCTGAATGATTACAAAATGGAAGGAGCTGTTTTTTCAATCATGCGCAAACGAATCCTTTTCCTTATGTCAGATACAGGTGGCGGCCATCGGGCATCCGCGCTGGCAATTGGTGAGGCAATAGAACATCTTTATCCTGACCAATTTGAAATCTTAATTGAAGATATTTGGACGCATCACACACGCTGGCCTGTGAACCAAATGCCGCAGTTGTACCCCTGGTTGTCCAATTCCGGGACGCGGTGGTGGCTGCTGCTTTGGAAAACCACCCGGCAGCCGCTGCTTTGGCAAGGTGTAATGCGCATGGTAGATTTATTAACCCGCCGTAAGATGCTGCGCTTTTTCAATGAAATTCAACCGGATATTGTTGTATCGGTGCATCCGGCATTAAATCATTTGGGTGTGAGGTGGACAAAGCAAACCTGTCTCGATGTCCCTTTTTACACCGTGATTACGGATATGGTGACAGTCCATCCTTCTTGGGTTTGCCCAGAGGTAACGCGCTGTGCTGTGTCTACGCCACCGGCGCGGGAACAGGTGATTGCGGCGGGTATGCCGGTGGATAAGGTCACGGTTTGCGGCCAGCCGGTGGGCTTGAAATTTTCAAATATGAGTGGGGAAAGGGCGTTGCTGCGTGAGCGGATGGGATTGGATGGGGAACGGCCGTGTATTCTCATTGTTGGTGGTGGTGAAGGCATTGGACGGGTGTACGACATTGCTAGAGCGATCGCCCAAAAGACAATACAAGCCCAGTTAATTATCGTCGCCGGACGAAACAAACACCTCAAACAAAAGCTGGAAACCACCACCTGGGAAATTCCAACAGAAGTTTATGGTTTTGTCCAAAACATGCCCGAATTGATGGGGGCCGCCGATATTCTCGTGACCAAAGCCGGGCCAGGTACGCTCAGCGAAGCATTCATTGCCGGACTGCCAATCATTATTTCTGGCTATATTCCAGGCCAGGAACGCGGTAACGTTGATTACGTGCTTGAAAATGAGGCCGGCGCTTATGCTGAGGAACCGGTGGAAATTGCCGAGATAGTCGATAATTGGTTGCAGCCGGACAATATGCTTTTGGGGCAAATGAAGCAAAATGCGGCCCGGTTAGCCCGACCCCATGCCTCTCTGGAAATTGCCCGGCTTCTTTGTGGTATTGAGTAACTATTGCGTTTCTGCGACGAGACACGAGTCAATCCGTAATGTTGCTTATTAATGAATGGAAAGGATGCAGCAAAAATGAGTGTAAATTTAACCAGTGAACAGGTTTGGGCAGAACTAGGAAAACAACTATTTGCCGTTTTGGGTATGGTAAATGCCCAAAATGAAGCACGAACGATTGGCATGGTCTATGTCGCCCGTGATTACAAAATCTATATGGTGACGGGGAAAGAAACCTGGAAGGCGCGTTACGTCCAGCAAAACCCGCATGTTTCGATTACTGTCCCCATTGCCAAGCGCATATGGTTGTTTCCCTGGGTCAAAATTCCGGCGGCAACGATTACTTTTACCGGTTTAGCTGCTGCTCGCGACATGGATGAAGTCGATGACAGCGTATTGAGTGCGCTGCTGCGCGGTTTAGAGACGGATCCGGAAATGCGTGAAAAATCATGCATCATTGAGGTGGAGCCGGAGGGAGATTTTATTACTTATGGTGTGGGTGTTTCATTGATGACGATGCGGACACCAGCAAAGGCGCGGGGACGGGTGGGTGTGAAACCAATTGATGCGCATGAAACAGATGGCGGCTAAATGAAAGATATTCGTTCTCTCTTCCAACTAGACCCCGATGTTGTATTTCTCAATCATGGCTCGTTTGGGGCAACCCCCCGGCCTGTTCTAGATGTTTTCCAGGATTGGCAGCGCCGGTTGGAGCGGCAGCCGGTCCACTTTTTAGCGGCGGAACTGCCTGATTTGCTGGCTGACGCCCGCGCTGTCCTCGCCGATTACATCGGTGCTGTGGCGGATGATGTGGCGTTTATCCCCAACGCGACGTTTGGCGTGAACATGATTGCCCGTTCGCTGCCACTTGGTCCCGGCGACGAGGTGTTGACGACGGATCATGAGTATGGCGCGTGTGACAATGTCTGGTCGTTTTTGAGCCAAAAGCAGGGGTTTACGTACAAGAAGCAGCCGATTTCTTTGCCGGTTCAACCGGCGGAAGCCATTGTCGAGCAGTTTTGGCGAGGGGTGACGCCCCGGACGCGGGTTATTTTTATGAGCCATATTACATCGGCAACGGCCGTAACCTTCCCCATCCAACAAATCTGTACCCGTGCCCGCCAGGCCAGCATTATGACTATCATCGACGGCGCCCACACTGTTGGCCAAATCCCGCTGGACATGCCCGCCATCAACGCTGATTTTTACCTGTCCAACGCCCACAAATGGTTATGCAGCCCCAAAGGTTCGGCTTTTATCTACGCCCGCCGCGAGTTACATCATCTACTGGAACCACTTGTCGTCAGTTGGGGGTGGGGCGATGAAAAGCAGTTTAATTATGGTTCCAACTTGCTGGATTATTTGCAGTGGATGGGAACCAGTGACCCATCAGCCTATCTGTCCGTTCCGGCGGCGATTGCCTTCCAGGAGCAGCATCAATGGGCAAGTGTGCGTCAACAATGTCATACTTTGTTGCAACAAGCCTTGCAGCGGATTGCCGACTTGACCAGCTTAGCCTCGCCGTATCCTGATGATCGATTTTATGCTCAGTTGGCCGTTGCGCCGCTGCCGCCTATTGCTGATTTGGCTGCTTTCAAAAAACAGTTTTACGATACTTATCGGGTCGAAGTGCCTTTTACTGAATGGAACGGCCGTCAATTCGTGCGCATTTCTGTACAAGGTTACAATATCCTCTCAGATTTGGATACCTTGCTGTCTGCTTTGCAAAAAAGCCTCGCTTAAATTTCCATCACAATTTTAGGCGTGATGACGACTCTTCTGGAGGGAAAGAGTCAAACTTTGCACCCTAAACGGCCGTTTCTGATATAATAAACGCTCTTGCGTAGAACATATGTGTTTATAATCCATGGCCGGCCTGGCCGGTGCAAGGAGACTCTATGAGTGAACGTGAGTTCCGACTGGAAAATGAGTATCAATACAATCGCAGCGGCCCGAAACGGTGGATTTTGTCCCATGTGCTGCGCTATCCCTGGCTGCCGGTATTGGTGACGGTAACGGCCGTTATCAACAACTTTGCTTACAGTTACGTCCAGGTCTTTATCGGGCGGGCTTTTGACGTCATCACTGCGCCGCAGTGGGACCAGCGGGCGCTGCTGTTGGCCGCACTTGGCACCTTTGGTTCGACTGTTACTCAGGGACTGGTGGGCTTGCTTCGTGACTACACTAACGAATTCATTGCCCAGCGGATGGAGCGTGATACCCGCGATGAACTGTACCTCAGCCTGTTGGGCAAAAGCCAGACCTTTCACGGCAAACAGCGCATTGGCGACATCATGGCCCGGGCTACCAACGATGTGCGCACCCTCAATATCATGTTTAGCCCGGGCATCAAGCTGATCCTGGATGGTTTTATGGGCATTATCGCCCCGATTGTGGTGATTGGGCTTATGAAGCCAGCGCTGCTGCTCATGCCTGGCCTGTTCCTCGTGGCTTTTGTCATCACGGTTTGGGATTATGCCCGCCAATTAAATCCGGTAAGCGAAGCGCTGCGCGAGCAGTTCGGCACGATGAATGCCGGGTTAGCCGAAGCGGTCAGCGGTATCGAAGTAGTCAAAGGCAGCGCTCAAGAGCGGCAGGAAGTGGCCAAATTTGTCCAGAATGCGCTGGGTTACCGCAACTATTTTGTACGCCAGGGCATCATTCAGGCCCGTTACTTGCCCATGTTGATGTTTGGCATTTTCCGCGCGATGGGCTTGTTCCATGCCCTTTGGTTGTGGCGGTTGGGCGGACTGACGTTGGGCCAGGTCGTCACTTACATCGGATTATTTGGTGTCTTGCGTTTCCCCACGTTTGTTTCTCTGTTTTCCTTTAATTTGACTCAGTTGGGCATTGCCAGTTCGCGACGCATTCTGGAGATGCTTAATGAAGAGACGAGCCTGGATGAAAATGAGGCCGGGCACAGGCACCTTATCCAGGGACGGGTCGTATTTGAAAATGTCAGTTTTAGCTATAACGGCCGTTCCGATACAGCCCCAGTCCTGCGTGACATCAGTTTTACGGCCGAACCGGGACAGACGGTGGCTATCGTGGGCCAGACGGGATCGGGCAAGACGACATTGACGCGGCTGATTAACCGGATATTTGATGCCGATAACGGCCGTGTTCTCATTGACGGTGTTGATGTGCGCGACTGGAGCCTGGAATCACTCCGCTCGCAGATTTCCACCATCGAGCAAGACATTTTCCTGTTCTCTCGTTCCATCTCTGACAACATCGCTTTTGGCTGCGCCGACGCGTCGCCTCAGGAAGTTGAGCAAGCTGCCCAGGAAGCTCAAGCGCATGACTTTATCAGTGGATTCAGCGAAGGGTACGAGACAGAAGTCGGCGAGCGCGGCGTCATGCTTTCCGGCGGGCAGCGGCAGCGGCTGGCCATCGCCCGGGCCTTCCTGACCAATCCGCGCATCCTTATTTTGGACGACAGCACCAGCGCCATCGACAGTGCCACCGAAGACCAGATTCAGCAGGCGATGCGCCGCATCAGCCGTCAGCGGACTACGTTCCTCATCACCCACCGTCTCAGCCAGATTCGCTGGGCCGACCATATTCTGGTCCTCAATCACGGCAAAATCGTCGATCAGGGCACGCATGAGGCACTGTTGGAACGGAGTGAAGCCTACCAGCGGATTTTTGCCAGATATGACTAGAGACGGGGGATTGGGGACTGGAGACTGAGCGAATTTCCCAGCCTCTAGTCTCCAATCTCGGGTTTCCTCTTGGAGATAAAATGGGTTTTATCCTCGATGGTTTAGACACTGAAGATTATGACCGGCAGTACAGCGACCGGGAGCTGATGAAACGGATTCTGGATTATTTTCGGCCGTACCGGCGGGAAATGATTCTGGTAGCGGTGATGATTACATTGGACTCGGCGGCCGGAACCGGCGGCCCGGTACTCATCTCACGGGGCATTGATGTACTCTCGACCAACTCGACAACGACGGCGTTTTTGCTGCTGGCCGGTGGCGTGATGTTGTTGGGGATGGCGGCCTGGCTTTTCAACTTTACCCGCCAATATTTTTCGGCCAAAGTGGTGGGGAATGTAGTGCTGCAACTGCGTGAAGATGTGTTTGCGGCCACCATCGGGCATGATATGTCGTTTTATGATGAGCATCCGTC
>JBNKZT010000170.1:0-13056 GCA_050301775.1 Promineifilaceae bacterium (SeqCode)
CATCTCGCTGACTGGCGACGTACTTGATTTGGCAGTTGAACGCGAGTTGGTTGACAAACGGGGTGCTTATTTCCGTTATGGGGAAACGTTGTTGGGGCAGGGACGAGAAAATGCAAAAGTGTTTCTCATGGAAAATCCGGCTGTCCTCGATGAATTAGAATATTTGATTCGACGGGATGCGGGTTTGCCGACTGATCATTTCGAGGCAGGCGGAGAAGTATTGGCCGAGCCTGTTGGGGATGCGACTTTTTGAGAAATTGTTTGACATGCTATTGGTGAATGCTATAATCATTGCTTGTCTTTTTACTAAAACAACTGTGTTCTGTTCCCAATGTGTGATGCATTAAACTGATTGCTTTTCGCGCAGAGCGCAGCAGACATTATTCCCTGCGTAGAGGAGCTTTTAATGAGCGATGAAATGATTGAAACCCCAGTGGAGGTTGCAGCCCCCACAAGCTTGAGTGACCTTAAGCAAAAAATGAAATTAAGCGGTACAGTGAAGCGTTTGGAGCTTTACGGTGCCTTCATTGATGTTGGTTTGGACGTAAATGCATTGGTTCATATTTCCAAATTAGGTAAAGAGCGTGTTAATCGCGTATCTGACGTCATTAATGAAGGTGATGAAGTAACCGTTTGGATCGAAAAAGTAGATGCTTCGGCACAGCAGATCATGGTTACGATGCTTGAGCCGCTGGCAGTTGACTGGGCCGATTTGAAGGACGGGCAAGTATATACCGGCCGTATTACCCGTCTGGAAAACTTTGGCGCTTTTGTCGATATTGGTGCTGAACGAGAGGGATTGGTTCACATCAGTGAACTGAGCCATGGGTACGTGAAGCATCCCAGTGAGGTTCATAACGTTGGTGACGAAGTACAAGTTCAGGTACTTGGTTTCAGCAAGCGCAAGCGACGGATCGATTTGAGTATCAAGGCGTTGTTGGAGCAGCCGGAAACGGCCGTTGAGTCAAGCTACAGCGATTCTTCTAACAGAGGTCGTGGTCGTGGTCGGCAAGAAGAGGTTTACGAGCCTTTTGAGATGGAAGAGGAAGAAGAACTGCCGACAGCGATGGAAATTGCTTTGCGCAAGGCAATGGGTGATGATGCCCCTCTTGCAAATAAACCTAAAGGCCGTCGGCAGCGCAAAAACAAGAAACGGTATCGTGAGCAGCAAGAAGATATTTTAAGTCGAACGCTTCAGGTTTCACACGATGGATAAAAAAGGCCCCGGAAACGGGGCTTTTTTTATTACGAACCAGTCCGGCAGTTTTAGAAAACGCTTTCTGGCCAGTCAATCATCCATGCGGTTATGTTCTCGCCGACGGCAACATAGTTTACCCCTTCGGGCACAATGAGCAGGGCATTGGCTTTAACCAGCGAGGTCATCATGTGAGATCCTTGCCCGCC
Organism: Promineifilaceae bacterium (SeqCode); assembly: GCA_050301775.1. Lineage (GTDB taxonomy): Bacteria > Chloroflexota > Anaerolineae > Promineifilales > Promineifilaceae > JACKCC01. Next base: position 1,405 of record JBNKZT010000170.1, read on the forward strand.
GGTGGTCATGGCAATATACCCAGCCCCTTGTTTTTCGACAACGGCTCGAATATAACTTTCACGTCCGTCGGAATGGATTTCTTCTTGCACCTTTACGCTGATTTGTGGCCGGTTTAGCTGTTGGTGGCCGGCCATTTTGAGGATGGCGGCCCGGGCAAAACGTTCGAAAGAAACCATGGCTGAAACGGGGTTGCCTGGTAAGCCGAGATAAGGCGTGCCGCCATATTGGCCATAGGCCAGCGGTTTGCCGGGGCGCATACGTACCCGCCAAAACCCGACATTCCCTTCTTGTTCCAATACTGATTTGACAACATCGTATGCGCCTACCGAGACACCGGCCGAGCTAACGAAGAGGTCAACGCCGGCATCCAATCCTGCTTGTAGTTTAATACGCACATCTTTTTCGGTGTCACGGGCGATGCCTAATGAGACGGGAATTCCACCCAGAGCCATTACCTGAGCGATTTGCGCGTAGCCATTGCTGTTACGGATTTTGCCTGGCGTTAGTGGTGCGTCAACGGGAATGAGTTCATCCCCTGTGGCCAGAACGCCGACTTTGGGTCGGCGTATAACGGGTACTCGGCTGACTCCCAGCGCAGCTAAAATACCAACTTCTTGCGGACGCAACGCGTGGCCAGCTTGCAATACAATCTGGCCGGCGATGATATCTTCGCCAATATGACGGACGTAATCGTTGGCGGCTACCTGTCGATTGATTTGGATGGTGTCGGGCAACGGCCGTTTCTCATCACGCCACGGTTCATTGGTATCTTCCACGGGGACGACGGCGTCTGCACCAGGCGGTAAGGGGGCGCCGGTCATGATCCGGGCGACTGTACCAGGTGTCAGCGTGACATCGGGTACGGAACCGGCGGCAATGTCGGCCACGACGCGCAAGGCGGCTGGACTTTCTGCTGATGCGCCAGTTGAATCGGCGGCACGCAGGGCATAGCCATCCATGGAGGAGTTGGCAAAGGGCGGCAGACTGTCGCGGGCGGAAACCGGCTCGGCCAGCACGCGACCCAATGCCTCCAGCAAAGGGACGTGCTCAGTGGGGAGGACGGAGATGCCGTTGAGAATGGCCGTTAATGCTTCCTGCACCGTGATGTATTCTTGTTCTGCCATATCTTTTCTGGAAATCGGTTATGATGTGGCTAAACGGCCGTCTAGTTCCAATCGTTCGGCCGCACCCTGCATGGCGGTCAGCACATTGCCGATGTGGTCCCACAATTCAAGCTGGCCATCAAAGCAAACCCGGCTGAAATCGGCCGTGACTTCGGCGACGTGTTCCCGGTCTACACCGGCGGCAAACCGGCGATCTTTCCACTTATTGCGGATTGATTTGAGCTTCACGTCGGCGATGTTTTTTGACGGCCGTACCAGTGCCGTTGCAATGATCAACCCGGTAATTTCGTCACAGGCCAGCAGAGCGAAATCAATTGGTCTTTCCCGTTCCACGCCGGTGCCTGCCGTGTAATGAGATAAAATCGTGCGGATTGTCGCTTCATCCCAACCGCGTTCACGTAGAATATCGGCCCCTTTGATGGGATGGCGGTCTAAGTCCGGGTGAATTTCCCAATCGAAATCATGGATAAGGCCGACAACTTCCCAATAATCTGCATCCTGGCCTAATTTTTCAGCGTAAAAGCGCATCGCTGCACTAACGGTCAACATGTGCCGCCGCAGGCCGGCATCCTGTACAAATTCACACACTAAATCCCAGGCTTGACTTCGAGAATGCATGATTACCGCTTGGCCCCACAGTCACAGCCGCCGTTTTCATGCTTGGAACAGCCGGCGTCCGCTTTCTTTTGTAATGCTTCCAACTCTTCCAGAGGTTCGATTTCGTGAATGAACACCTCGTGCCATTCGCCTTCGATATCGACAACGACCGATTCGCGCAGCACGCGAATGTCTTTTACCCGGCCTTCGCCGTAAGGTGTGCCAATCCGTTTACCCATTTTGGGTAATGTTTTTTTGGCTTCAACGTATTGTTCGTATTCGAAAACCAGGCAGCAGCGTAAACGGCCGCACATTCCCGTAATTTCCTGTGGACTCAAAGAGATGCCCTGCGCTTTGGCCATACGAATGGAGACGGGGCTGAATTCCGTTAAAAATGTGGAACAGCAGCGCGGCGCACCGCAAGCGCCATAACCGCCCAGAATCTTGGCCACGTCACGGGGGCCAATCAAGCGCATCTCAACTTTTGTATGAAAACGACGGTTTAGTTCTTTTTGTAAGCGGCCGATATTAAGCTTTTTGTTTTCGGTGGTATAGTGAAAAGTCAGCCAACTACCATCAAAACTGTATTCGGCTTTAACAAATTTGGCATCTTTGAGGCCAAGTTCATTCGCTTTTTCACGGCAGCTAATGAGGGCATCCAGCTCTTTTGTTTCCCAAACCTGTTTCATGACCAGGTCGCGTGGACTGGCCTTTCGCCCAATGGGTTGTAACCCCTGATTATTATGGACATCACGTGGGTCTACGTAAACCATGACCTGACCCAACTGACGTCCCCGTTTTGTTTCCACGATGACATGATCGCCAGGTTCAATATTATCATGATCGGCCAGTTTGAAATGATAAAGTTTACCTAATTTCTGAAAGCGCACCCCCACCACTGATGTTTTCTCAGTTATTGTCGATGGCATCTGTTTCTCCGATTATCTGTATCCGCTATTTTCCATATAGTCTGGAAAATGCGGTCAGCATTCATTTGATGTTGTTCATGAATTCTACACAAAGCTATATAGTTATAACCAATTTGAGAAAAATAACCAAGGAACGGCCGTTCCCTTTAATAAAAAGAACCCCGCATTTTGGGCGGGGCCATTCATATTCTGTTGTGGGTGATTTGGATGTTAGCCAATCATTTGGATCGGAATAAAACCAGCCTGTTGGTTTTGCAGGGTCATCACACTGATCCGGGCGGCAACATCTTTGGCAATCGCTCGAATTGCCTGGGCCGCTTCCGATTCCGGGGCGGCAATCACAATCGGTTCACCTGAATCGCCGCCAATTCTTACCTGGGAATCCATCGGAACGGAACCAAGATAAGGCGTATCATAATCTTCCGCCAGTTTTTTACCAGCGCCCGTACCGAAAAATTCACCACTCATATTTTCAATGACACCGATGATAGGCACATCTAGTTTTTCGAACAATTTCAAGCCGCGAAGTGCGTCGGCGGCAGCGACTTGCATCGGTTGGGTGATGACCAGCGCTCCCGATAAGGGCAGTACCTGGGCCAGGGAAAGTTGGGCATCGCCCGTTCCTGGTGGCAGATCGATGACCAAATAATCGAGTTCACCCCAATCAACATCCGTTAAAAGCTGCTGAATAGCGCCATGGAGCATGGGGCCGCGCCAGATTAAGGCCTGGTCGGGTTTGACAAGGAAAGCCATTGAGATGAATTTGACGCCATAGCTTTCGGCCGGAACCATTTTGCGATTTTGCGGCGGGGGCATCACGTCTACACCCATCATCATGGGAATATTGGGACCAAGAATATCGGCATCGAGCAAGCCGACGCGTGCGCCTTCCTTGGCCAGAGAGATGGCCAGATTGACAGAAATGGTCGATTTGCCGACGCCGCCTTTGCCGCTGGAAACAGCAATTGTGTTGCGAAATTGTTGTCCTAACTGCTGGCCAATACGATTGTCCGTGGGAACATTTGATCCCCATTTGATGTTGATATTGCCAATACCGGCGACCTGGCTGAGCGCGGCCCGTGAATCGCCTTCCATTTTGCCTTTTAAGGGGCAGGCGGGGGTCGTCAGCATAATTGTAAATTCAACATCATTGCCATTGATGGTGAGGTCACGAATCATATTGAGTGAAACCAGGTCACGATGCAGTTCTGGTTCAATAACGGTTGAAAGTGCGGCCATAACCGCTTGTTCAGTTGGTTGTGAGTTTGTCATTTATTTTTCCTGAATTATCCCCAGATCAGAATGAGTTCACTCAACTGGAGCGAACTCATTGCAGGGGTTAAGATGATACGATAATTCTTTATGGCGATTTGGTGCGGATAGAAAATCACACCCGATCAACCATATGCTAATAAAGTCCGCCACGATAAATGAGTTGACGGGCTTTCATTTCTTCAAGGCGATCTTCTTGCCCATCATCTTCGCCTTTATTCTTGTTCTTGCGCCGTTCTTTGGCTGTTTTAGCGAATTCGCGGGCGGCTTCTTCGGCTTCTGCTTTCTTGGGGGCGATTTCACGCCAGTAGCTGAGTGGTTTGCTCAGCCGTTCTTTGTCGTGAATGTGGGCGGTGGTGCGATCGTAGCTGGCCAATTCGTAGTCATGATCCATTTTGATGGCGTCGAAGGGGCAAAATTCGGCACAAAGACCGCAGTTCATGCAGATATCGATGTCGATGAAGAACTTTTCCGGTTCGGGTTTGGGACGGCCGTTAGGCTGAACACCGCGTTGAATCCAAATGCATTGGGGCGGGCACACCTTGGCACAAATGCCGCAAGAGGTACACCAATCCTGGCCCCATTTTTGGCCAGGGGCCGGGTCGTCTGTTACCAGGAAGGGAACAAAGCGGAACCGTTCGGGAACTGGCAATTTTTCTTCGGGGTAGAAAACAGTGATGACCCCTTTTCCTTTCAGGCTTTGGCGAACCTTGAGGGCATCATCATTGTAATAACGGCCGCCGCGCGACAGCCAATGAATATCATCCAGGTAGGTGGCGACAAAATGTTTCATTGTAATCGCCATCCCTTTGATAATTCCAAGTCCGTACATATCTTCTCCAAACAGTGATGAGGACTGAGTAATGAGGGCCGAGCGAGTTGACTCAGTCCTCATTATTCGTTGCTTTTAGCTTATCTATCTACTTCGCCTAATACAATGTCGATGCTGCCCAGGATGCCAACGGAGTCGGCGACTTTGTGGCCCAGGCACATTTTTTCCAGAGCGGTCAGGTTGATGAACGAGGGGGCGCGAACGTGGTAACGTTCCGGGTTGGCGCTGCGCCGTTTGGCTGTGACATAATAGCCGAGTTCACCTTTGGGGTTTTCGACACGGCCGTATGCTTCACCAGCGCCTGGCATTCGAATTGCGTACTGCGGTTTGTCGCCAATAACCGGCCCACCTTCAGTCGCTTTGAGATGGGGCAAAACCTGTTCTAAAATGCGTAAACTTTGCCGCATCTCATCCATCCGAATCAGGAAACGATCATAAATATCGCCGTTGTAACGCACAGCCACATCAAAATCCAGATGTTCGTAGTAGGAATAAGGTTCGGCGCGGCGCACATCGTAGGCCACGCCGCTGGCCCGCAGCAGGGGGCCAGCCGCACTGTAGGCAATGGCATCTTCGCGGGAGAGGTAGCCCACGCCAATACCACGGCCACGTACGATTTCATTGCCGGTCATCAAGCCATCACCCTGGTCCAATACTTTGGGAAGACGTTCATAAATCAGATCATTAAGAAACTGCATGATGGGTTGGCCACGTACATCATCGGGTAAATCGTAGGCGACGCCGCCAAAGCGCATGTAATTGCACATCATCCGCGAACCAGCGGTTGCTTCAAAAAGGTCCAGGATAAGTTCACGCTCGATGTAGTAGTAGAGCATCGGGGTTTGTAACGCGCCCAGGTCATTGAGCAGGAAGCCCAACGCCCATAAATGGTTGGCGATACGGGTCAGTTCGACCATCAGGATGCGAATCCACTCAGCCCGTTCGGGTACGGCCGCACCCATCAGTTTTTCTACGGCCAGGACGTAACCATGATTGTTGGACATGGAAGAAATGTAATCCAGCCGGTCGGTGTAGGGGATGTTTTGGATGAAGGTGTTTCGCTCACCGATTTTTTCGTGGTTGCGGTGCAGATAGCCCATAACCGGCTTGAGGCCGACGATTGTTTCACCGTCCAGGGTGACAACCATGCGGAATACGCCGTGCGTGGAAGGATGCTGTGGCCCCATGTTGACGATGACTTTGTCGGTTTTTAGGCCGGGGGTCGATTCGCGGGTGTAGGTCAATCCGGCGTAAACTTCGGTTTCAATTTCGTATTCTTCACCGGTGGGAACCCAGCCAGCCGGGTATTGGACGTTTTTGCCGTAGCGATTGTTTTCTTCGGCTCGTAGAACGCCGCCACCGGGCCATCGGCTGCCGAATGGTTTGGCTTCTTCTTCGTAGAACGGTTCGCGCCAATCTTTGCGCAATGGATGTCCGTGGAATTCGTCCCAGGTTAAAATGCGCCGCAAATCGGGATGGCCTTCAAAGCGGATGCCCAGCATGTCCCATGCTTCCCTTTCCTGGAAATCAGCGCCCGGGAAAACGGGAACGAGGGAGGGCACAACGGCATCATCCCGGTCAACTTGAACATGGAGGACGACGGCGCTGCCGCCTTTATCGACGCTGTAAGTATGGTAGACGACTTCCAGTTTGCCGTCTTCGATTTGATCGACGCCGGTGACGCTGGAGAGATAGTTGAAACCGAGTTCGTCGCGCAAGGTTTCGGCTACTTCAACGATTTTGTCAGCTTTGACCATGAGTCCGTCGTAGTTGTCGCGGGGGTCGTCGGTGACGGCATCGGGGTAACGCTCTTTCAGGATGGCGCAGGCTTCGTCTACGGGGTTGGTGTAAACGGCCGTTCCATCTCCGGGTTCAGGGGCGTTGAGAATTGTGTCGCTCATAAAAAATCCCTTGATTGAATTAAAAATTAATGGACTGTGGGGTTATACGGCCGTTTCAACGGCGGCTTCTGCCAATTCTGCTTCGGCTTTAGCCGCTTCGGCCTTAATAATGTCCACCTGGCGCATATCGACCAGATCGGGACCAAGTACCGGAACCGGGACAACTTCGGTAGTCGGGTCATTTTTTTTGTACCAGGGCGCGGTAGCAATTGATTGTTGATCGATTTTTTCCTGCATAGCAATCATGCCATTAAGAAAAGCTTGCGGGGTGGGCGGGCAGCCAGGAATATAAACATCGACCGGCAGAAACTTGTCAATGCCATCGACAACGTTGTACCCTTCCTTGAAAGGCCCGCCGCCGGAGGCGCAAGCGCCCATGCTGATGACATAGCGGGGTTCCGGCATCTGGTTATACAGCCGGACAATGGTTGGTACCATTTTCTTGGTAACTGTACCGGACACGATCATTACGTCGGCTTGTCGCGGGGTAGCCCGAAACACTTCCATACCAAAACGAGCCAAATCAAAGCGGCTGGACGCGGCGCAGATCATTTCAATGGCGCAGCAAGCTAAACCGAACCCCAAAGGCCACAAAGAGCTGCGACGAGTCCAGTTGTAGAGCGGATCGAGTAATTTGGCGATGGTCGTAATGGCGACGTTGTTGGTTAGTTCATCCGGTACGGTGACATTGGGTGACGTGGTCCCTGTTCCAGTGGCCCCTGTTTCAATTGGGCTTGCAGTCATAAACTTATTGCCTCCTCATACCATACGGTTTGGATATCGAGTAGAATTTGTTCGGTTGCCAGTCCCGGTTCATCATTGAATCCGGGCAGGGATTGGACAATTTGCGCCAGTTCATTGAGTCCCACATCTTCGGGATTATGGGCAGGGAAATGTTCGATTAAAGCCATGACAATGGCATAGGTTGCTTCCCAATATAACTCAGGCATCTGGTCTGTCAATGTTCCAACTTCCGCCTGGAAATACCGCGCGTAAGTATATTACAATGTAATGATCAGGTCGAATATTGATGACATTGCAGAAACCCCAAAAAAGTATATTTTGCTCAAAGATTTTTTGTGGTTTACAAATCACAATAAATACCTGTAAGGCTAGTGTATCGTTTGCACCGTAGGTTGACAAACCTTATTAGGAACGATTTATGAAAAGTTTGATCATATTGCCTTATTACCCTTGACATGGCGACTTGTTGAGAACCGTCAGATATTAATCCTTGAATTAGGTTCGGCAGGCGATTCGAATTCGGGTATATTTGAACAAAATTCCTTGTCACTTAAAAAGGCAATAGTAAATACTAACCCTCCCGGAGGTTAAACCTAGGGGGCAGTTATTGACTCGTGAACCTCCGGGAGGATGGATTGGTAGTTCCGTCACTTAAAAAGGCAATAGGGAGAAGAACATCTATGAGCCAGAGGGACATCGACCAAATGCGCAAAAGAATAGGCATGATTGTCGGACGGGAACGTGATTGGTCTCAAGCCTTTATGGATGCGGTTGTCAGTTTGGATATGGGTGTGCAGGCTGAACTTGTAAAACTCAGCGGCACTTTTATGGATGAGCCTTGTCCTTATGATGTCATCATCGACCGCATGTCACATGAAGTTCCCTACTACCGGGTTTATTTAGAATACGCTGCCTTGCAGGGGGCCTACATCATTAATAATCCGTTTACCTGGTCGGCCGACAGCAAGTTTTTTGGTCTGGCGCTGGTGAATCGGCTGGGATTTACCAGTCCGCGCACGATTGTTTTGCCCAACAAACACATTGAAAAAGATATGACGCCCGACAGTTTCCGCAACCTGGTTTATCCGATGGATTGGCAGAGTATTATTGATTATGTGGGTGTGCCGGCGATTTTCAAGAATATCAACAGTGGTGGACGTCATGCTGTGCATCGTGTTCACAGCGTGGACGAATTGATTCAGCGATACGATGAGAGCGGTACGCTGACGATGATTTTGCAGCAGGTGGTGGAAGCGGAACAGCATATTCATTGTTTTGTCTTTGGCCGTGAAACGGTAGTTACTTTGCAGTATTTGCCGGATGACTGCCGTTATCATACTCAAACGCTCTCTCTGGATGATGAATTGGGCCGGCAGCTTGTTCATCAATCTCTGACGTTAACCCGTGCTTATGGCTACGATGTCAACATGGTTGAATTTGTGCAGCACGGTGATCAGCTTTATGTGATTAACTGTACCAATCCGGCTCCTGTGATGAACCTGGAGTTGATGACGGTTGAGCAGTTTGATCACTGTCTGAATGAATTTGCCAGAATGGCGATTGACCGGGCGAAACGGCCGTATCCCCAACGTTCTATCTTCGATCACACTCATTTTGACGCCTGATGTGTATAGGCGGATGTTACAAAAAAACACGCTTTCCCACTTAATTTTATTGGTAAAAAGTACTCTCCCATCATTTTTGAGGAAATGTTATAATAAAATGCTCTAATAGTTGATGTGGCAACGATTTGCTAACTTTGTCGACAAAAATTCAGACGTCAAAAAGGACTATTAAATGACACTTCTCGACGAAAAAATGCCTGAAAAAATTAACCGTTTACCGGAATTGGTTTACAATCTGTGGTGGAGTTGGACTCCGGAAGCACGAGAATTGTTCCGGCGGCTGGATTATCCGTTGTGGCGGCGCACACAGCATAATCCAGTGCAAATGTTACGGGAAATGAGTGTTGAAGAATTGGAAGAAGCCGTAAAGGACGCCGCATTCATACGCCAATATAATAAGGTAATGTTGATGTATGATGAGGAAATGCGTAACGGCCGTTCCTGGTTCCACACCGAATTCCCTGAAATAACAGACAAAACCATCGCCTATTTTTCATTTGAATTTGGGCTGCATAATTCCCTGCCTATTTACTCTGGTGGTCTGGGTATTCTTTCCGGCGACCATGCCAAAGAAGCCAGCGACCTGGGCCTGCCTTTTGTGGGCATCGGGTTCATGTACCCGCAGGGCTACTTCCGGCAGCGGCTGCCTTCCCATGGTTGGCAGGAAGCTGTTTACCAGCAGCTCGATCCCAGTCATGCGCCTATTCAGGCTGTGACCAATCCTGATGGCCAACCGCTGAAAATCAGCGTCAATCTGGCCGGCCGTTTGGTTTATGCGCGAATCTGGCGTGTTCAAGTCGGTCGTATTCCACTTTATTTGATGGATACCGATGTTGATGATAACGATCCCTGGGATCGTGAACTATCGGCTCGGTTGTATTCCGGCGACAGCGAGATGCGTATTCGTCAGGAAATTATGCTGGGCATCGGTGGGGTGCGCGTTTTACGGGCGCTGGGCATCAATCCGGATGCTTTTCACATGAATGAAGGTCATTCCGGGTTCCTTGTTTTGGAATGCATACGTGAGTATGTCGCCCAGGGGATGAGCTTCGAGGAAGCCGCCCAGAAAACCAGGGAACATACCATTTTTACGACCCATACACCGGTTCCAGCCGGTCATGATACGTTCAGTTTCCATATGGTTGAAAACTATTTCAACGGTTTGTGGGATGAACTGGGTATCAGCCGGGAACAGTTCCTGGGATTGGGAGGCCATCAAGAGGAATGGGGCATGGCGTTTAACATGACTGTGATGGCCCTGCGGATGGCCGGGCAGTCAAATGGTGTGAGTAAACTGCATGGCGAGGTGTCACGCAAGATGTGGCAAGAGGTTTGGCCGCACAAAAGCGTAGATGAGGTGCCGATCAGTTCTATTACGAATGGCGTTCATGCCCCAACATGGATTTCCAATGAAATGGGTGATTTGTTTATAAAGTACCTGGGGCCGGATTGGCTGGCGCGCCATGATGATCCCATGCTTTGGCAGAAACTGGTTGATATTCCGGACAAGGATTTGTGGGATGTTCATTTGGATTTAAAGCGTAAATTGATGAGCTTTTTGCGGGAACATGTGCGGCGGCGGTGGATTGACGGCCGTAACGATCCCACACAAGTCCTCACGGGCGGCACCATGCTCGATCCTGATGCATTAACCATTGGTTTTGCCCGCCGCTTTGCCACCTATAAACGAGCTAACTTAATTTTTCGCGATTTTGATCGCTTGCAAAAGATGTTGTTAAACATTCACCGGCCGGTGCAAATTGTTTTTGCCGGCAAAGCACATCCGGCTGATGACCCCGGTAAAGCGTTGATTCAACAAATCTACAACATGGCCAAGCACAATCAATTGGGCGGCCGGGTTGCTTTTATTGAAGATTATGACATGCATATGGCTCGCTATCTGGTGCAAGGGGTAGACGTTTGGATGAATACGCCGCGCCGTCCGCGTGAAGCCAGCGGCACAAGCGGCATGAAAGCGACTCTGAATGGCGTGCCTAATCTGAGCATTATGGATGGTTGGTGGGTCGAAGGGTACAACGGGGCCAATGGCTGGGCTATCAATGGAGATGAGTTTGATTCGCATGATGCCCAGGACGATTATGATATGCAAGTCTTATACCGCTTGCTGGAAGAGGAAATTGTGCCTTTGTATTACAGTCGTGACCGGGATGATGTGCCGCGCGGCTGGGTTGAAGTGATGCGTGAAGCAATTCGTTCCAGTGCGCCGCAATTTAGTATGCGCCGCATGGTCAAGGAGTACACGACAGAGCTGTATCTCCAAGGCATGGGATTGAAGTAACCGCAAAATTTAAGGAAAGTGTAAATGGAATTGGAGATGGTGGGGGCGGCCCATCATCTCCAATTTTTATTGTAATGAAACAGTGGCTGCGCCGTTTGGGTTATTTGATTATGGTCATTATCTGGCTGTTGGTAATGGCTTTTCCCATCTTTGCTTTTACGTTGGCGGGGCGGGGTGAGTTGACGTTTGGCGATGCGACGGGCAGCCATGTGCGGCTGTTTTTGCTGCGTGAGCCGGATGCTGAAGGTGTGGGAGTGGCGTGGACACGGCCGTATCGTCCTCAACCGGCCTGTACCCGTACCAGCGTTACCTACATCATGTGGGAAGG